>UQMO01000005.1 GCA_900542125.1 uncultured Collinsella sp. | reverse complement strand
GAGATTCATGAGCGTCTCGTGGGCTCGGAGATGTGTATAAGAGACAGGTTTAACGGCGCCGCCGCGCAGTCGGGGGCGAGCATTGAGCAGACCATCGAAGTCGAGGAGGGCAAGGAGCAGGAGCTCGAGCTCGGCTTGACGCTGAACGGCAGCGTTGTCATGGGCGCGAAGCTCGCAAAGCACGAGTTGTTTGGCGGCCTGTGCTTTGGTGCCAACGCCGGCTTTACTACGGGTAACTCCTCGAGTGAATCGACCGAATACGGCGGCACCGTCGACAACCTGCCCGAGGCCGCGCAGGGCAAGTACGGTTTTGTGTGGCGTCTGGGCGTCAACGCGGTGGATGTCAACAAGTTCGAGGACGGCTCGGGCGACAAACTCGGCACCAAGGACACCGATCAGCTTTGGATCGTGGGCTATGACGTCAAGGATGTCGAGATGCCCGAGGCACCGGCCGTGACGGGCTTTACGGCAAACGCCGTTGATTCGACCAGTGTCGCGTTTAGCTGGGACGACGTGCTCGCAAACAGGGGTGGCTTTAGCTACGGCGTGGGTATGCTGCAGAGTAACGCGGCCGACGCCATCGTCAACAGCTGGAAGATCGCCGACAATACGCAGACCTCGCTTACCTGGGACGGGTTGCAGCCCAATACGGAATATCGATTTGCCATTGCCGCCGTTAAGAATGGATCCACGACCGAAACGGGTATTCGCTCGGCAATTATTACGGTCAAGACCATGCCCGAGGGCATGACGATGAGCGTGAGCGGACCTGCGGCGGATGCTGCGGAGGGGTCGGATCTTGGATACGACTCTTCGGTTGAGCGCACGGCGGGAAGCCACCTGACGCTCTCGGCGATTGGCCATGTGAAGCAACTCGGTGCCGACGATAGCGAAACAGGGCTGGCACCGACCTATATGTGGTACCGCAAGGGCCGCGGCGAGACAGAGTTTAAGCTCGTGGGTGCCGATGGCAACCTCGCGGCTGGAACGGCCTCAAAGCTCGAGATTGACCTGACCGCAGACGATGACGGTGCGCAGTATTACTGCCACGTGGGATACAACGACGTGGGCCTCGACACCGGCACGGCGCTCGTGAATATCGAGGCCGAGGAGACGGCGCCCACAACGGTGAACGCCACCCCGATCCGCACGCGCCGCCTGTTCTCACAGGCAAGTGCGGGCGCCAAGAAGTTCCTGGACCATACGCTGGTAAACACCGCCGGCCCAACCGATTCCGAAGGCTCAAAGGACCCCGAGACTCCTGAGACCCCGACGAACCCGGACAAGCCCAAGTCCGACAACGGAGCTAAGACCGACACCAAGGTCAAGACTACGACCACAGCGAAGAGCCTCGCAAACACCGGCGACCAAACATTCGCCCTAGTCGCCACCGCAGCAGCAGCGGGAGCAACGCTCGTAGTGATAGCCCTCATCATGCTGATCAAGCGCCGCAAGACCCACTAGTAGCCAGTCGAACATATCGACAAACTAAAACCCGGGTAGCCAAACAACTGGCTACCCGGGTTTTCTGTTGAGTGGAGACTCCGCAAGCGGAAACTGCATCCCACAATTAGCGCCCGGAACGGAATACATCCCGGAATCCAGCTGAATAGTGGGACACACTTTCCCAATCGGGTCCCAAGCGGAAACTGCATCCCATTCCAGACAAGAATTCCGGGACACACTTTCCGCAAACAAAGAAGGCCACATAACGTGGCCTTCAACTTATATATGTTCGGCGATACACCCAAGACAAGCCACGCTCCAACAACAGGGCGTCTGTCCGGGCGGAGGTATGTAAGGTTCATCGCGAGTTCCGCACGAGCCGGAGAGCACTTAATGTGCTCTCCGTGCGAGCAGGACTGCCCGAGCAGGGAATCTTACATTCCGCGCCGCCCGGGCAGACGATCCAGTTAAGACACGCCCGCTACTTGATCTTGGTCGTGCCCGGTGCCAGGTTGGGATCGGTCTCGTTGGCCTCGGTCTGGAAGTGCTCGGTGTAGACGTTCTTGCCGTCGCGGAACATCTCGTAGTACTGCATCTTGGCGTAATCCTCGCGTGCCTTGGTGGCGGCTGCGGCATCGGCGTCGTCACCGGTGACGTTGGAGGAGAGCGCCCAGCGCAGGCTGGCGTCCTCGTAGCCGACCGAGTTAATGGCGGGCAGCGACTCGCGCAGCGTCATGTGCGCCTTCTGGTAGTCGGTCAGCGGGGCGCCGATCAGCTGCATAAGCTGCGCGGACAGGTAGTTGGTGGACAGATCGTCGACCTCACTCGTTTGGTCGCAGCCGGCAACGTCGTAGTTGGCCCAGATGATGTAGTCGGTCTGCCACAGACGCTCCTGATGCGTGGCGTCGTCCTCGCCGGTAAACCACTTGTCGTTGAACTTGGACGGGAAGAACGGCTGGTGGTCGCCCCAGAACACCACGACCACCTTGCGGTCGAGCTTGCTCAGGGCGTTGAGGAAGTAACGCAGCGCCTGGTCGGACTGCTCAATGCACGAGACGTACTCGTCGACATCGGACAGCGTGCCGTCCCCGATGGTCTTGGCGTCCAGGTCGGTCGTGTCGATGTTAAGGTGCATCTGCTTGTCGACCGGCAGCAGGCCCGTGTCGTAGCCCGAGTGGTTCTGCATGGTCACGTCGAAGATAAACTGAGGATCGGCGTTCTGGTCGAGCAGCTCAAGAATCTTGTCGTAGGTAGCCTGGTCAGTCACCATGTCGCGCAGGGTATCGGCGCCCTGGAAGTCGTTGATGGACAGGAACTGGTCAAAGCCAAAGTCCTTGTACACGTTCTCGCGGTTCCAGTTGGTCGCGTGGTTGGGGTGCATGGCCGTGGTGGAATATCCGAGCGACTTGAACTGCTCTGCCAGATTCCCGGTCGTTTCCATGTTGTAGATGGTGTAGGGGTACACGCCCGAGCCCAGATTGGCCATGGAGTTGCCGGTCATAAACTCAAACTCGGTATTGGCGGTGCCGCCGCCGTAGGCGCTCACGTAGAGCTTGCCGCGGCTGAGGCAGTTGGACAGGTTCTTAAAGTACTGCGGGCCTTCGTAGCCGGCGCGCATGTTCTGGTAGATGGATAGGTCCGAGAAGGTCTCGTTCATGATGGCGATGACCGTGGGCTTCTCGCTGTCGAACTGCTCCTTTGCGGCGGCGCGCTCGTCGCTCTTGGCCGCGTCGGACTTGTCGTAGGCCTTGGCGTACTTTTTGAGCGTGGCTTTGGCATCGTCGACGGAGTAGTCGGCGGGTTTGGGCGGCTTGATGGACTGCGCTGCGCTAATGAAAGCGGGCAGGTAGCCCTCGCGCCAGTAGCTCTCGAGCGGGCGCCAGGTGTAGACGGTGATGCCGAGGGTGTTGTAGTAGTCGATAAGCGTGACGTGCGCGGTCACGCCGCCCAGGCACAGCACGGCGACGAGCAGGTTGGTGAGCAGCATGCGCTTGGCGTTGGCGGCGCCCTTCTGACGGTGCGGTGCCACCAGGCCGGCGTACTCGCATAGCAGCATGGCGATGGCGGTAAAGCCCATGGACAGCACGCAGAACAGCGAGATCGAGAAGGTGTAGCCGTTGCCGGCGACCGCGGCGGCGGTGGAGATGGCCGAAAGGTCGCCCGGCTGGATGGGCATGGATTTAAACGTGATGACAAAGAACTCGGCAATGCCCAGGACAAAGAGGGCAAAGGCCAGGACCGCGGGAGCTGCGCCGTGGCGCTGGAACAGGAAGAACAAGCCGGTCATGAGCACGGTGATGATGGCCCACTCGAGCAGGATGCACAGGGGGTAGACCCAGGTAAAGTCGTGGTTGGACGAGACTTCCATGCCCAGCAGCGCAAAGACACCGGCGAGCAGCAGGCACAAGACGGCGGCGACGAGCGGGCGGCCCACAAAGGCGCCGCGCAGGCGGGCGAGCTTGCCGGTGGGGGCGGGGGCGTCGGGCTTGGCGAACGCAAAGACGCGCGGGGCGATGCGGTCGCGGGCGATGCTGGCCCAAGCGCAACCGGTGAGAATGGCATTGGTCAGGATGAGCACCACAAAGGCGAGCGGCTCGTTCTGCGCGACGAGACCAATAGCGCCCCAGACGGTCAAAAAGAGCTGGAACAGGCCAAAGGCGACGCTCCAGGCGAAGGCGCCCTTGGTGACGGTGCCCGACTGAGCGCGAATGGCCTTGGCCTCGCGCAAGACAAGGTAGACGGTCGCCGCAAGACCGACGAGCGAGATGGCGGCAGCGAACATGCTGAGACTCCTCACAAACTAAAACCTACGAAAGCGGGGGTTTACCCGATTGTTACCTAAATATGCGCTGCATTTGCGGGCTGCGCACAACAATCAGCCATATTAACGCGCATGTGTGGCGGTACGGCGCAATGTAGTGGCGACCTGCGCGATAATGGACGGGAATTACACGGAAACGTAAAGGCTTCTTAAAGAATTAGCGAGGATAGAGCTATGGGTGAGCAGGTTTGTATGACGGGCGCCGAGTACTGCGGCGGAGCTGCGGGCGTGGATACGAACGGCTATCCGGTCGAGACTACGGGCAATGCGGTGCTGGACATCTTGGAGCATCGCTCGTCCACGCGTGCCTTTGCGCGTGATGACGACGACCGTCCCGTGGCGGTGACTGACGAGCAGCGCGCAGCGATTTTGCATGCAGCGAGTCGCGCGCCGTCGGCGGGCGCCATGATGATGTATTCCATCGTGAGTATCCGCGAGCAGGCTACGCTGGACCGCCTGGCTGACCTGTGCGACCACCAGCCCATGATTGCCAAGGCGCCCTGGGCACTAATATTTGTGGTCGATTATGCCAAGTGGATCGATCTGTTTGAGCACGTGGGCTGCTTTGAGCCCGAGTTTGTCGAGCGTACGGGCAAGTCGCCCCGCCGCGCGCCGGGTTTGGGCGACTTTGCCATCGCGGCCCAGGACGCCGTGATCGCCGCGCAAAACGCCGTGGTTGCCGCCGAGGCCCTGGGGCTGGGAAGCTGCTACATTGGCGACATCGTGGAGAATGCCGAGGAAGTTGCCGAGCTGCTCGACCTGCCACCCTATACCATGCCGCTGTCGATGCTCATCGTCGGCACGCCTCGCAAGGAGCGTCCGGCCATTGCGCATCCCGTGGTGAACCTGGTGCACGAGGAGCGCTACTGCCGCGCGGATGCCGCGACCATGGACGCGCAGGTGGCCGAGATGGACGCGATGTTCCGTCCGCATGCCCGCGAGGTGGGGGAGCGCGTCATGGATATCTACACCCGCAAGCACACGAGCCCCTTTATGGCCGAGATGAGCCGCTCCATGGAGTGGTGGTTCAAAAATTGGCTCGGAAAATGACGAATGTGACAAGGGGACAGTCCCTTTGTCACATTCCATATCGCCGCGGTGGCCTAAAGGCCGTATAAATGTTTATCTAGCTGGGAAAACAGTACCATTCAAACATAGGCCGATTACCTATAATTCCTTCGAACATTATAGTTGGGAGGAAACCGGCTTATGGAACAGAAGGCCAAGGAGGCAGCCTCGCACGCTGCGATTCCCGTGAGCATCTCGGCGATGCTCGTCACGCTGGGCGTGGTGTATGGCGATATCGGCACCAGCCCCATGTATGTAACCAAGGCACTCGTTGCCGGCAACGGCGGCATCGGAAGCGTGACGGAGGAGTTCGTGCTTGGCGCGCTCTCCCTTGTCGTGTGGACGGTCACGCTGCTGACCACCATCAAGTATGTGCTCATCTCGCTGCGCGCCGATAACCATGGTGAGGGCGGCATCTTTGCCCTGTACAGCCTGGTCAAGCGCTGTGGCAAGTGGCTTATCATCCCCGCCATGCTGGGTGGCGCCGCGCTGCTCGCCGACGGCATCCTGACGCCGGCCGTTACCGTTACCACGGCCATCGAGGGCCTGCGCACCATCCCGGCGGTCCATGCCGTGCTGGGCGATGACCAGGGCCGCGTCGTCGCCATTACGCTCGCCATCATCATCGCGCTCTTTTTGGTGCAACGCATCGGTACGGCCAAGATCGGTCACGCCTTTGGCCCCATCATGACGCTGTGGTTCCTGTTCCTGGGCGGCACGGGTCTGTTTTTTGTCTTCCAGCACCCCGCCGTGCTGCTGTGCCTCAACCCGGTGCGCGGCATCGCCTTTTTGCTGAGCCCCAACAACCACGCGGGTATCATGATTCTGGGCAGCTGCTTCCTCGCCACCACCGGTGCCGAGGCGCTCTACTCCGACATGGGCCACGTCGGCCGCGGCAACATCTACGCCACCTGGCCGTTCGTTAAGTGCTGCCTGCTGCTTTCCTATATGGGCCAGGGT
This sequence comes from uncultured Collinsella sp., assembly GCA_900542125.1. GTDB lineage: Bacteria > Actinomycetota > Coriobacteriia > Coriobacteriales > Coriobacteriaceae > Collinsella. Next base: position 47,125 of record UQMO01000005.1, on the reverse strand, counting down.
GCTTGGCTTATGAACAACGCTGCCAACCCCGAGCTCATGGGCATTGCCGACCTCAACCCGTTCTACCAGATGCTCGCCCCGGGCCTGCGCCCGTTTGCCGTCGGCCTTTCCACCATCGCGGCCATCATCGCCTCGCAGGCGCTCATCACCGGCGCATTCTCGCTGGTGTCCGAGGCCAGCCGTCTGGACCTTATGCCGCACATGCAGGTCTTCTACCCTGCCGAGACCAAGGGCCAGCTCTACATCCCCATGGTCAACAACGTCATGCTTGTCGGCTGCGTCATCGTGGTGCTGCTGTTCCAGAACTCGGCGCATATGGAAGCCGCCTACGGCCTTGCCATTACGCTGACTATGATGTGCACCACGCTGCTGCTCTTCTTCTACCTGCACGAGGAGCGCAAGCTCAAGGTTGCTCCGTGGATCTTCGCGGCCTTCTTCCTTTTGCTCGAAGGCTTCTTCTTCGTGAGCTCGCTCACCAAGTTCTTCCACGGCGGCTACTTCACCATCCTCATGGCTGCACTCATCATGGGCATCATGGTGTGCTGGTACAACGGCACGGCTGTTGAGCAGCGCCAGTTTACGCTGCTGCCGCTGCGCAGCTACCTGCCGCAGCTCAAGCGCCTGCGCGATGACGATCGCTACGAGCGCCTGAGCGACAACGTCGTGTACCTGACCAAGGACACCCATACCGATTACATCGACCGTGATATCGTCTACTCGATCTTGGACAAGCATCCCAAGCGCGCTCGCGCCTGGTGGTTCGTGAATGTCGAGACCATGGACGAGCCGCATACCTTTGCCTATTCGGTCGAGACGTTCGGCACCGACTACGTGTTCCGCGTGCATCTGTACCTGGGCTACAAGATTAACCAGCGCGTCAATGCCTATCTGCGTCAGGTCGTTCAGGACCTGGCTGCCACCGGCGAGCTGCCGGCGCAGACGCATGACTACTCGGTCTACAAGGATCCGGGTAACATCGGTACGTTCAAGTTCGTCCTGATTCGTAAGCTTCTGGCGCCTGAAAGCGATGTGGAGCCGAGCGAGCGTACGGCCATCACGCTCAAGTACATCATCCGCCGCGCCGCCGGCACCCCTGCACGCTGGTACGGCCTGGAGAACTCCAACGTGAGCTTTGAGTACGTGCCGCTGTTCACCAAGTTCAAGGCCGTGAACAAGATGCAGCGCCTGGCCCCCAACGAGCGGCCGTAGTCGACGCTCGAGGTTTGTCTGCGAACGGGCGGGTTTGTATTGACGGGGATTGAGTCCTGGGAGGAAACCATGGATGCAAAGGTGCTTGACGGTTGCGATCTTGCGACCGAGCTGGTGCGTGAGGTACGCGCCGATGCTGCCGAAGATCGGTTCTTTACGAATCGGGCCAACATGGATATGGCCGACCGCGTGATTTCGATCGTGGTGACGGTGCTTGTCGCGGCGTGCGTGTGCGCACTGCTCGCGCACGTGCTGTTTGTCTAGCGACCGCCGGTTGCAAAGGCTATACACTTGGAACCACCACAAGGGAAACCACCACAAAGGTGCCTGTCCCTTTGTGGTGGTTTTTGTTTTTGAGAGAGGGGCGGGGCGCTGATGGACGTCCGTACGGACGGCGATATTGCCGATAGCTTTTGGTGGCGGCGCACAACGCTGACGCGCCGCACTCCTCTGTATGACGCCTGCGTATCAGTGGGGCTGCTGGTCGCGGCGACGATTGTGGGCGCGCTGCTCGACCATCCGGGTCTCGCGCCGAGCATCATGATCGTCTATGTGTTCGCCGTTCAGCTGTGCGCATTCTTTACCTGGAGTCGCCTGTATTGCTTGCTGAGCTCGGCTGCCGCCGTGGCGCTCTACAACTTCTTGTTTGTCGACCCGCGCTACTCGCTGTCGCTTATCGACCGCGGCTATCCCGGCATGTTCTTCATCATGTTCGTGGTCTCGCTTGTGTCGAGCTCGATTGCGTTGGCCCTGCGCCGCGCCTTGGCACAGGCTGCCGCCAGCGACCGCCGCACGCATATGGTGCTCGAGACCAACCGCATGCTGCAGCGGTGCGCCGATCAGCAACAGATTGTCCATGCCATGGCGACGCAGCTGGCGCGTCTTTCGGGCTGTCCGGTCGTGTGGTACAGCGCCGACGCCGAGGGCGATGACCTGCTGCCGCGTGCGACATACACGGCCGTGGGCGATGCCGCACCGGTGCATGAACTGGCGCCGCAGATGCCGCCGCGGCTCTCGGCGTCCGCCTATGTGGGAACGCCGCTCGACGCCACGTTTGGCGGCTCGGCGTTTTATGGCATCTACCTGACGGTTCGCACGGGCGACGGCTTCGTCCGCTCGGGCGAACCCGCTTCGGTGGTGGGCGTGCTGGCTATCGTTGCCGAGCCCGACGTGCTGACGCACGAGGAGCGGACACTTGCCGATGCCATCGTGAGCGAAGGCGAGCTGGCACTCGATCGCGCCCGCGCCATGGAGGCCCGCGAGGAGGCGGCGGTGCTCGCCAAAAACGAGCAGCTGCGCGCCAACCTGCTGCGCTCCATCTCGCACGACCTGCGCACGCCGCTCACCAGTATTTCGGGCAATGCCGATGTGCTGCTCGACCAGGGCTCGACCGGCACCGCCGTACTCGATAGCCAGACGCGCCGCGGCATGCTTCTGTCCATTCGCTCGGATGCGCAATGGCTCAACGCCACCGTCGAGAACCTGCTCGCCATCACCAAGCTCGAGGGCGGCGGTATGCGCCTGTCGACCACGCTCGAGCTCATGGACGATATCGTCGAGGAGGCGCTGCGCCACGTGAACCCTGCCGTGCGCGAGCACGACCTTAAGGTGGTGGCGTGCGATGAGCCGGCGCTCGTCAACGTCGATGCGCGCCTGATGGTGCAGCTGGTGGTCAATCTGGTGAACAACGCCATCACCTATACGCCCGCAGGCTCGCATATCATGATTTCGATTAGCGTCGACGATGGACGCGTGGCGTGCTCGGTGGCCGATGATGGTCCGGGCATCGCACCCGAGGACCGCGAGCGGATCTTTGAGTCGTTCTATACCGCCAACCACGGTCTTGCCGACAGCCACCGCAGCGTTGGCCTGGGTCTTTCGCTCTGCCGCTCCATTGCGTTGGCGCATGGCGGTAGCATAGAGGTTGCCGCGGCGGACCCGCACGGCTCGGTCTTTACGATTGAGCTTCCCGTCGCCGACGTTTCGTTTGATAAGGAGTAGCGCCGTGCCGAACTCTGCCGTAAAACCGCTTATCTTGGTCGTTGAGGACGATCCCGCCGTCCGCAACCTTATCGTTGCCGCGCTCGAGGCGCACGGCTTGCGTCATATGGCCGTTGAGACTGCCCATGCCGCCATCGCCGCCGCCTCATCGCAGGCACCGAGCATTGTGCTGCTCGATCTGGGCCTGCCCGATATGGACGGCGTCAAGGTGGTGGAGTCGGTGCGCGCATGGTCGGGTATGCCGATCATCGTGGTATCGGCGCGCAGCGAGGACGCGGACAAGATTCGCGCGCTCGATGCCGGCGCCGACGACTACCTGACCAAGCCGTTTTCGGTCGAGGAGCTGCTTGCGCGCATTCGCACGACGCTCAGGCGCCTTTCGTATGCGCAAACGGGCGGCGTTGTCTCCGAGGGCTCGTTCGATACCGGTGAGCTGCATATCGATTTTGATGCCGGCATCGCCACGATGGATGGCGAGGAGCTGCATCTGACGCCGATCGAGTACAAGCTCCTGTGCCTGCTGGCGCATAACGCCGACAAGGTGCTGACGCACCAGTTTATCCTGCACGAGATTTGGGGCACGGCAACCAAGAGCGACCTGGCGAGCCTGCGCGTCTTTATGGGCACGCTGCGCAAGAAGATCGAGTCCGACCCCGCGCATCCGCGCTATATCCAAACGCATGTGGGTATCGGTTACCGATTGGTCACCCAAGGCTAGATCGCCAACCGCCATTCCAATATGAGTTGCGGTGAAATAGTTCCTGTTTGGGCCTTTGCCAGGCATTTATAGGAACTATTCCACCGCAACTTTGTTTATTTGCCCTTGGGCTTGCTGGCGTAGAACTTCTTCTTTTTGGGCTTGCCTGCGCAGGCGGGCTTGCCGTCGCCGCGCGGTCCTCGGTCGCCGGCCTGCGCGTGCGCGGGCGCTGCTGCACGAGGCTTGCGCGCCTCGGGGTTGCGCAGCTCCTCGGTTCGCTCGGCAATCTCCTCGGCGCTAAAACCGACCTCGGCCATGGCGTCCTCGATGGGCAGTCGGCGCACGATATAGCAATGATGCACCTTCTGGTTGCGTGCGAAATCCTCGGGGATGGTCTGCGCCGTAATGTCCTCCAGCACGACGCCCGCGCGTGCGAGCTTGCGCGTCTCGGGGCGAAAGCCGCGCAGGTTGCAGCTAAAGATGGCATGTCCGCCCTGTGCGAGCAGGCGCGATGCGCCGGCCAAAAGCTCAACATGGTCGCGTTGGACATCCCAGGTGCGACGGCCCATCTTGGACGAGTTCGAAAACGTGGGCGGGTCGACAAAAATCAGGTCCCAGCGGTTGCGCGTCTGGCGTTGGTCGCGAATCCAGGCGAGCACGTCATCGCGCACAAAGTGATGCTGCGGGCCCACAAAGCCGTTCTGGCGCATGTTGCGCTCGGCCCAGTCCAGATAGGTGTTGGAAAGGTCGACCGTCACGGTCTCCTCGACGCCGCCGTCTGCCGCATAGCAGGTGGCGGTGCCGGTGTAGGCGAACAGGTTGAGGAAGCGGCGTGCCTGTTTGGCGTGCTCGCGCACCAGGTTGCGGGTGACGCGGTGGTCCAGGAAGATGCCCACATCCAGATAGTCGTCAAAGTTGACGGCAAAGGTAAGGCCGCCCTCTTCGATGAGCGGCAGGCGACGGCGCACGATGTTGGCACGCTCGCCCGATCCGCCCTTGCCGGCACCCTGCTTGCCGTACTGCGAGCCGCCGCGCGAACGCATGCGGGCCTTGGCGTGCACATGCTCGGCGGGAACATCTAGGATGCGCGGCGCGATGGCCAAGATGTCGAGCATGCGGGCCTGGGCCAGCGTGGGATCGATGGTCTTGGGCGCGGCGTATTCGGCGATGACGAGCCAGCGGCCCGGCGTCTGCGGGCAGCCTTCGTACAGGTCAATGGCGGCGGAGTAGTCGGGCAGGTCGGCATCGTAGACGCGGTAGCAGCTCACGCCCTCGCGCTTTGCCCACTTGCGACGCAGGCGGGCGTTCTTGCGCAGGCGGTTGGCGAACTGCTCGGACTCGGGGATGAGCACGGGCAGCGGCTTGCCGTCGCCCAGGTCGAGCGTGGCGGCAGGTTCGGGCATGGGAGTGTCGGCGGCTTCGTCTTGAGCGTCTGCGGTCTGCTGTTCGGCATCTGCGCTGGTCGCAGCTTCGAATGCCGCGGCGGCGTGGTCGAGCGAGGGCCAGGCCTCAATAGCCGCCTCCTCGTTATTGGGCATGACGGCGATGGAGCGCGCAGGCTCGGCATGGAGCGCGCGGGCCATAAGGCCATCGCGGGCGAGCGTGGCGACCGGTGCCGAAGCGAGTTCGGGCGCGCGGCGCAGCTCGCCGACCAGCGTCATGGCGTCGTGCATGAGCGAAAGCGGGGTCTCGGTGGTGTCTGCGACTACGGCGGCGCCGGCGACAGCGCCTGCATGGTCCAGCACGGTGGCTGGTTTGGCAGCGCAGAAGTCGACGAAACGCTTGTAGCCGGCGCACTTGATCATACGCTCGGCAGTCTTGCGGGCGGCGGGGTCGATGTCTACGGCCACGATGCGCGCCTGGCGCTCGCGCGCCGTCGCCTCGCGCTCGCGCGCCTCGGCAAGCAGTTGTTCCCATAGGTCGGCATCATGCAGCTGCCAGCCCTCAAAACCCCAGTGCTTGCGTGCGGCACCCGGGGCGCGGTCGGTCAGGATATTCACGGCCTCCAGCAGCAGACCGCCGCCGGCGCACGAGGCATCGATCAGCGTGGGCAGGGCTTCATTCTCGTAATCATCGGCCGTCAGCTCGCGCTCGCACAGTGCGGTCCAGCCGACCTGCGCCAGCACCAGAGCGGCGTAGTCGGGGCGCAGCACGTGCGCGCCCTCGCCGGCACGGGTCGCCGCGGGCGGCAGGCGCTTGAACAGCGGGTCGCCCGAAAGGTCTAGGCTTATGCTCGCGCGGCGCTGGCGCAACGAAAGCAGTAGGTGAACATCGGGGTCGGCGGCATCGACGTCGGCGCGACGGCCCGTGGTCTCGGCCAGGCGGTCGCACAATGCGTCCTTGGCGCGCAGGGCCGAGAAGCGCGTGTTGCGCAGCTGCTCGGTCACGCCGCGGGCGGTAATGGCGATGGTGGCGCCGGGGCGGACGATGCTCTCCCAGGCGATGTCGTAAACGCTATCGTACAGTTCATCGGCATCCTGCGCCTCAAAGCGCCCGAGTACCACGAACACACGGCTCGCCAGGCGCGACCACAGACAGGCGCGGTAGCCTTCTTCGAGCTCGCCCTCAAATGTAGCGCGGCCCTTCAGCCGGCGAACATGCGAAAGCCCGAGGCGTTTAAGCTCATCGGCGAGTGCGGACTCAAAGCCCTCGGGGCAGCTTGCGTAAAATTCCATGGGTGACCTCTCTGGTTGCGTCGCTCCATTATATGATGGATGCTTCGTTTACTCTCGCCCCCGAAAGGAACCCATATGATTGATGCGTGCCCCGATTCCGCCGTGCTCTTTTTTGACGTGGACGGCACGCTGACGTCGTTCGATCCCGACAACATGACCGACAAGGACTTTTCGGCGGTTCACCCCTCGCAGGCGGTCGTCGAGGCGTTTCATCGTCTGCGCGACGCGGGACACCATGCATTTATCTGCACGGGTCGTCCCTTGTGGCTGATTGCCGATGGCCTGCGCGCGCTGAACCCGGCGGGTGTCGTTGCCATGGCGGGAGCGACGCTCGAGGTCGAGGGCCGCGTGGTACACGAGGACTGCTTTGGCGAGGACGTTATCGAGGAGCTCGCGCGCCGTATGGCAGCGGCAGGGATTGAGGCCTTTTTCGAGACCAACGTGGCTACTTTTGCCCTGGAACCCGCGGGTGTTGAGCAGTCGTCTCTGATCGGCACTTCTGTGGTGCACAGCGCCGAGGAGATGCGCGTCGACGGCAGTCTGCGCGTGGGCAAGGTATGCCTCAATGTGCCCAGTTTGGCTCGCGTAGCCAATGATGACGGCTTTATCGATCGCGAGTTTGAGCTGTGCAACACCGGTGGTCAGAATCGCGAGCTGAGTCCCAAGGGCATTGACAAGGGCGTGGGCGTGGCGCGAGCGCTGGCGTATCTGGGCCGCACTGGCAACGCGCGCACCTTTGGCTTCGGCGATTCGGGTAACGACCTGGGCATGCTCGCTGCGGTCGAGACGGCTGTCGCCATGGGCAACGCCATGCCTGAGGTCAAGGCGGTCGCCGACTACGTGACCGACGATGTCGCACACGACGGCACCGTCACAGCGATGCAGCATTTCGGCCTCATCTAATGAATCCCGCGTTCTGACGTTTGCCCAAACTGCGACTCTTTGCTTTTGCATGCTCAATCGATTTATCAATCCAAACACTGAGGTGTTTATACCGTTCGCCGAGAAGATAAAAAACCGCAGCTCACGCCTTGATAAACGTAGGTAAAGTGTTTAGCAGTTTAACGCCCATGTGCAAGCGAAAGGAATCAGGCAGATGGCAATCAAGGTGTTCGCTGACGGTGCAAACCTCGAGGGCATGCTCGACATGTACGAGAACGGCAACGTTCAGGGTTTCACGACCAACCCGTCCCTTATGAAGAAGGGCGGCGTGACGGATTACCGCGCGTTTGCCAAGGAGGTCCTGGCCCACATCACCGATGTGTCCGTCTCGTTTGAGGTCTTTGCCGACGACGTCGAGACCATGGAGGTCGAGGCGCGCGAGATCGCTACCTGGGCCGAGAACGTCTACGTCAAGATTCCGTGCGTGACCACCAAGGGCGAGTCCACCGCCGAGCTGGTGCGCAAGCTTTCGGCCGACGGCATCAAGGTCAACGTCACCACCATCTTTACGCCTACGCAGGTTGATGAGATGGTCGAGGCCGTCGACGCCGAGACGCCGTCCATCATCTCGCTCTTTGCCGGCCGCATCGCCGATACCGGCGTCGACCCCATTCCGTTTATGACGGAGTCGGTCAAGAAGGCCGCCGCAAAGCCCAACTGCGAGGTCCTGTGGGCGTCCACGCGCGAGCTCATCAACATTTACCAGGCCGAGGCCTGCGGTTGCCAGATCATTACGGTGCCCAACAGCATCCTGGCCAAGCGCAAGAACATTGGTCGCGACCCGTACGAGGTCTCGCTCGATACCGTGCGCGGTTTTGCCAAGGATATCGCGGCGCTCGGTTTCCATATCCTGCCGTAGCGCGAACACCGACTGTACCGTGGGTTGTTCGCCCCGGCCTTTCCTTTCCCTATCGCTCACGCGCTCCGCGAGGGTCGCGCTAGGCAAAGGAAAGGCCGGGGCTGCCGGCACGAGCTTGCCAGTAGGTTCTGAGCTGAATAAGACTTAGCTGGTGCTGCCTCTTTGATGGGCGGCACCATTTTTGTTGCGGTATCTGCAAGTTTTCCCATTGGGTGAGAAAAACTTGCAAGTTCGACGATGGACAGCGGTGGTTCGTCCTTTGCTGTTACTTGCCCTGCACCATGGTGAGCGAGATCTTCTTGCGGTCGCGATTGACCTTTTCGACCCACACCTTGACCGTGTCACCGACGCGCACGACGTCGCTGGGGTGCTTGACAAAGCGGTTGGCCAGCTTAGAGATATGTACGAGGCCGTCCTGGTGCACTCCCACGTCGACGAAGGCGCCAAAGTCGACGACGTTGCGCACCGTGCCCTTGAGCTCCATGCCGGGTTCCAGGTCGTCGATGGAAAGTGCCGAGCGGCTAAAGACCACCTCGGGCGCGTCGTCGCGCGGGTCGCGGCCGGGCTTCTTGAGCTCGTTGACGATGTCGATGAGCGTGAGGGTGCCGCAGTTCAGGTCGCTTGCCAGCGCCGAGATGCTGCCCAGGCGGCGCTCGATGTCGGGCACGCCGCCGCGGCTAAGCTCGCTTGCCGCCACGCCTGCGCGCTCAAGGACGGCCGTGGCTACCTCGTAGCTCTCGGGGTGGACGCTCGTCGCGTCGAGCGGGTTCTTACCGCCGCTGATGCGCAGGAAGCCCGCGGCGTTGAGATATGCCTTGGGCCCCAGCTTGGGGACCTTCTTAAGCTGGCGGCGATCGGTAAAGGCGCCGTTTTCCTCGCGGTAGGCCACGATGTTCTTGGCCACGCTCGGCGTGATGCCCGATACGTATCCCAGCAGGCTCGCGCTCGCGGTGTTGACGTCGACGCCCACACGGTTGACGACGTCTTCCACCACGTGGCCCAGGGTGCACGAAAGCTCGGCCTGGTCAAGGTCGTGCTGGTACTGACCCACGCCGATGGACTGAGGCGGAATCTTAACGAGCTCTGCCAACGGATCCTGCAGGCGGCGGCCCAGGCTCATGGCGCCACGCACGGTGACGTCCAGGTCGGGGTATTCCTGACTGGCGAGCTCGGAGGCGGAGTACACCGACGCGCCGGCCTCATTGACGATGGTGTAGCGAAGGCTGGGCGCCTGCTCGGCAATGAACTCCGAGACGACTTCCTCGGTCTCGCGGCTGGCGGTGCCGTTGCCGATGACGATGGTGTTGACGCCATCCTTCTTGACGAGGCGGGCGAGCTCGCGCTTGGTGCCGGCGACGTCGTGGCGCGGCTTGGTGGGGTAGACCACGCCGTGGTCGAGTAGCTTGCCGGTCTCGTCCATGACGGCGACCTTGCAGCCGGTGCGGTAACCCGGGTCGAGCGCGAGTACGCGGGCGCCACGGACGGGGCGGGCCGAGAGCAGGCCCTCAAGGTTCTTGGCAAAGACGTTGATGGCCTCGGTCTGAGCACGGACGGTGAGCTTGGCGCGGGCCTCGCGCTCCAGCGAGGGGGCCATCAGGCGCTTGTAGCCGTCGGCGATGGCGGCGTCAAAGACGGGCGCGAAGACGCCCTGGCGGCGGGGCCAGCGGCTGCCGAGACGCGCCGTGGCGGCAGCGCCGTCGACGTTTACGCGCACGCGGAGCTTGCCCTCGCGCTCGCCGCGGTCGATGGCCAGCACGCGGTGGTTGGGGATGCGGCGCAGCGGCTCGTCAAAGTTGTAGTAGGGCTCGTAGGGAGTCTTCTCGGCGGGGTCGGTCGCCTCGACAACGATGTCGGCGGTGTTTTGCGTAAAGGCGCGCAGGTCGGCGACGTTCTCGGGGTCCTCGGCCACTGTCTCGGCCACGATGTCGGCGGCACCGGCGAGCGCCTTCTCGGCGGTGTCGAAGCCGGCGTCCTCGTTGATATAGGCCGCGGCGGCGTCGAGCGCGCTGCCCTTGGCCGAGGCCTGCATGATGATCATATTGGCGAGCGGCTCCAGGCCGGCCTCGCGAGCCTTCTGCGCGCGGGTCATGCGCTTCTTGCGGTAGGGCTTGTAGAGGTCCTCGACGCGCTGGAGCTGCGTGGCCTCGCGAATCTGCTGCTCGAGCTCGGGCGTGAGCTTGCCCTGGGCGTCGATGAGCAGGATGACGTCCTCTTTGCGCTGCTCAAGATTGCGCAGGTAGGACAGGCGCTCGTCGAGCGCGCGCAGGGCGACGTCGTCCATGCCGCCCGTGGCTTCCTTGCGGTAGCGCGAGATAAAGGGGATGGTGTTGCCCTCGTCGATGAGCTTGACGGCCGCTTCGACATTGGCGGCCTTAAGGTTGAGCTCGCGGGCGAGCTGGGCGATAAGATCCATGGGACTCCTTGCGTTTAAGGTGCGTTTGCAGCACAGGGCTACCAAGGATACCACCCGTTTCAAAAGACTGTTTTGGGCCCTCGCCACGAAAACGACCTATCTACTACGTTTGAACCGTATGGGTCGACCATCCCCCGGTTTTCAGAAAATACGCAACCCGTCTACCTGCGGTTTTTTCTTCGCGAAATTTGGCATGGTTGAGGGTGATTGGCTAAACGTAGTAGATAGGCCCATTTCGTGGCGAACGAATCAGGCTGAGGTGCAAAAAGGCCCCTGCCTCAGAAAAATCGTCGGCAAGGTAGCAAAAGGCCCCGCGGGCAGGAGGCTGCTCGCGGGGCGAAGAAGAGGGGCTTATTTGTGGCGGACCAAGGCGCTCGGCGGGGAGTTTGCCGCGGCCCGCTCTTAAGGCGTTACAGCTCGACGAGCTGGCCGGTCTCGGCGGCCTCCTTGATAGCGTTAAGCAGCGTGAGCGTCTTGACGTTGTCGGCGGGGGTCACGACGGGCTCGACCTCGCGGCGGACGACCTTCACAAAGTGCTTGAGCTGCATCTTGTGCGGCAGTGCCGGATCCACGGCCGGGATCTCCATCTGCAGCGGCTTGTGCCAGTTGGAGGCGCCGTCGTAGGAGAACTGGTGCAGGCGGGGCAGCGACAGGGCGCCCTTGGTGCCGCCGATAAAGTAGGCGTCGGCGTCGAAGGGGCGGTACTGCGGGTCCTCGCGAGCGGTGGCTTCCCAGTTCCATGGGCTGGCGGTGGCGTCGGAGATGGTCATGCTCGCAAGCGCGCCATCGGCAAAACGGACGTTGACCACGGCGGAGTCCTCGGTCTCAAAACCGCGGGCGGCGCTGGACTGCATACCCTGGACGGCAACGGGCTCGCCCAGCAGGTAGCGGAGCAGGTCGACGTCGTGCACCAGGTTGACCAGGATCGGGCCGGCACCCTTCTTGCGGCGCCACTCGACATCGAAATACTCGTCGTTCTTATAGATCATGTAGTGGAAGCTCGACACGGTGAGCTTGCCCAGCTCGCCGGACTCGATGATCTCCTTGGCTTTGTTGACGAAGGGATTGTGGCGACGGTGCTGACCCACGAGTACGGGCACGCCGGCGGTCTCGGCCTCGGCGGCAAAGGCCTGGGCATCCTCGAGATCGTTGGAGATCGGCTTTTCGACCAGCGGCACAATATTGCGCTTCACGGCCTCGCGGGCAACGCCCAGGTGCAGGTCGTTGGGGGTGGCGATGATGACGGCCTCGGGCTTGACCTCGTCCATCATCTGGGCGGGATCGGTGAAGAACGGCACGCCGGCGGCCTCGGCCGTGGCGCGGGCGCCCTCAAAGGCGTCGGCGATGGCGACGAGCTCGGCCTCGGGCTCCTCGGTGACGAAGCGGATGTGGTTGCGACCCATGGCGCCGGCGCCGATAACGGCAATGCGGACGGGGTTGAGCTCAGACATTTCGACTCCTTAATACTGTTGGCGATGGAATGTGACAAAGGGACAGTCCCTTTGTCACATTGGCAATTACTAAGCGGACTTCTTCTTGCTGTCGGAGACCATCATGTAGACGGTGAGCACGACGGCGATGGCGGCGATCACGATGGCGCCGTAGAAGGACTGCTGGTAGGCGGCGCTGCCGGCCTCGGCGTGGTACAGCACGGCGGTGATGGGCTGGCTGATCCAGGTGGAAGCGGCGTAACCCAAAAACATGATGCCGTAGTTGACGCCGATGTTGCTGGTGCCAAAGGCGCCACCGGTGAGCGGCGGGTAGATGACGAGCAGGGCGCCAAAGCTAAAGCCGAGCAGGGCGAGCGCCACAAAGAACATGGCCTGCGTAAAGCTCATCGACATGATGACGAGCGCGACGATGGTGACGACAAGGCTGATGAGCAGCGACTTGTAGGCGCCGAGCTTGTCGATGATCTGGCCAAAGGACAGGCGGCCGACCAGGTTGGCGCAGGTGTTGACGGAGACCACCACGCCGCCGAGGGCGACGGCCGCGGCGCTCGTGGGGTCGGCGAAGAGCTGGACGGCGGCGATGGAGGCAACCTTGCCGACGAGCAGGGTGCCCGCGGTGGCGGCGAAGGCGAAGGTGACGATGAGGACCCAGAAGCGCGGGGTCTTGACCATCTCGCCCGGGGTGAGGTCGCCGAAGGTGCCGGCGTGCGCGCCGCCCTTGGGGGCCTCGAAGCCCTCGGGCAGCCAACCGGCCTCGGGGGCCTTCAAGAACAGGGCGGAGGCGGCGATCGTCACAAAGAAGATGACGCCGAGCGCCTTAAGGGCGCCAAAGATGCCCAGGCTCGGGATGAGCAGCGAGGCGAGCACCGGGGACAGCACGGCGGGACCGGCGGTCGAAGCAGCCAGGGTGATGCCGGAGGCGAGACCCTTCTTGTCGATGAACCACTTTTGGCCGGTGGTGAGCGCCGGGTTGTAGCCCAGGCCGTTGCCGATGGCGGCGACGAGCGAGAACCACAGGTAGAACTGCCACGGCTCGGTGACGGTGCCGGACATGAACCAGCCCACGCCGTAGCACACGGCGGCGGCGATTACGACGTTGCGCGGACCGATCTTATCGGAGATGCGGCCGGCGAAGATGCCTGTCACGGCCATGATGGTCTGGAAGACCGGGAAGGCCCAGGTGAGGGCGCTCGACCACTCGGGGTAGACGGCGAGCAGGTTCTTGCTCACGACGGAATACAGCGCGATGGAGCTGATGAAGAACATGGTGACGCACGCGGCGGAAAGCACGACGGCGCGACCCTTGTTGGAGTTGGTGGAAGCCATTGGACTCTTTCTGATCGATACGGGGGAGGAGCGGGCGTGTCCGCGGGACCTCCCTGTCAGGTTGGTTTACTGGTCAGTCGGCTTGGCGACGCCGGACTCATCGGACCAGAGCTCGACACCCTTGTTCTTAAGGTAGTTGTCGGCATAGGCGCGACGGCCGCCGGGCTTGGCGGTAAGGTCGCCCATCATGTTGGAGAAACCGCCGTCGACCTTGATGGCGTCGCCGGTGGTAAAGTCCGAGCGCGTGGACGCCAGGAACATGACGGCGTTGGCAATATCACTGACCTCGCCGATGCGGCGCGTGGCGATCAGGCGGCTGCGGCTCTTTTCGACCTCGGGGTCGGCGTAGAAGTTGGCCGACATCGGGGTCTTAACGAAGCAGGGCTCGACGCAGTTGGAGCGGACGCCGTAGGGGCCCCACTCGGCGGCGAGCATCTTGGACATCATGTTGACGCCGGCCTTGGTGGAGCTGTACACGCCCGAGAACGTCTCGGGGGAGTGGCTGGCGACGGTCGAGATGTGCACCAGGCGGCCCTGGCCGGCCTTGATCATCTCGCGACCAAAGCGCTGCGAGGTGATGAAGTAACCGGTGAGGTTGACGTTGAGCACCTGCTCCCAGTCGCTCAGCGGCAGGTCTTCCATGGCTGCGAAGCGCAGGATGCCGGCGGTGTTGACGAGAACGTCGACGCGGCCGAAGTCGGCGATGGTGGCATCGACGGCGGCCTGAACCTCGGCCTCGTCGGTGGCGTTCATCTTGTAACCCTCGGCGTGGATGCCAAACTCGGCGGCGAGGTCGGCGGCTGCGGCCTTGACCTTTTCCTCGTCCAGATCGAGCAGAACGACGTTGGCGCCGTTGCGGGCGAACTCACGGCAAATCTCGACGCCCATACCGCCGAGCGCGCCAGTCACGGCGCAGACATCGCCCTCGAGCTTAAGCCAATTGCTCATAGGAACTTCCCTTCTTGTGCCTCCCGGTGGGTCGCTCCCATTAACCGACCCACGTGGTTTTCGCTGGTTATCGTATGCTTTGCATTTGCGCAGTTGAATTGCATATTTGTTAGAATGGCGTTAACCGTAGGTTTACACTATGTGCTGCAGTTTGCCTGTGTTGAGCATGTGGCCTGCGAAAACGACCCCCTGCGGCACCGTGTGGCCGTACGTGCGAAAACGGAGAGATGACGTGTACGATCGACGACTTGAGGCCATTTCGGCCGCCGCGGAGCTGGGAAGCTTCTCGCGCGCCGCGGCAAAATTGCGCGTGTCGACGCCGGCGCTCGTCAAACAGGTGTCGGGGTTCGAGGCCGAGTTTGGCATCACGCTGTTCGAGCGCTCACATTCGGGCGTCAAGGTGACGCCGGCGGGTGCGTTGCTGGTAGACGACGCGCGCTCGATCATGCGCCAGTCCGAGGATGCCCTGCGCCGCGCCCGACGCGCGGCGGGCGATGGCGGTGCGGTTCGCCTGGGCGTGTCGATGATGTGCCCGGGCCGTCAGACGCTTTCGATGTGGACGGGCGTACACGAGCTGGAGCCGTCGCTGCGTTTTGAGATCGTACCGGTGAGCGACCTCTACGACGAGCGCGAGACCGTCATGCGCAGCTTGGGCCGCGAGGTCGATGTGGTGCAGTCGAGCTTTTCGACCCCGCGCTGGGGCGATGCATGCCAAAAGCTTCTCATCGTCAACGTGCCGTTTTATATCGATGTGCCGCGCACGAGCCCGCTTGCGCGCAAGAGCCGTATTACGGTTGCCGATCTGGAGGGCATGCGCCTGCGCGTGCTGCGTCACGGCAACGACGCCATGGACAGCCTGCGCATCGACCTGTTGGCCGACGGCGGCGTGGACGTGATCGACGTGGATAGCTTCGACTTTGCGCTCTTTAACGAGGCGGAGGAAAAGGGCGACGCGGTACTCACCTGCGGCGCATGGTCGGGGGTGCACCCGGCCTTTGTGGGCGTACCGTTCCTGTGCGGCCGCGAGGTGCCGGTCTTTCTGCACTACCCGCTCGAGCCCACCCTCCAAGTCCAAAAATTCGTCAACGCCATGGCCCAACTCCTCAAGTAGCTCACCTGGAACGGGACCTTTTTGACTCCTTACAAAATGAGGCCCTGGTCAAACGGCCAGGGCCTCGCAAGCTTTTATTCCGTTTTAAATGACGGGCTGATCGCGCGCAGGAGGGCGCCCCGGGGGCGGGCGGGGTATTTCCTCCGCGCGCAGTTTCGCAGCGAAGCGAGAATGTTTGAGCACGGAGGAATTACCCCGCCGCCCCCGGGGCCCCTCCGTCAGTAACCGGTCCTACTCGAGCTCAAACGCTCCGGTATAGAGCTGGTAGTAATACCCGCGCTTGGCGATCAGCTCGTCGTGATTGCCGCGCTCGATGATGCGGCCGTGGTCCAGACAGATGATCGCGTCGGAGTTGCGCACGGTGGACAAGCGGTGCGCGATGACAAACGTCGTGCGGCCTTCCATGAGCTTGTCCATGCCGGCCTGCACGATAGCCTCGGTGCGGGTGTCGATGGAGCTCGTGGCCTCGTCCAGAATCATTGCTGGCGGATCGGCGACGGCAGCGCGTGCGATCGAAATCAGCTGGCGCTGGCCCTGCGACAGCTGTGCGCCGTTGCCGGTGAGCATGGTGTCGTAGCCGTCGGGCAGGCGGGTGATAAAGTCGTCCGCTCCCGCGAGCTTGGCCGCCGCGATGCACTCCTCGTTGGTGGCGTCTAGGTTGCCGTAGCGGATGTTGTCCATCACGGTGCCGGTGAACAGGTTCACGTCCTGCAGCACCACGCCCAGCGAGCGACGCAGGTCGGACTTGCGAATCTTGTTGACGTTGATGCCGTCGTAGCGGATCTTGCCGTCGGCAATGTCGTAGAAGCGGTTGATGAGGTTGGTGATGGTCGTCTTGCCGGCACCGGTGGCGCCGACAAACGCGACCTTCTGGCCCGGCTTGGCGTACACAGACACGCCGTGCAGCACCTCGTGGTCGGGCGTATAGCCAAAGTCCACGTTGTCCATGACCAGGTCGCCACGCAGCGGCACGTACTCGATCTCGCCGGTCGCGCGGTGCGGGTGCTTCCAAGCCCACATGCCGGTGTGGTGGTCGGCCTCCTCGAGCTGCCAGGTGTCGGGATTCACCTGTGCGTTGACAAGCGTCACGTAGCCCTCGTCGGCCTCGGGCTCCTCGTCGAGTAGCTCAAAGATACGCTCGGCGCCGGCAAGGCCCATGACCACGGCGTTGATCTGCTGCGAGATCTGGCCGATCTGGCCGCAGAACTGCTTGGTCATGTTGAGGAACGGCACCACGACGGCGATCGAGAGCGCCATGCCCGAGAGACTCAGGTTGGGCACGCCCAGCGCCAGGAAGATGCCGCCGGTCAGCGCGACCAGCACGTAGAGCAAGTCGCCCAGGTTCCCGAGGATCGGCATGAGGATGTTGGCGTACATGTTGGCCTTCTGCGAGACCTCGAAGAGCTTCTCGTTGCGCTCGTCAAAATCGGCCTCGGCGGCGGACTCGTGACAGAACGCCTTGACGACTTTCTGGCCGTTCATGACTTCCTCGATATGGCCCTCGACCACGCCGAGCTCGGTCTGCTGCGCGATAAAGAAGCGCGCGGAGTTGGAGCCGAGCAGCTTGGTCATAAAGGTCATAAAGGCGATGCCGGCAATGATGACCAGGCACATCCACACGCTGTAATACAGCATGATAAAGAACACGGTGACGATGACGATGATCGTCATGAGCAGGTTGGGCAGCGACTGGCTGATCATTTGACGCAGCGTGTCGATGTCGTTGGTGTAGTGGCTCATGATGTCGCCGCGCTGGTGCGTGTCGAAGTAGCGAATCGGCAGGTCCTGCATGCGGTTGAACATCTTTTCGCGCAGCTTCTCGAGCGAGCCCTGCGTGATGACGGCCATGGCGCGGTTCCAGAAGAGCGAGGAGGCGACGCCCACGGCGTAGATGCAGCCGAGGGTGGTCACGAGCTTCAGAATCTTGGGCTGCGCGGCCGTCCAGTCGCCCGACTGCCACGATTCGCTAATGACCTGCAGCGCGCTCTGGAGAAACGTCGCGCCGATGGAGTTGATGATGGCGCAGAGCACAACGCCGGCGACGACGAGGGGCAAAAGCACCGGGTAGAAGCCAAAGAGCATCTTGATCAGGCGCGTCATGGTGCCGCCCTTGCGGTTGCGCGCGCGCTCGGCGGTAGCGGCCTTACTCATGTGCCTCGCCTCCTTCCTGGGTCTGAGCTTGCGGTGCGGATGCCTCGGTGTCGGCTGCGGCGGTCTCGCCCGCGTCATCGCCTTCGGCACTCATCTTATTTTGCGAGGTAAAGGTCTCGCGGTAGATCTCGCTCGTCTTGAGCAGCTCATCGTGGTTGCCGATGTCCTTGATGCGGCCGCCCTCCATGACGATGATGCGGTCGGCGTCCTGCACGGAGCTGATGCGCTGGGCGATGATGAGCTTGGTCGTGTTGGGCAGGTAGCTCGCCAGGCCCTCGCGGATCTTGGCGTCGGTCTTGGTGTCGACGGCGCTCGTGGAGTCGTCCAGGATCAAGATCTTGGGGCGACGCAGCAGGGCACGCGCGATGCACAGGCGCTGCTTCTGGCCGCCGGAAACGTTGGAGCCGCCCTGCTCGATCCAGGTGTCGTAGCCCTTGGGGAAGCCGTCGACAAACTCGTCGGCGCAGGCCAGATGTGCGGCCTCGCGGACTTCCTCGTCGGTGGCGTTCGGGTCGCCCCAGCGCAGGTTCTCGGCGATGGTGCCGCTAAACAGCACGTTTTTCTGCAGGACCATGGCTACCTGGTGGCGCAGCGCGTCCAGGTCGTAGTCGCGCACGTCCACGCCGCCGACGCGCACGGTGCCCTCCGTGACATCGTACAGACGGGCGATCAGGTTCACGAGCGTCGACTTGGCCGAACCGGTGCCACCGATAATGCCGATGGTCTCGCCGCTCTTAATATGCAGGTCGATATCGTCGAGCGCCTGGCGGCGGGCATGCTCGGAATACTTAAAGCTCACGTGATCGAAGTCGATGGAGCCGTCGGCAACCTCGTGCACGGGCTCGGTCGGGTTGGCGATCGTGGGCTCGGCGGCCAGCACCTCGGTAATGCGGTGCGCCGACTCGTCTGCCATGGTCACCATGACAAAGATCATCGACAGCTGCATCAGGCTCATCAGAATCTGGAAGCCGTAGGTAAAGATGGAGGAGAGCTGACCCACGTCGAACAGGGTGCCCTGGCTCGTGATGATGAGCTTGGAGCCAAGGTAGATGATGACGACGAACGCTCCGTTGACGCAGATGTTCATCATGGGGTTGTTGAAGGCGAGCAGCTTCTCGGCGCGGGTGAAGTCCATCTGGACGTCGCGCGCGGCGGTGGCGAACTTCTCCTTCTCGTAGTCCTGGCGCACGTAGCTCTTGACCACGCGCATGCCGGTGACGTTTTCCTCGACCGACTCGTTGAGCGCGTCGTACTTGCGGAACACGCGGGCAAAGATCGGGCGCACCTTATAGATGATAAAGAACAGGCCAAAGCCCAGCAGCGGAATGATGACCAGGTAGACCATGGCGACGCTGCCGCCCATGGCGTATGCCATGGTAAAGGCAAAGACCAGCACCAGCGGCGAGCGCACGGCGATGCGGATGAGCATCATAAAGGCCTGCTGCACGTTGTTGATGTCGGTGGTGAGGCGGGTGACGAGCGAGGAGCTCGAGAACTCGTCGATGTTGGCGAAGCTGAACGTCTGGATCTTGTAGAACAGGTCGTGACGCAGGTTCTTGGCAAAGCCGCAGCTGGCATGGCTGCAGGTGATGCCCGCGGCGGCGCCAAAGGCGAGTGACGTCAGCGCGATGAGTACGAGAAGGCCGGCGGTGGGCAACATCTCGGTAACGGCGGTGCCGTCCTTGATGGCGTCGATCATGTCGGCGGTGATAAACGGGATCATCATCTGGCAGATTACCTCGCCAAGCACCAGCAGCGGCGTGGCGATCGTGACCTTCATGTAATCGCGGATGCTGCCCATAAGGGTTTTAATCATCCAGTTCCTCCCAGGTTACGCGGATTTTCTCGAGCATCTCGGCGAGCTGTTCACGCTCGTCGTGGTTGAGGGCACTAAAGGCCTGCTCTCTAAAGCGGATGCGGGCGGCTTGGTCGATGCGGGCCTTCTCCCAGCCGATCTCGGTCAGGCGAATGGTGAGCTGCCGGCGATCTTTTGGATTGCGGCTGCGCTCGATGATGCCGGCGCACTCGAGCTTGGACAGGATTTCGGAAAGCGACCCCGGCTTGAGGTCGAAGTGCATGCCGAGTTCCTGCTGCGACATCTCGCCGCCGGGCTGCTTGGCCAGCAGGCAGACGATGGGCGCCTTGCCGGACACGCCGCCGCCGTGAAAGTGCATGTAGTGGCCGCAAAAGCCTAGGCCGCTCAGGATGCGCTTGGCGAGCTTGTCTTCGCCGTTAACTGCTTCGGGCACGTCTGCCGGCTGCGACGGGTCGCCGCTGGGCTCGTGCGGACGAAGGTTAAGGGGTTCATCGCACATGAATTCGTATCTCTCCTTTCTTTAGTTAGGTAGTGGGATTGTTTTGTGCCTAACTAATCTAGGAGTGGCCGACAGGAATGTCAAGGTACCAAACTGATTGTTACGCGGTTTTCCAAACCGCGTAACGGCTCGACGCTGCAAACGCTCCTAAGCGGCAATCTGGCGTTCAATCGTCGGGCATGGCCACAAGGCCTATGCCCTCCTCTTTCACGCCACCTTGCTCGCTTAGGAGCGTTTTCGCTGTCCGTCCTCTACCTGCGGCGTTGCCCTGGTTGTTGCTGGGGCAAGTGATCCGTGGGGGACGGAGGAAAAGGGATCATTTTCCGAAACCTTTCCGCAACAATGCGCTCTTCGCGGCCCTGGCGCCTGCTCGCAACGTTCCCTGCGCTACACTTAGTCGCATTGTGGCGCTGCCGCGCCGTGCCCGAACCAAGGGGGACTCTCATGAAGAACACTCAGCTGCTGCTGATCAACGATATGTGCGGCTACGGCAAAGTCGCGCTTTCCGCCATGCTGCCGGTGCTGTCGCATATGGGCTACCGCATCCACAACCTGCCGACGGCGCTTGTGTCCGATACGCTCAACTATCCCAAGTTCTACATCCATGACACCACGGAGTACGTGCGTCAGAGTCTTGCCATCTGGGAGGAGCTCGGCTTTGAGTTCGACGCCATCTCGACCGGCTTTATCGTGACCGAGGAAGAGACGCGCATCATCTCGGATTTCTGCCATCGTCGCGCGCAAAAGGGCACCAAGGTGTTCGTCGACCCCATCATGGGCGACAACGGCAAGCTCTATGCCGGTGTGCCCGAGTCTACGATCGGTCTCATGAGGCACCTGCTCGAGTGCGCCGACTACGCGGTTCCCAACTACACCGAGGCCTGTCTGCTCACCGATACATCTATTGCAGAGCAAATCACGCCCGACGAGGCCCGCGTCCTTGTGGACGCCATGCGCGCGCTGGGCGCCAAGTCGGTGGTCATTACGAGCGCTGTGGTCGACGGCACGAACGCCGTCATCGGTTACGATCACGTGGCGGGGGAGTACTTCACGATTCCCTTCGAGCTGATCCCAGTTTACTTCCCGGGCACGGGCGACACGTTCTCGGCAGTGCTCGTCGGCCGCGTGATGGCCGGCTGGAGCCTGCAGCGTGCAACGGCCGATGCCATGCGCGTGGTGGCAGGGCTTATCGAGCGCAATGCCGACCAGGAGGACAAGTCGGCCGGCCTGCCCATCGAGGCCTGCTTGGACGTGATCGACCATGAGTAATGCTGGCGAGGGCGGCGTCAAGCCTGCGGGCGAGAACAAGCCGCTCGCCGCGCCGCGTGGCAAGCGTCCGCGTATCCGCGTGAGCTGCGTGGACCAGCTGGGTGCGTGCCGCTGCCACCATGGTCACAAGCCGGGCGACGTCTTTGACTTTGATCGAGACCGCGGCAAGATGTGCGCCATGGCCTGCCACGTGGGCTTTCCTTATATCGATATCCTGCGCTATGGCGGAACCGTGCCTGGCAACGAGCCCGGCACGGCAAAGTTCTGCTGTCCCGAGGTCGACACGTTGAACGTCTGGCTTGCCGAGATCGTCGACGAGTAACCGAGCGTGGATTATCTCCCGTTTAGAGCGCGCTAGAACGCTCAAAGTGGGAGATTATCCACGCTCGATTTGTATGCGGGAGATTATCCACGCTCATTTTATGCCGATGGCGTGGCTCACGCATCCGCGCCGCCCGGGCGCCTACAGTTGCTCGAGCATGGCCGTGCAGCCGGCGAGCACATCGCGGTAGGTGGCATCGAAGTTGCCGGTGTACCAGGGATCGGCGACGTCGCCGGGGCGATCGGTCCAATCCAGCAGCCGCGAAATCTTGCCGTCGGCATCGTCGCCGAAGATGCGACGCAGGCCGCGCGCGTTCTGGGCATCCATATAGACGATGTGGTCCCAGTCACCATACTCCGCGCGACGAACCTGGCGCGCGCGGTGCGCAACGACGGGAATCCCGACCTCGCGCAGCTTGGCGACGGTGCCATGATGCGGAGGGTTGCCAATCTCCTCGGTCGAGGTCGCGGCAGAATCAATGACGAACTCCGCCTCGCGCCCAGCACGGCGCACCAACTCGGCAAACACCGACTCAGCCATCGTCGAGCGACAGATATTCCCGTGGCAGATAAACAGTACGCGTTGCATATGATGGTTCCTTTCTGGGCGGTCGCGCGGGGGTTACAGACTGCCCTTGAGGCAGTTTGCTCCGATAAAGCCCGCTGCGTACAAGGGGAGATGGCGCAGCTCGCGTCCGTCATCGGTTTCGCTGCGGGCAAAATTGTTCTCGGACAATATGTAGGCATACGGCGACCGGGCTTTTTCCATAAACGACCCGAGCGTTCTCGCGCGCACGTTGCGTGCGGATTTTACCTCGACGGGAACGATCTCCATACGGTCGGTCTGAAGTAGAAA
Organism: uncultured Collinsella sp.; assembly: GCA_900542125.1. Lineage (GTDB taxonomy): Bacteria > Actinomycetota > Coriobacteriia > Coriobacteriales > Coriobacteriaceae > Collinsella. The sequence continues at coordinate 24,581 of UQMO01000005.1, read as the reverse complement.
ATCGAGCTCGCCGTTCGTCTTCCAAGACGACGGTGGCATCCAGTAATACGTCTGCAAACCATTGCCCGAAAATGCCTGCATGACCGAGTTCTCCGCCAAGGCACCTCGAAAGTCGGAAGACAGCGCAATGGCGGAATCCTCTTTGAGGTCGAGCCAGAGTCGCGGGTTGATACCGAGTTTGTAGAACATGAGGCCCGTATCGAGAAGATAGACCTTAAAGAAGCTCCCGTCTTCGTCGTCGAAGGGGACGAGGGGAGGTTCGATGCCTTCGGTCAGGTTGTTGACCGATATGATGCCGGCGCCCTCGAGCCAGTCGAGTGGCTCGATGAGCTTTGAGCGTCGGCCTCCGCGTTCGACCTCGGAGTACTTGAATTTCTTGGTTGAGGATCGTAGCAGCTGGGATGGAATGGAGCGCCAGACCTTGCGCGCTGCTACGCCGCTGATCCCGTTTTCGGGGTCGGTCATATCGGCGGTGTAGGTCTCGTCGATTTCGCGCTGCTCGACGCGCGCGTCTTCGATGGAAAGCGTCTTGCGATACGCGTTGACGGCGGCGGGCATGCCGCCCACGATTTGGTATCGATGAAACAGGTTGAGCGCGGCTTGGTGTGCGGCGTAGGTCTCGAGCGTGTCGGCGTGGGTACGAACGGCATCGGCCATCTGCTCCTCGCCGAGCGCCCAGAGAAACTCCTCGAACGACATGGGATGCATGGTCTCTTGGCGGACGCCGCTGGGAAAAGGCAGCTTGCGCTTGCGCGTGGCGACGCCGAGCTGACTGCCGGTCGCGCATATGCGCCAGCCCGAACCCGAGAAAAAGCGAAGCGAGTTGAGCGCCCGTTCACAGAGCTGAACCTCGTCAAACAGGATGAATGCGGTTTCTTTGCGAATGGGGGTGCGTTTATAGTCTGAGATTCGTGCCACGATGGTGTCAACGTCGTCGGTGGGGCAGTCGAACAGCGGGGCAATCAGCTCAAGATCGGTCTGAAAGTCGAGTTTGACAAATGCATCGCCGGCGATTCGTCTGCCGATTTCCTCGGCAGCGTACGTTTTGCCCACGCGTCGCGCACCACGGATGAGGAGGGGGCGCGACGCGTCCTCTGTCGACCATGATTCGATGACGGATTCGATTGATCTACGCATGGAGCCGCCTTTCCAATTCCGTGTATTTCAAATACATAGTTTAGTACGATTTCGTGTACTTCAAATACACGAAATTGTGGAAAAGCGTGTATCTGAAGTACACGAAATTGCACTGCTGGAGCTTGCGGGCGGATAAACACCACTTGTATGGGACGGTTTCACCGGTCGCTCGCCACCTTGGGCTATGTTTGCCCCTATGCCTGCATCGAAGATTGTGCTGCCCGCTTGCGCTCCCAGCGGGCGAGCTTGATCGTCACTAGCGTGAGTACCCAGGCCACGAGCGAGAACGCGGCGCCAACGGCGCCCACGTAGGCAATGCCAATTCCGCTTACCACGGCGCCGCCCACCGCGGTGCCAAACGAGATGCCGACGTTAAACGCCATGGGCTCCACCGAGCTCGCGAGCACCATCGATTTGGGGTGACGGCTGCGGGCCACGTCCATAAAGTGCGTGATGCACGAGACCGAGAACAGATACATGAGCATCGCCAGACTAAAGACAAAAACGAGTGCGAGGGGCATGGCGGCGCCCACGGCAAACAGTCCAAACAGTGCCGCTGCCTGCAGCGTAAACGTCACGAGCAGCGCCTTCATGCCAAAACGCGCGTCGATCCATCCGCCCAAGATGTTCGAGATCAGGCAAAACACGCCGTAGGCCATGAGTGTAGTGCTTGCCTGGACGGTGCCCATGCCCAACACCTGCTCCAGATAGGGCGTCACGTAGCCGTAAAACACGTAGACCGACCCCACGCCAAACAAAAAGATGAGCATGCCGGTGATAATGCTCGGCTCGCGCAGAAGCCCCGCCTGCTCGCGGAATGTGGCAGGCTCATCGGTCTGTCCGGCACGCGGCATAAACGCCACGAGCGCAGTACAGATCAGAACGGCGAAGGCGAGCGTACCGTACATGGCAACGTGCCAGTCGAGCGTATCGGCCACAAACTTGCCGATCGAGGTCACAAAGACCATCGCCACGGAGAAAGCGCCGTACACCACCGAGATGGCGAGCGAGGTCTGCTGCGGAGACAGCAGCTCGGGGATATACGTCACGCCTACGGCGAGCAGTGCGCCCGAGACGGAGCCCAAGATGATGCGCGAGGCAAACAGCACTTGGAAGTTGGGCGCCAACGCCATGACAAGATTGCCGAGCACAAAGACAATGCTGTAGCACACGAGTAACTGGTAACGGCGGAAGCGTCCCGTGCTGAGCGCAAGCGCCGGCGTTGCGATGGCGTAGACGAGCGCGAACACGCTGATGAGTTGGCCTGCGGTGGCAAGTGAGATGCCGAGCTCCGTCGCCAGGTCGCTCTCGATGCCGATGACCACGAACTCCGAGCAGCCGAGCGAAAAACCCAGCAGCACGAGCAGCGCCAGGCAAAGGTTGGTGCGAGCGGGGGAAAGGGTGGATGCGGTCGTCAAAGCGGTAACTCCAATAATGGGCAAGGCTGAGTTTCGGGACTCTGCAACTCTATCAGATAGCGGCAAGAGGGCAGCTTCTTTACCGCGCTCCAAACCGTCCCAACAATCGATGAAAATCTCGAAATCGAGGAAAAGTGTCGAATTTTGGGACGGTTTTCCTGTCCAGCGCGGACGAGCGCCTGTGCCATCTGCGGGTATAAGGCTAGCAAATGTTTATTTGCGAGGCCAAAGGGGGCGCCCCGTATGGATATCGATAACTTTGAATGGTGGTATAGCGAAGGCGAGGCTCCGGACGAGGAATGGGACGAGCCTTTGACGAGTGATGAGTCGAGCGATGGGGCGGATGCCGAGGGCGCGGCTGGTGCTGATGCCGAGGCCGCCGGCGACGCCACGGCCGAATCCGATGATGCCGCTTCCGACCCCGCCGAGCCCCTGACCTTCGAGCAAGCTTGGGCCCAGGCAGAGGCCGACGAGGCCAAGGCCGATGCAACGGCCACGCTGAGCCAGCCGGCCGATATGTCGATCTCGCCGGCCAAGACGCCGCAACCGCGCCATAACATCGACCCCGGCAGCACGGCGTCCTTCAGCATCCTCGACGTGCCCGCGCAGGGCGCCCAGGCGCCAGCTCCCACGCATCGTCCCGACTTGGCTCGCGAGGAAGATGCGGGTCGCCGCTCTCCGCTCGGCCCTATCCTCATTGCCTTTTTGGCCGGCGTCATTGCGTGTTCGGCGATCGGCAACGTTTGGGGCCATGTTGAGCAGCAGCGAAAAGACGCCGCCAAGGTCGAGATGTCCGTCGAGCAGTCGCTCAGCCGTACGCGCTCGGTGCATGTGTCGGTCGAGGTCAAAGACGGCGCGACGTGGGATACCGCGCGCGGCGACAGCCAGATGCTCATCCATATCGTGGGCCGCACGCTCAAGGGCCAGACGGTCGACGAGTATCAGTACATCAACTCCGACGGCGATGGCATCGAGCTCAAGCCCGGAGACTATGAGCTCACCGTCGATGAGCCTCCCGTCGCCACCGATGGCACGCGCTTCCGCGCCTCAAAGCGCATGGTGCCCGTGAGCTTTAACTCCCAGGCGCCCAATAGGGTCGATTCCACGCCGCAGGGTGGGTTTGATCTCTATGTGATCACTCAATAGCTGCGCCACCGCCCCGCACTGCTCCCAAGAGTGGGACAATAGCCCTCGGTATTATTGTTTACTTTTGGAGGAAGTAGCATGTCCACCGTCACCACCATCAAGCGCGGCGGCCTCACCGCGGCCATCGATTCCATGGGCGCCCAGCTCACGAGCCTTGCCCTTAACGGCAACGAGTATCTGTGGCAGGGCGATCCCGCCTTTTGGGGCAAGCACGCACCCATTCTGTTCCCCATCGTGGGCTCGCTGCGCAACAACACGGCAACGTCTGCCGCCGGTACCTGCGAGATGGCACGCCACGGTATCGCACGTATCGTCGAGCACAAGCTGGTCGAGGTCTCCGAGGACGGCTCCTCGGTAACCTATGAGATCACCGACACACCCGAGTCGCTCAAGGCCTTCCCCTTCCGCTTTAAGCTCAACATGACCTACGCCCTGACCGGCGATGCCACGCTCACCCAGACCTTTGCCGTCACCAACACCGGCGACGTGGACCTGCCGTTCTCGGTGGGCGGCCACCCTGCGTTTAACGTGCCCGCTCCCGGTGCCGAGGACGAGGCATTCGAGGATTACGAGCTGGCGTTTACCGAGGTTTGGACCAACGAGGCTCCCATCATCACGCCCGATGGTCTCATGACGTTCGAGGGTTCCTACAAGGCCCCCGACAATTCGGACGTTGTGCCCATCACGCATCGCAGCTTCGATAACGATGCCATCATGTTCACCGATACCCCGGGCTCCACGCTCACGCTGCGCGGTCGCAAGTCGGGCCACGGCGTCAAGATCGACTTTGAGGGCTTTAAGTACATCGGCGTGTGGTCTGCCGCCAACGATGCCCCGTTTGTGGCGCTCGAGCCCTGGACCGGCCACACCACCATGGATACCGAGGACGACGTCTTCGAGCACAAGGTCAACACCATCACCTTGGCGCCGGGCGAGACGGACGAGCGCAGCTTTAGCGTTACGCTGCTCTAGGGGTTCCGCACGGAGCGGTCATAACTTGAGCGTGGATGATCTCCCGTTTTGAGCCCGTGTGCGAGCCAAAAGTGGGAGATTTTCCACGCTCATTCCGATGCATGGGTCGGGGCAGCTAATTTGGGACGGGGCTATTTTGACTGCTTTCACATGCAAGCAGTCAAAATAGCCCCGTCCCAAATTAGCTGCCCTTGCATCAATCAGTCATTTTCCAGTTCGTAAACTTGTATGTATGCATACAAGTGGATAGCGGCGTGCGGTATCCTGTTGAGTCGTTAGCATACGATTCAACAGGGAAGGCAGATTATGCATTCTCCCCATCAACGCGACGCGCATCCACAGCCGGTATGCAGCCGTCGCATCTTTTTGGGTAGCGCTCTCGCTGCGAGCGCTTCCGTCGTCACCGGCGCGCTCGCCGGCTGTCAGCGTCCGTCCACGCTCAAGGTGGTTCAGCCCACGACGGGCGGCGGTCGCGACGACCTGTCCGATTCCGTGATCGGCAAGGATAAGATCCGCATCGGCATGGAGGCGGCCTACGCTCCGTACAACTGGCAGGTCTCCGAGGCCAGCGAGTTCACGATCCCCATCGATAACGTGCAGGGCGCCTATGCCGACGGCTACGATGTGCAGATCGCCAAGATCGTCTGCAAGGCTCTCGGCGGCGAGCCCGTCGCCGTCAAGCAGAGCTTCTCGGGCCTTATCGACTCGCTCAACAACGGCCAGATCGACCTCATCATCGCCGGCATGAGCGCCACGCCCGAGCGCGAGGAGTCCGTCGGCTTTTCCGATCCGTACTTCATTGGTTACTTTGGCCTGTTCGTAAAAGAGGGCTCGCCCTACCAAAACGCCACCAAGCTCAGCGACTTCAGCGGTGCCACGGTGCTCGGTCAAAAGGACACCATGCTCGACACTGTCATTGACGAGATCCCGGGCGTTGTGCACAAAAACCCGGTCGATTCGGTCCCCACGGTGTTTTCGAATCTGCTGCAGGGCACGTGCGACGCCGTGACCTACAACACTGAGAACGAGAAGGGCTATATGGCCCAAAACCCGGGTATCGTGCCGATTCAATTTGCCGAGGGCGAGGGTTTCAAGCAGGAGGTCACGGCAAACGTCGGCTGCCGCAAGGGCTCGGACAAGCTGCTTAAACTCATCGATAAGACGCTCAAGGGCGTCAGCCAGGAGGAGCGCGACCAAATGTGGGACGCGTGCCTCGACCGTCAGCCGGCATAGGGAGGCAGCATGAAAACTATCAATCGCCTGGCCTCCTTTATCGAGGCCGATCATCGTTACGTATACCTGGGCACGAGCGTCATCGCGGCGCTCGGTCTGGCGTTTAGCCAGCGCAACCCCACCCCGCTGAGCTTTTTGGCACCCACTGGCATCTTCCAGGATTGCCTCTGGGCGATCCTTTGGGCCTGGCTCGTCGTGTCGGCGGCGGCGCTCGTCACCAAGCTCATGCACTGGAACGACTATCGCGAAAAATCGCCATTCGCATCCGAGCGTTTCCGTCGCGGCGCGCGCTTGGGCAGCTATGTCGTCGTCGCCATTGCAGCGATCTTCTTTATCGACCGCTGCGTCATGTCGTTTATCGACCTGGTACAGGTGAGCATTGTCTCGGACTCCAATCCCAGCGACTTTTTGCCGAGCCTGGTCTACATGACCTATAAGAGCGGCGACTTCTTTATTCGCGGCATCGAGATCACCATCGCGCTTGCCACCTTCGGCACCGTCATCGCCTTTTTCCTGGCGCTGCTTTTCGTGTTCCTGCGCATCCAGACGTTCGACCGTGTGGACAACGATCTCACGCGTTTCTTTAAGAGCATCGGCCGCGGCTTTGCGACCGTTTACTCCACCATCGTGCGCGGCACGCCCATGATGGTCCAGGGTCTGCTCATCTATTACGCGGGCTTTACCGTCCTGCGCAGCATGGGCTTCGAGACCGCCCAGGCCAACCAGATCTGGAGCACCTTCACTGCCGGCCTCGTCACCATTTCGCTCAACTCCACCGCATACATGATGGAAGTCCTGCGCGGCGGCATCGAGTCCATCGACGCCGGCCAGGCCGAGGCGGCGCGCTCGCTGGGTCTGTCGCAGTGGCAGGCCATGCGCAAGGTCGTGTTCCCCCAGGGCATTAAAAACGCGATCCCCGCGCTCACCAACGAGCTGATCATCAACATCAAGGATTCGTCGGTGCTTTCGGTCATCGGCGTGTTCGACCTCATGTACGCCACCACCACCGTCGCCGGCGTGTACTACCGCCAGATGGAGGTCTACTGCGTGGCGCTCGTGGTCTACCTGATCCTGACGCTCGTGGCGAGCCGCCTACTCGAGGCCTTTGGCAAAAAGCTCGGCGCCGAGGCTCCTGCCACACTGCCCAGCTCTAACTAGGCTTAAGACGAGGAGAATCATCATGGCAGATACCGCCACTACCGGCACCGCGGCCGCCGCACAGACCAATGAGCCGCTTATCCGCGTTGAGGGCCTGCGCAAGAGCTTTGGCTCGCTTGAGGTGCTTAAGGGCATCGACCTCGCTGTCAATCCCGGTGAGGTCGTCACCATCATCGGCGCCTCGGGTTCGGGCAAGTCGACCTTCCTGCGCTGCCTCAACCTGCTCGAGACCCCGGACGCGGGCCACATCTGGTTCCACGGCCAGGACCTCACGGCCGAGCGCTGCAACATCAACAAGCTGCGCGAGGACATCGGCATGGTGTTCCAGGGCTTCAACCTCTTCAACAACATGGATGTGCTCGACAACTGCACGCTCGCGCCCGTCACGCTCAAAAAGATGAGCAAGGCCGAGGCCGAAAAGGTCGCGCTGGAGCATCTGACGAGCGTGGGACTCGAGAAGTTCGCGCACGCCGCCGTTGGTCGCCTGTCCGGCGGCCAAAAGCAGCGCGTGGCCATCGCTCGTGCCCTATGTATGAATCCGCAGATCATGCTGTTCGACGAGCCGACCTCCGCGCTCGACCCCGAGATCGTGGGCGAGGTGCTCGAGGTCATGCGCAAGCTCGCCGCCGACGGCATGACCATGGTCGTCGTCACGCACGAGATGGCCTTTGCCCGCACGGTGTCCGACCGCGTGGTCTTTATGGACAAGGGCGTGGTGCTCGAGGACGCCGCGCCGGCCGAGCTCTTCGGCAACCCCAAGCACCAGCGCACCCGCGAGTTCCTCTCGCGTTATCTCGAGGACAAATAACCGACCGCAAACGCTTATGTGGCAGGGCCGCTCCGGTGGGGCGGCCCTCGTCATCACAATCGAAAGGATGTCATGGCCGAGGTTTGGCGCTTCTTTGCGCATGAGGATGATTTTGCCGATTTGGACAAGGCCGGCGCATGCGAGCGCCTGGGCCGCGTGCTGTCATTTCCGACCATTTCGAGCATGGATGCCGAGGCGGTGGATTGGCAGCCGTTTGACGACCTGCGCGCGTATATGCAGCAGGCCTGGCCGCACGTATTTGCAGCGGGCGAGGTCGAGCTTGTCGGCCATTCGCTGCTGGTGACGCTTGGCGGTTCCGACCCTACTCTCAAGCCCGTTATGCTCATGGGCCACATGGACGTGGTCCCCGTGGTGCCCGGCACCGAGGCTGACTGGACGCATGCCCCCTTTAGCGGCCACGTGGACGACACCTACATTTGGGGTCGCGGCGCGATCGACATGAAAGACCAGGTCGCAGGCATTCTCGAGGCTGTCGAGTATGCGCTGGCGCACGGTTGGCAGCACGAGCGCACGCTGCTCCTGGCCTTTGGCCAGGACGAGGAGACTACGCAGTGCGGCGCAGGCGCCATCGGCCGCGCGCTCGAGGAGCGCGGCATTGAGCTTGAGTACCTGATCGACGAGGGTGACTACCGCATCGTTCCGGCTGCCGAGTACGGCGCGGGCGAGGGCTGGCTTATGCATGCCGATCTCGCGGAGAAGGGCTACGCCGATATCGTGTTGAGGACGCGTAGCGAGGGCGGGCATTCGTCCAATCCCTACGGCGGCACGTCGCTCGAGGTGCTCAGCCGTGCCATCGCCGTAATCTGCGATATCGAGTGGCCGACGCGCGTCACGGACCTGCTTGCCGCGCAGCTTATCGAGCTGGGGCTCTACACGGCGGATGAGATTGCCGCCAACGGGGGCGCCATTGTCCGCGATTGCCTCGCCAGCAAGAAGCTCTATCCGCTCGTGACCACCACCTGTGCACCGACCCAAATCGAGGGCGGTAGCACCGGTGCTAACGTGATGCCGCAGGATATGTGGGCCAACATTAACTTCCGCATGCTCGAGGGCACGAGCGTGGCCGATGTCGTGGCCTGCTGCCGCGAGGCCGTTGCCACCGCTGGGCTCGCTGGCCGAGTCGAGGTCGAGCTGGGCCCCGGCAGCTCCGAGCCCTCACCGTCCCCGCGCGTGGGCGGTCCGGGGCTCGAGGCCGTCCGCGCCATCGCCGCCCGCTATTTCCGTAATCCCAAGGGGATGGAGGAAAACAGATCGTCTGCGGTGGGTCAAGAGCCGATGAGCATCGTGCCCTCGACCGTGATTGGTGCAACCGATGCCGCCAACTACCAGCGCATTTGCCACGAGTGCATCCGCTTCTCCGCCTTTGTGGTCGACGATGACGAATGCGACCGCGGCGTCCACGGCACCAACGAGCGCATCACCCGTCGCGCCTTCCTCCAAGGCATCCGCTTCCTCATCGCCCTGCTCCACACGCTCTAGAATGCGACAAGGGGACTGAGCCGATTTCATCGGTAATGAGATAAAAATTGTTATAGAAAAAGACTAAGATATCTTAAGAGACATATACTGGGGTTGGTATTCCTTGAACGACTGCGGGCATGTGCCAGACTGCCTCGGCCCCCGGGGAGCACCCGGGCAGGTCGCCGTGTGACTGGGGAGGAAATCATGCAGGAGCTCAGAGAGACGACGTCTCGACTCGTGAATATTGCTACCGGGGGGGGTGTCTAAGCAGGGAACTTCCTGGTGAACACCGGCCGCGCGAGCGGTGGTCCGTCATGTCTTATGGCCGCCGTCGTGGGCTGCGCCCGGTCTCGCCATATGTGATTGTTCTGGCCCTCGCCGTCGTGCTGACGGCGAGTTTCTTCCTGCCGACCCGCGCGGAGGCGAAGGTTTCGGACCATACGGTTCCGTTTTCGAACCACACGGTTCCGACGATTTCGCCTTCGGGGACAACAATCAACCTGTTTGATTACTGGGTGAATTCGGAGGATCACCTGTCGGTCAGTGGATCCGACGGCATCAACAAGGGCCACCGCTTCAGGTTCAAGGATCAGGGAGCCAGTGATGACCTCAACCGGTATACGGGCGGCTCCTCTCCTCGCTCCGGTATCGTGAACAACGTTCTTACCGGCGGTTACCCGAAACTCACCGACAGCTGGGACGGAGAACCCCTCGGCTACCTGTTTGATTCCTCCACCCAGACGGGCAAGATATCCCATATGGGCGTGACGGGTCTGTTGCAGGACAAGGGCGGCTACTACGAGTATGACAGCTCGAAGAACTACGCGGCGTACGACGTCAATAAGAATGCATTTGATGTCTACGAGGCCGCCGGCGTTGGGCAAGCGGGGGCTGGCTCTCAAAATGGAGGTCAGTTTTTCCCCTTCGATGCGGCCGATAAGGTATTCAAGGAGCAGAACGGCAGCCTCGTCCGGAACGGCATTACGTCGTCGAACAACGGCGACTCGAATTATAACGATGGCAAACCCCTCAACCATTATTTCGGCCTCTCCATGTCGTCGCGCTTCGTGCAGCCGAAGGGTGGTAAAACGAATGCTGACAAGCCTATGACCTTTGAGTTCGCCGGCGACGACGACGTCTGGGTGTTCATTGACGATGTCCTCGTGGGCGACATTGGCGGCATCCACACCAGTGCTAAGCTGACCATCGACTTCCAAACGGGCGACATCAAGGTTAACGATTCCCCAGACGGCACGCTGTTAAGCAAGTTCCAGAAAGCGGAGCAGGATACTGCTAAGGGCTTCACTGGCAACACCTTCGCTGACGACACCAGCCATACGCTCAAGTTCTTCTACTTGGAGCGTGGTGCCACCGATTCCAACATGAAGCTCAAGTTCAACCTCGTGACGGTTCCCGAGTCCGACATTATCAAGTTCGACCAGGATGGCGGTCTGGTGGAGGGCGCTCAGTTCGCGCTGTACAAGACAGACAAGAGCTTCGCTGACACGACTGCTAATTCGGAAAATCTACTTGGCTCCGGCACCACGGACGCGAATGGACAACTGACGCTCACGAATAAAGTGGACAACGGCGTTATCAACTTCGATGACCTTTATAGTAAAGACCATGATTGCCGGTACTACCTCCTGAAGGAAACAAAGGTGCCCGAAGGTCACCGCTCGAGCCTCACGGCAACGGGCGGTAGCATGCAGTTCGAGTACGTGCCCGCGAGCGACGAGAACGTCGCGGGCGGCGTCATCATCAACCGCGGCGGTATGGATGCGGACAGCGTCGTGTGGAAGACTGGTGCGTTTGCCGGCGCGAAGGAGACCATCACCGCACCGGTGAACGTGTACAAGGCGAATGATGACCTGACGAAGTCCGACGAGACCGTCAACCTGAAGTCTGGCATACTGTTCGCTGTGGTGCTCAAGCGCGATAAAAGCGCAAACGCAGATATCAAAAATCAGAACAATTGGTACGCCGTGTCGGGCGACCCATCGACGGGAATGGGGTACACCCTCGCCGAGAAGCCGAGCAAGGCCGGCGCTATCGAGGCGGCGAAGAAGGACCTGCACGCCTTCACGCTCAACACGAGCGGCCAGTACCAGGTAGAGATTCAAAATCTGCCCGGTGACATCTCCAAGTACTACTACCTGCTGAGCGGTGATGCCCGCAAGGATGCCGAGTACACGGTGGCCATCTACCACACAACGGAGAGCTCCATCGCCAACGCGAAGCCCGAGAACACCGTCCACGTGTACAGCGACGGCATCGCAGACGGCACGAACTTCAAGCGGCAGTTCGCCACGCGCCTGCTCGTCACGAACATCCAGAACCGCCTGTTCGTGCAGAAGACCGATACCGAGGGTAAGCCCGTTGACGGGGCGAAGTTCGCCCTGTACACCTCCAGACAGGTGACAACAGACGCGAACGGCAAGGTCGTGCTCAAGGGCGAGCAGACCCCCTACGACACCCTGACGACGGGGTCGGTCGGCAACCCGGTCCCGCTCGAAGGTGCGGGCATATTCCCGAATACAAGCGCCGGTAACAGGCCGCTCGTGAATGGAACTTACTTCCTAAAGGAGGTCTCGGCTCCCAAGGGCTTCCTGCTTAACGACACGCTCACCAAGGTGATTGTGGACGATTACGGCGTCCATGCCGATGCTGGTACGGACGATGACGGCGTTTCGACGTTCGTGGGCCCGGGCGCGCTCATGAAGAGTCTGGGCCAGTTTGGCGCAGAGGGCGACATCGACAACACGCTCACGTGGATCAAGGGCCAGCGCCAGACGTCCGACGGGACGCTCGACGGCAACGACAACCTTTCCTGGAACAATGACGCCAAGGGCGGCGAAGATGAGGTGCACCTCAAGTACGGCGCCAACGGACGTGTCTACCAGTATGGGCCCACCGAGGAAGGCAAACCTTATCGCTTGGAGACCGAGACGGGCTGGATACGTATGGGCATCACGCAGGACGTGCCTGGTGACACTAATGCGAAAGGCGCCCGTGCCAATCTGGACGACATGAATTTGAACGCCCTGTTCACAGGTGCCACCTGCGTGCGCGTGGCGAACGAACGCGAGGCGAGCCTCGAGGTGACGAAGAAGGTTGCCCTGCCCGATGGCCTGACGGGCAATAAGGACGCGGAGTTCACCTTCAAGTTCACCGTGCCCGAGGGGAAGACCTACAAGGCTGCAGTGTTCAAGAACGCTGGGGCCGGAAAGCAAGCCGGCGACGTGTTCGATTTGAAGAACGGCGACACCCATGCTATCAAGGCCGACGAGACGATTCGCGTGTACGGTCTTGGCGAGGGCGACGAGTACGCGGTGCAGGAGCTGACCGGCGCAGACAAGATGCCCGCGGGCTATAAGCTGACCGGCCGCAAGCAGGGTACCACGAATCTGACCGGCGCAGGCGATAGTATCACCGGTGAGATCGAGAAGCAAAAACCCGACGGCACGTTGGCCGAAGCCAACAAGCTGGTGTTCACAAACACCTACAAGGCGGAAGCTAGCGACGAACTGACCCCGCAGGTAACGAAGAAGGTCTCCGGTGTTGAGAGCACGGAGAAGGCGTTCTCGTTCACGCTGACCGCCACGGAAGAGACGCAGAAGCAGATCGATGATGATGACCTCAAAGTCTCGGATGCTCTGGCGGGCAATGAGCATGCTGAGTCCAAGGCCACGAGTGGCAAGATCATCAAGGACAAGGGCCAGACGGTCGACTTCTCCGGCATGAAGTTCAACAAGGCCGGTACGTACACGTTCACGCTCACCGAGGCGCACGACGCCGACGACGACGCGGCGGTGGACGGCGTGCAGAACTCCGGCTGGACGATGGATGCCTCGACCTATACCGTCACGGTGAGGGTCGAGGATAAGAACGCCAAGCTGACTGTCACAGGCGTGACGGTGGAGAAGAGCGGCGATGACAAGCGCGAGACGCTTGAGGTCAAGAACGGCAAGGTGAACCTCGCCACCTTCAACAACAGCTATGCTGCGAAGGGTTCCGTGACCCTGGCGGCGAAGAAGCAATTTACGGGCGGCACCCTTGAGAACCAGCAGTTCTCATTCCAGGTGAAGGAGGGCGATAAGGTTGTCGCCGAAGAAAAGAACGATGCCAATGGCGACATCACCTTCCCGGCCATTGATTACACCGAGGCTGGTGAGCACGACTACGCCATCAAGGAGGTCGAAGGCACCGACCCGACTATCGTTTACGACGGCAAGACGGTGAAAGTGCGCGTTAGCGTCACCGATAACAAGAACGGCACGCTGAGCGCGACCGCCACCTACGACGGCAAGGCCGACGCTCCGACCTTCACCAACTCGAAGCCGACGGCCGACGCCACTATCGAGGCGACGAAGACCCTCAAGGGCAAGGACCTGACGGCTGGTGCGTTCACTTTCGGCCTATATCAAGGCGACACGACTACGGTTGATCCCATCCAGACTGTCCAGAACGACAAGGACGGCAAGATTAAGCTCATCCTCACCGGTCTGACCATAGGCGAGTACGACTACACGCTCAAGGAGGTCGCTGGCGGCGATTCGACCATCACCTACGATTCCGCGGCGGTGAAGGTCCACGTCTCGGTGAAGGCGGACGGTGACAAGGCAAAGGCGACTGTCACCTATGACGACAAGAATGCCGCCCCGACCTTCACCAACAAGTACCAGCCTGCCGAGACCTCGGCTACACTCACGGCGAAGAAATCGTACGTGAAGTCCGACAACACGCCGATCGTACTCAAGGGCGGCGAGTTCACCTTCGATGTGTACGAGGGCAACCTGACGGCTGAGCAGCTGAAGGGCAAGCAGCCCATCCGGGCCGCTGAGAACGGCGAGGGCGGCACCGTCACCTTCCGGGTCATCAACTACACCAAGGCCGGCGAGTACAAATACACTATCGCGGAGCAGAAGGGCGACCTGTCCCACGTGACCTACGACGATACGGTGCACCACGCTGTGGTGAAGGTCGTGGACAACGCCGGGCAGCTGGAAGCGAGCGTCACCTACGACGACGGCAAGACGGATGCCCCCACCTTCAAGAACACCTATACCGCAAAGGGATCCGCGGAGCTGACGGCGACCAAGGTCGTCGCGGTCGCGCCGGGCTTCACGCGCGACACCACGCTGAGGGGCGGCGAGTACACGTTCGAGCTGAAGGACGCCGACGGCAAAGTGCTCGATACCATGAAGAACAAGGCCGATGGCACGGTGAAGTTCACGCGCGACTTCAAGCTCTCCGACCTGGGCGGCGCCGCGAGCAAGGACTTCACCTACACCATCGTGGAGCAGCGGGGCGCGGAGCCGGGCATGGTCTACGACACCCATGCGCTCATCTACAAGGTGACGGTCGCGGACGATGGCGCCGGCGCGCTGACGGCCACACCGCAGGTCTCGAGTGGAGACAACTCGCAGACCTTCACGAACACGTACCACCCGAAGGAGACCTCGGTAACGCTCAAGGCGACGAAGCGCTTCACAGGTGGTGAGCTCGCAGGGAGCGACTTCACGTTCCAGTTGCTCGACAAGGATGGCAACGTGATCCAGACCGTCCAGAATGACAAGGACGGCAAGGTCGCCTTCCAGGCAATCAGCTACGACACGCCGGGCGATCACGACTACACCATCAAGGAGGTTGCCGGCAACGACCCGACCGTCGTGTACGACACGAAGGACGTGAAGGTCCACATCAAGGTCTCCGATGAGAAGGGCGAGCTAAAGGCGACCGCCACCTACGACGGCGAGGCCGACGTTCCGACCTTCACCAACTCGAAGCCGACGACGGACGTTACCGTCGAGGCGACGAAGATCCTCACGGGCAAGGACCTGACGGCCGACGCGTTTACCTTCGGCCTGTACGACCAGGCCGGCAACGAGGTCGCCAAGGGCACCAACGACCGGGGCGGCAAGGTCGAGCTGGCCGTCAAGAACCTGAACCTGGGCGAGTACGACTACACGCTCAAGGAGGAGAAAGCCGGCCAGACCGTCGACGGCGTGGCCTACGACGCCAAGGAAGTCAAGGTCCACGTCAAGGTAGAGCAGAACCAGGGCGACAACAACAAGACGAAGGTGACCGTCACCTATGACGGTGCCGCTACGGCTCCCACCTTCAACAACACCTACGACGCAAAGGGTTCCGTAATCCTGACGGCGACCAAGACCATCAAGGTTGCGGACGGCTTCGACCACACGACGAAGCCCGCGGACGGCGAGTTCACCTTCGACCTGAAGGACGCTGCCGGCAACGTGCTCGACACCGCGAAGAACGATGCAAACGGCAAGGTCAGCTTCACGCTCGAGTTCCAGCTCTCCGACTTGGACGGCGCCGCGAGCAAGGACTTCACCTACACCATCGTGGAGCAGCCGGGCGCGGAGCCGGGCATGGTCTATGACAGCCATCCCCTCACCTATACGGTGACGGTCACGGACGGCGGGAACGGAGCACTGAATGCGAAGGCGATCGTGACGAGCGCATCCGGCTCGGATACCTTCACCAACACCTACCAGCCGGCCGCGACCGGCCTGGCCCTCGGTGCGCAGAAGAGCTATGTGAAGAAGGACGACAACACGCCGATCGTCCCCAAGCGCGGCGAGTTCACCTTCGATGTGTACGAGGGCAACCTGACGGCTGAGCAGCTGAAGGGCAAGCAGCCCATCCAGACCGCTGAGAACGGCGAGGACGGAAGCGTCAGCTTCGACGCCTTCTCCTACGCGAAGCCGGGTACTCACGAGTACACCATCGTGGAGCGGAAGGGCGACCTGGCCTACGTGACCTACGACGATACGGTGCACCACGCCGTGGTGAAGGTCGTGGACAACGCCGGCGCGCTGCGGGCGAGCGTTGCCTACGACGGCAAGGACGCCACGAAGCCCACCTTCACCAACGCCTACAAGGCACAGGCGACGGTCTCCGGCGCGATCGCCCTCACCAAGAGCGTTGACGTGCACGGCGGCAGCTACCAGATGAAGGCGGGAGACTTCGCGTTCGAGCTGGTGGGGCCCGACGGCAAGGTGCTTCAGACCCAGAAGAACGACGCCGACGGCAAGGTTGCCTTCGACGAGCTGACCTTCGACCATGCGGGCACCTTTATCTACACGGTCCGCGAGGTGCAGCCGACGGACGACGCGCCGGGCGTGCCGGGCGTGACCTACACCGGCAAGACGTACACCCTGACCTACGTGGTGAAGGACAACAACGACGGCAAGCTGGTGGTAGAGAACTCCACGGTGAAGCCGAGCGAGGGCACCGAGAACGGCGTCACCCCCAACACCATGACGTTTGCGAACAGCTACCAGCCGGGCGCGACCTCCTACCAGATCTCCGGCACCAAGGTGCTTGAGAATACCGATTCGGCCACCATGCGGACGCCCGCCGATGGCGAGTTCACGTTCGCGCTGATTGACGCGGCCACCGGGCAGGAGATTGACCGGACCACGAACGCGGGTATCGCGTTTACCTTCAAGGCCATCTCGTACACTGCGACTGGTTCGCATACGTACCAGGTGAAGGAGGTTGCGGGCCAAGATGGCACCATCACTTACAGCGATGCGGTGTTGGATGTGACGGTGAGCGTGACCGACGACGGCAGCGGCCAGCTGACCGCGACGGCGAACAAGACGGCCGCGGATCTGACCTTCACCAACACCTACACGCCGACGGCAACGACGGCGACGATTACCGGAACGAAGGCCCTGACCGGCCGCGACCTGGCCGAGGGCGAGTTTTCCTTCGACCTGAAGGACGCTGCCGGCAACGTGGTCCAGACGGTGCAGAACGGCGTCGACGGCACGTTCGCCTTCGCGCCGCTGCAGCTGGACAAGGCGGGGACGTATGTCTATACCGTCTCCGAGCAGGTCGGCGCGGCGACGAACGGCGTCACCTACGACACGACGGTCTTTACCGCGACGGTGACGGTGACGGAGAATGCGGAGACGCACGCGCTGGAGGCGCAGGTTGCCTACAGCACGGGCGGCAAGGCTGCGGATGCGGTGGCGTTCAGCAACAGCTACGCGCCGGCCGCGACTGAGGTGAAGCTGGGGGCCTCCAAGGTGCTGAGCGGCAAGGACCTGAAGGAAGGGCAGTTCTCCTTCCAGCTGAAGGATGCCGACGGCAAGGTGCTGCAGACCGCCAAGAACGCGGCGGACGGCACGGTGGGCTTCAAGGCGATCTCGTACGACAAGCCCGGAACGTACGGCTACAGCATCTCCGAGGTGAACGACGCTCAGAAGAACGTGACGTACGACGCGGCCGAGCACCAGGTAACGGTGACGGTGACGGACGACGGCGCGGGCCATCTGGTGGCGACGGTAACCTATGACGGTGACGTGGCGCCGGTGTTCAAGAACACGTACACGCCGCCGACCACCCCGCCAGTCAACCCGCCGACGAATCCTCCGAGCAAGCCGCCGGTGCCGAAGGAGGAGAAGCCGGGTCTGCCGAATATGGGCGATACCAGCTTGTCGCCGATGGCCCTGGGTGGCATCGCGGGCGGCGCAGTGGTGCTGATCGCCACAGGTGTGATCCTGCGGCGCCGGAACCGGTAGCTGCGGCGGCCGAGAAGGGCTTTGATTGAGGGCGGGTGGTCGCAGGGCGCGGCCGCCCGCCCTTTTCGGTGAAAGGCTATGTTAGCCCGCCGTTTGCACGCGATTATGATTCTGCAGCTCCTAAGCGCGCCGCGCTCTCTAGAAGTCCGGAAAAGCTGCACGAAGCGGCTATCTGGACCCGGAAAAGCTGCAAAAGTTGGTAAAATCCATCCTGAAAAGCTGCAAACAGCAGGTGAAGGATGGTGCGTAGTGTGCTGAAGCGAAAGATGCTCGACACCCTCCGTTCGTGGCGGGCGGAAAAGGGCGCCGAATGCCTTCTCATCAAGGGCGCGCGACAGGTTGGCAAGTCGTACATCGTCGCCGAGTTCGGGCGGCAGGACTACGAAAGCTTCATCTCCATAGACTTCATTGGGTCCCCGGACCTTAAGCGGGTGTTCGATGGCCCAATCGATGCCGACTCGATCTACCGGCAGATATCGCTCGTCGTGCCCGGCGTGCGCTTTGTTCCAGGACGAACGCTTCTTTTCCTCGACGAGATTCAGGAGTGCCCGCGTGCTCGCGCTGCGCTTAAGTATCTCGCTCTCGACGGCAGGTGCGATGTCGTTGCGTCGGGCTCGCTTCTGGGCATTCGGTTCAAGGAGGAGGCTGCGCTCGCCTCCATTCCCGTTGGGTACGAGCGAGAGGTCGAAATGGGCCCCCTCGATTTTGAGGAGTACCTTTGGGCGCGCGGGTATGGGGAGGACGATATCGTCAATTTGCGGGAATACTATGAGTCGTTGATACCCGTGCCCGTTGCGGTGAATCAGAAGATGATGCAGATGCTGCGCGAGTACCTCGCGGTCGGCGGTATGCCTGCGGTGGTGGACGCCTTTGCGCGGACGGGCAACTTCGCCGTTGCTTTCGACGAGCAAAGCAGGCTGCTCGCCTCGTATCTCGACGACGTGGCTCGATACGCGCAAGCCCCCGAGCGCGTGCGTGCGCGGGCGTGCTTTGAATCGTTGCCGCGCCAGCTCGCAAAGGAGAATACGAAGTTCCAGTATTCCGTGGTCGAGAACAGGGGAACGGCGCGCAAATTTGGCTCGTCCGTGGATTGGCTCGTGGGAGCAGGTATGGTGCGACGGTGCCAGTCGGTGAGCGCCGCCCAATTCCCTCTTGCCGCCTATGAAGACGGGACGAAGTTTCGCCTCTATGCTGCCGATACGGGCGTGCTCATGGCCATGTACGGCTTCGAAATGCTGGAAGCGGTGGTGAACAACAAGCTCGCGGGTCCCATGAAGGGCGGCCTCTACGAAAACCTGATCGCATGCATGCTTGCGGCGCGGGGTGTGGCCCTGCGTTATTGGCGGTCGCAGAAGGGCGATAGGGAAATAGAGTTTCTCGTCGACTCGCCCGACGCGAGCGTTGTGCCCATTGAGGTGAAGGCCTCGCGCGGATCTACGGTATCGCTCAACGACATGCTCGAGCGGCAGGACGTGAACCTTGGGTACAAGCTGATAGACGGTAACGTCGGCCGAGACGGCAAAAAGGTGACGCTTCCGTTATATATGGCCATGTTCTTAAAGTAGAGCCTTACGTTGGCGGACTGACCCTGTGTCACATTCCGTGCGGGTTATATGCAGGTATGCCTGCGCACGCTATCATGTATGGGTTAGACCGCAACTATGTACCCCATACGCGAAGGGATGCGCATGTATCTGAAGATCGACATGTTCTAGCTGGGCTTACCCCCGCAGTGGCGCCGCGCGCCCCATTAACTCTGCCGATTTTCGCCTTCACGCACATAAAGGAGTCCCGCCATGCGCGACAAGCTCGAAAAGATCATCAAGGCCTACGAGGAGCTCGAGAAGAAGCTTTCCGACCCGGCCGTCGCCTCCGACATCAAGGAGTTCACGCGTCTCAACAAGGAGTACGCACACCAGTCCGACCTCATCGCCGCCTCGCGTGAGTACATCGGCGCGCTCGATGACATCGAGGCCGCCAAGGAGATGCTCCGCGACACCAGCGATGCGGACGAGAAGGAGATGCTCCAGATGGACATCTCCGAGAACGAGGAAAAGCTCCCGCAGCTCGAGGAAGATATCAAGTACATGCTCATCCCGAGCGATCCCAACGACGACAAGAACACCATCGTCGAGATCCGCTCCGCCGCCGGTGGCGACGAGGCTGCCATCTTTGCCGGCGATCTGTACAAGATGTACCAGCGCTTCTGCGAGTCGCGCGGCTGGAAGACCACTGTGCTCGATTCCAGCCCCAGCGAGGCTGGCGGCTTTAAGTCCATCGAGTTCAAGGTCGAGGGCGACCGCGTCTACTCCGTCATGAAGTACGAGTCCGGCGTGCACCGCGTCCAGCGTGTCCCCAAGACCGAGTCCCAGGGCCGTATCCAGACTTCCACGGCTACCGTCGCCGTGCTTCCCGAGGCCGAGGAGATCGACGTCCAGATCAACCAGTCCGACCTGCGCATCGACACTTACTGCGCTTCGGGCCCTGGCGGTCAGTGCGTTAACACCACGTATTCCGCCGTGCGCATCACCCACCTGCCCACCAACACCGTGGTGCAGTCGCAGGAACAGCGCTCCCAGATTCAGAACCGCGAAGTCTGCATGCAGATGCTGCGCGCCCGTCTGTACGAGATGGAGCTCGAGAAGCAGCAGGCAGAGCTCGGTGCCGAGCGCCAAAGCCAGATCGGCCACGGCAACCGTTCCGAGAAGATTCGTACCTACAACCAGCCCCAGGACCGCGTGACCGATCACCGCATCGGCTTCAACTCCACCTACAACGGTGTCCTTCTGGGCGACCAGCTCGGCACTGTCATCGAGGCGCTCGCCGCCGCCGAGCGAGCCGAGAAGCTGGCGCAGGCCGTTTAGGTTACGCGGTTTTACCAAACCGCGTAACCCGTCGACGCTGCGCGCCACCCAGAACGACAATTTGTCATTCAAAAGGCAAGGCATGACCAGAAGGTCTATGCCTTGCCTTTTTCATGCCAACTTGTTCGTTCTGGGCGGCGCTCGCTGTCCGTCCTCTACCTACGGCGTTGTCTTGCTCCGGATGCGGCAGTTAGTGGTAGTCATTCTGATCCGTAGGGGACGGAGGAAAACGGATCATTTTGGTAAATTGCTATGTGGGTTTATTTAGGTTGACTTGGTAGTCTATGGGCCATTTACCTGCTTAAAGCGTCGGTCGATTACCAAAATAATGCTCAAAAAATCGTCCAAGAAGTCGCGAGCCATTTTTTGACGCGTCGTGCGTCAAGTGATTTGGCAAGTGTTTGGTTGGATATTGGTCAGTTTTGGGGCCACCTTGCCAAAAGCTTGACGGATGCAAATCTAGACGTCGACAAATGAGCACATCGATTGCGCCGCGAGCAAAAATCTGGGCTGATTCTCGATAATCGCTTCCAATCGTCCCTTACCGCGTGCCACCCTCGCGTACAATCTGCTCCGACATTCACGCGCCGCCTGGCGCATAAGAGGGGAGGACCCCATGGCAAACGAGATCTGGACCATCAAGCGTTGTCTCGAGTGGACCAAGGAGTACCTGGCCGAGCGCGGCGAGGAGCACCCCCGTCTTTCTGCTGAGTGGCTGCTCTGCGCTGCCACGGGTCTGGCACGCATCGACTTATATATGCGCATGGACGAGTTGCTTGACGCGGCCCAGCTCGAGACCATGCACGCGGCGGTCGTCCGCCGCGCCAAGGGCGAACCGCTGCAGTACATCACCGGCAGCACGCAGTTCCGCATGATCGACGTCGCGTGCGCCCCCGGCGTACTCATTCCACGTCCCGAGACCGAGATGCTCGTCGAGGAAGTTCTGAACTATCTGGATGCCGAGGTGCTGAGCCCCGAGGCCGCCGCCCGTCAGCGCGTGGAGTTGCCCTGGAACGATGAAGTCGAGCAGGCCCGCAAGGCCGAGGCAGCACTGGCCGATGAACGCGCGACTGCCGAGCGCCGTGCCGCCAACCTCACGGCTGCCGACGAGGCGGCGCTGGGCAGCGACGTACTTGGCAGCCGCGCCTATGCCGAGGAGCTGGCCGATCGCGAGGCCGAGGAAGCCGCCGCGCGGGCAGCAGAAAGCGAAGCAGCAGAAGCCGAGGCCATGGAAGCCCCCGAGCCCGAGCTCGACGAATACGGCATTGCCATCGAAGGCGACGACCAGGAGACGACCTCCGCGCAGAACGCCGCCGAGGCCACCGAGCCCGCTCCCGCCGAGCCCCGCGTCGCCCGCGTCCTCGAGGTCGGCTGCGGCACGGGCTGTATCTCGCTCTCGCTTGCCTGGGAGCGCCGCGGCCACGTCACCTGCACCGCTACCGATATCGAGCCGCGCGCCATCGACCTGGCAACCAAAAACCGCGACGCCCTAGGTCTCACGGCAGACGAGGTCGCATTCAGCCTCACCAACCTGGTAAGCTCGATTCCCCGCGAAGAGTGGGGCACCTTCGACGTCCTCGTCTCCAACCCTCCGTACATTCCCACCGACGTCATGCGCTCGCTGCCGCACGAGGTCAAGGATTTTGAGCCCGACCTGGCGCTCGAAGGCGGTGCCGACGGCCTCGACATCTTCCGCCGCTTGCTCAACGCGGCGCCCTACATGTTGCGCGCCGGTGGCCTCTTTGCCTGCGAGCTCTACGAGGGCGCTCTCGACGCCGCCGCCGAGCTCTGCCGCCAAGCGGGCCTGTCGGATGTGCGCATCGTCCGCGACCTCACCGATCGTCCCCGCATCGTCCGAGCCGTCGTCACGGAGCCCAAACAGCGTCAGTAATATTTATTAACTGATTCATTTCTAATTATAAAGCAATTTATAATTATCTCGGTTGGTAGCTGGTAGCCGAGGGGGTCATAATGAAACAACGATTTACCTATGACTGCGTTCTCATAAAAGAAGACGACGGTTACTGTGCCAGCTTCCCGCAGGTCCCCGGGGCCTTTGCCGATGGCGATACACGCGAAGAAGCAATAGCTCATGCCATCGAGGCGCTGATGGCGTTTTTGGCCGACGATCTTAACAATGGTCGGGCTCCGGCTGGGTACGAGCGTTCGGCCGAGGTCGTGGCCCTTTCAGTCGAAATCGACCACGAGGACGCTCGGGAAGCGGCGTGTCGAACGTTTAAGGACGCGGCGGCGGACCTCAGGGTTTCCGCACCGCGAATCACTGCGCTGGTCAAAGCCGGCAAACTCGATGTTGAGCTTGTCGACGGCCGTCGGATGATTACGATCGACAGCATCGAGCGTTACGCCGCTCAGGAACGCCATGCCGGCAGGCCAAAGAAGTTCGTCGCAGTCCAATAACCCCTCGTTGCCTACTGATCTCGGGCTTCACTTCTGCAAAAAAGACCCTTCGAGCCTATTTCCGCTCTTGCAATATACCGTAAAACTTCTACTATAGAAGGAGAAAGGTATGTCAAATCAGCCGCATCGATACCGCATTGTGCTCGATTACATCGAGCCTTGGCTCGATGAGCAGGATGAGTCTACGTTGCGACAGATTTACGCAGACCTTTTGGTACTTGAGAAAGAAGGTCCTAGCCTTGGTCGTCCGCTGGTTGACCGCGTGAAGGGCTCGAAATTGCATCATTTAAAGGAACTAAGGGTGACGTCGTGCGGACCGTCGGTGATTCGTATCCTTTTTGCCTTTGACCCCAAACGTCAGGCAGTGTTGCTGTTGGCGGGAGATAAGTCGCAGGCGGAGTCGTCGAAGGCAAAGTGGAACGGCTGGTATGCGATCAGCATTCCCAGGGCGGAACAAATATACCGTCGCCATGTAAGGAGGCTCGATCAAGATGGAGCTGCATGAGTATATGGAATCACGCGGGATAGCGCGTGAATCTATTGCCGCCGAGCAGGAGAAAACTCGTGAACGTATCGAAGCCTATAAGCTCGCTCAAATTCGCAAACTAAAGGATCTGACGCAGGCCTCGGTGGCCCAGTCGATGGGTGTTTCTCAAAAACGCATATCGGAGCTCGAGCGCGGGGAGCTGGGATCAATGAGGCTCGACACGCTGAGCAGGTACGCAGAAAGTCTCGGCGGAAAGCTTGTCGCAAGCATTGAGTTTCCCGATCGTACCGTTACGCTTGCTCGCTAAAAATCTGCAATAACCCCCTCACTTTCACCGACTACTAGAGCCGCTCACCAAACCAACATGCGCTCTGGGCAAATAGGCTGAATGTTTCGTGCGAGAATGCCCCTCAGTAAACAAACTTTCACCAGAGCGTAAGGGGCTGGCATACACATGCAGACGGTCTATCGGGTATACGAGGGAACGCGCGAGCCGCATCGGCTCGCCGTCGAGCGCACGGCCGAGGTGCTCGGCCGCGGCGGCCTGGCCTTGATCCCGACCGAGACCGTCTACGGTGTCGCCGTGGCGGTCAACGCCTTCTCGGACGCCGTGCCCCAAGATACAAGCGAATTCCCATCGTGGCCGCGCGATCCGCAGGCTGTCGTCAATGGCGCCGCGGTCCCTGCGCTCGGTACCGGCTACCGCCGCATCTTCACTCTCAAGCAACGTGAACTCACGCAAACCGTCGCTTGGCTGGTCGATGGCGTCGAAGCACTCGACCGCTATGGCGTGGATATCCCGGAAGATGCCCGCATACTCGCGCGACGATGCTGGCCGGGAGCCCTGACTATCTGTCTCTTATACACATCTCCGAGCCCACGAGACGCTCATGAATCTCG
>UQMO01000004.1 GCA_900542125.1 uncultured Collinsella sp. | reverse complement strand
GTCGCGCCCTTGAAGTTGAACGTCAGATTGTCCAAATGCGGCCCGCGCAGCGTCGGCCTGTTACGGCGTTTGGTAAAACGCCGTAACTAAAAACGATTGCCGCGGAAGCCGCCGCCGTTGCGACCGCCACGATCGCCACCGCGACCGCCGCGGTCGTTACCACGGTTGCCGCCAAAGCCGCCACGGTTGCCACCGCGGTCGCCATAGCCACCACGGTTGCCGCCAAAGCCGCCGCGACCGCCACGGTCGCCGCCACGGTCACCAAAGCCGCCGCGGCCACCGCGATCGCCACCGCGACCGCCACGGTCGCCGCCGCGGCCACCGCGATCGCCAAAGCCGCCGCGACCGCCACGGTCGCCGCCACGGCCACCACGGTCGTCACGGCCGCCGCGAGGACCGCGGTCCTCGTCCAGGCCCATGGCGACGAGCGGAGCGATAACCTTATCGAGAGCGGCCATCAGCTCGGTAGCCTCCTCGTAAGAAAGCTCGGGCAGGAGCTTCTCTTTCTTGTTGGCAAGCTCGACCAGGCCCTCAGCGGCATCCTCGGCGGCGAAGACGACGATCTTGCGCATATCGCCCTCGGCGTCGTCGATGCGGCCGACCAGATCGGCAGCCTCGGCCTCGGCCATCAGGCCATCGAGCTCACGGAGGCGCATGCCCAGCAGGTCGGACATTTCCTTCTGCTCCATCTTGGGCTTGAGGTCAAGAAGCTTGATGGCGCGCTCGATGTTCGCCATGCGCTCGGCCTTGGCCTCCTCCTCCTTGGAAATAGCAAAGCGACGGCTACGCAGCAGGCGGGCGGCCTTCTGCATCTTATCCATCAGCTCTTCGTCATCGTAATCAGCGGCGGCCTCGACAACCTCGGCCTCCTCCTCGGCGGAAACCTCGTCAGCAGCCTCAACCTCAGCAGCTTCGGTCTCCACGGTCTCGACTGCCTCGACCTCGGCAGCCATGGTCTCGTTCTCGGTCTCGTTCATGATCTCTTCGTTCTCGGACATGAGACTCCTTCTTGGCCCTCTCGGGCATCATCGCCCCATTCGCGGGGCCCGTCGCGCACTCTTTGCGCTTTAAACATTCATGCCTCTCGGCAAAACGTCCATTAGTTTATGGTGTCGCCATTCAATCTAGCTGCAGAATCTATGTGCACACATTAATGCGACATGTGCGACTCGCGACGAGCGTACACCAGCGACGTCGCGAACCCAACCACGGCAATTACAGCCGCCACACGCACGGCAGCTGCAAATCCAATCGCCTGGGCAACGTCCGTCGCAGCGCCAGCGACACCGGCAGTCGCCGCAGAACTCGAGAGCAGGCCGATAAACAGCGACGGGCCAAACGATGCGGCAATCATGTTCCACGTGTTGAGCAATGCCGTTCCGTGAGGATGCTCAGCGGCGGGCAGCGTCTCCAAGCCGGCCGTTTGCGAGGGGCTCAGCACCAAACCGACTCCGGCATACACCACAACGGTCAGCGCCACGACGACGCCGATGTTCATGCTTGCCGCCGTCATCGAGATGGCAGTCTGTCCCACGGCAATCAGGGCAAAGCCGACCGGCAGCAGCGGCCATGCGCCACGGGCGTCCATCACACGTCCGCCCACAATCGAGGTCACGGCGTTGCAGGCAATCGCCGGCAAAATGAGCAGGCCCGCAATAAGTGCGGTCATGCCGTATGCGCCCTCAAAATAGAGCGGCAACAAAACGCTCATCGAGAACGTCGTCATCATCGACACCACCACAAGCAGGCACGCAGGCCAAAAGCGAACGCTCGCCATGGGACGCACGTTAAGCACCGGATGTTCGAGCTTGAGCTGACGGGCGGCAAACAGGCCGAGCAGCACAATGGCGGCGAACAGCGCCACGATACCGGCAATCAGATTGGTCGAGAACTCGCCTACGGAATACACAAATGCCGTAATGCCGGCCGCGAGCAAAACAACCGACAGAATATCAAGCGTGGTGTTCGAACGCTCTCCGACATTCTGAACAAGCTTAACGCCCGCCGCTGCGACCGCAATACCGCCCACCAGCGGCACTACGAACACCGCCCTCCAGCCAAACAACGTGCACATAAGACCGCTGATCACGGGTCCAAACGCCGGCCCCAGCGTAATGCAGGCACCACCCAGGCTCAGATACAGACCGAGCTTCTCACGCGGGGCACAAGACAGCACCACGTTCATCATGAGCGGAAACAAGATGCCCGATCCTGCAGCCTGCAAAATACGGCTTGGCAGCAAAACGCTAAACGACGGAGCGACCAGGCACAGGACTTCGCCGGCGACCATGCATCCGCATGCGAAAAACAGCAGCTTGCGCGTCGAGAAACGACCGGACAGGAAGGCCATGATGGCCGTAAAGATCGACGTCACGATCATGTAGCCCGAAACGAGCCACTGCGCCGTGGTGGCACTCACCGAAAAGGCCGCCATAATGTCGTGCAACGCCACGTTAATGATGTTCTCGTTAAACGCGGCAACAAAGGCTGCGATATACATTACGGCGAGAAGCGCCGCAGTGGCCGATGGCGTTACTTGAACTTGTTGCTGAGATTTGCTCCCCATGCATTTCCTTCCTCTTGGAACGACAGTCGCATCGCCCCAGAGGAACAGTCCAGGGCGAAAAATGAGCCCTAGACTTACGCCAGACGCCGTACACGACGAGTCTGGCAACATGGTCCAACATCGAAAGATTGTAACGCGGACGCACAGCTTTCCTTCCGCGCTATTATTAAAAGTCCACGAAAGCATAAGACATGAGGAGCCCGCCATGATCAAGCCCATCATGAAATCCGAGTTCTTTTTGCGCCTTCCTTCCGAAGACGCGGGACCCGACGACGCCGCGACCGGGCAGGACCTCCTGGATACGCTCAACGAACATGAGCACGAGTGCGTGGGGCTCGCCGCCAACATGATCGGCGTGCGCAAACGCATCATCTGCGTAAAGGACGGCAACAGGGCGCTGCTGATGTACAACCCTCAAATTCTTGAACAGGTCAATGCCTATCAGACGAGCGAAGGATGCCTCTCGCTGATCGGCGAGCGTCCCTGCACCCGCTATCGCCGCATTAAGGTTGAGTATTTGGACGAGAACTTCGTTCACCGCATCAAAAACTTCTCGGGCTACACCGCCGAGATCATCCAACACGAAATCGACCACTGCAACGGGATTGTTATTTAGTTCCGCCGTTCTACCGAACGGCGGACCACTTGACGCTGCGCGAGCCGCATTCACGCCAATCTGACGTTCAATTTCGAGGGCGCGACCAGAAGGTCAGCGCCCTCTCATTTCACGTCACCTTGGCGCAAATGCGGCTCGCTCGCTGTCGTATGTCTATCCTGCGACGCCTCGATTCTTGCGGCGGCAGGCACCTAATCCCCTACGATTGGCGGTAATGGTCAAAGAAGTCGGCGAGGTCTTCGAGGGACTCTTTGAGTACTTCCATGCGTGGCAGGTACACGATGCGGAAGTGATCGGGCTCGGCCCAGTTAAAGCCGCCGCCGCGCGTGATCAGAATCTTCTTCTCGTGCAGCAGGTCGAGGGCAAACTGCTCGTCATCGGTGATGTTGAACTTTTTAACATCCATCTTGGGGAAGATGTAGAACGCCGCACGCGGCTTAACCACCGAGATGCCGTCAATCTTGTTGAGCGCCTCATACACAAAGTTGCGCTGCTCGTAGACACGGCCGCCGGGACGGATGTAGTCGTTAACGGACTGATGGCCGCCGAGCGCCGTCTGGACGATCGACTGAGCCGGCACGTTGGAGCACAGGCGCATGTTGGAGAGCATGTTGATGCCCATGATGAAGTCGCTCATGCAGCGCTGGTTGCCCGAAAGCACCATCCAGCCAATGCGATAGCCCGCGATCATGTGCGACTTGGACAGACCGCTAAAGGTGACACAGGGCAGATCGGGGGCGAGCGAGGCAATCGAGACGTGCTCGTAGCCGTCCATGCACAGGCGGTCGTAGATCTCATCGGCAAAGATCATCAGCTGATGCCTGCGTGCAATCTCGACGATGCCCTCGAGCACCTCGCGCGGATAGACAGAGCCCGTGGGGTTGTTGGGGTTGATGATGACGAGGGCTTTGGTCGCGCTCGTAATCTTGGACTCCATATCCTCCAGGTCGGGATACCAATCCGCCTGCTCATCGCACAGATAATGTACGGGATGACCGCCAGCAAGGGTAGCGCACGCCGTCCAGAGCGGATAGTCGGGGCTGGGGATCAGAATCTCGTCGCCATTGTCGAGCAGCGCGTTCATCGAAAGCTGAATGAGCTCGGACACGCCGTTGCCCGTGTAGATATGCTCCATCTGAACGTTGGGCAGGCCTTTGATCTGCGAATACTGCATGATCGCCTTGCGCGCGGAGAACAGGCCACGCGAGTTGGAATAGCCTTCGCAGTCGGGCAGCTGCTGGCGCATGTCCTTGATGACCTCATCGGGCGTGCGGAAACCGAAGGGCGCCGGGTTGCCGATATTGAGCTTGAGGATGCGCTCGCCCTCGTCCTCCATACGGGCGGCCTCGTCGACGACGGGACCGCGCACGTCATACAGGACGTTATCGAGCTTGGTGGATTTAGAAAAAGTACGCATGGTGGTGCTCCTTGCAATTTGAGCTGAGGGATGGGGTTCGGGTTTGGAATCGTTGCGGGGTGATGATGCCTCGCCTTGATCGGCGTCGCCGGCAAGCAGCCAGGTAACATCGACCTCCAAAATACGGGCGAGCAGCTCAGCCACATCGCGCCGCGGGATCGTCTTGCCGCTCACATATTGGCTCATCTGACTCTTGCCGAGTTTTTTGCCGAGCATCTCCGATGCGCGGATCACGTCCGACTGGCGAACGTCGCGATCGGACATAGCCTGTCGCAGGCGATCGCTAAACGTCTCTTGGGCCACTAGAACCTCCTTGCTGGCAAAGTTCAATTTATAGAACACGAATTGAACCTGAGTTCAATTTAGGCAGCAGTATAGCGCGGCGCATTATCGGGAAGTTCAATTTCACAAGAAAACGTACCGAACTCCGAGATTTGCCCAAAGCAGACAATGACGTGCACACGTTTAGAGGTATTCAAGGAATCGAGCGGCGGCAAGCGAAACATCAGCCGTGCGATATATCGCATTGATCTGCCGATGGGGATGTCCCTCGAGCGAACGCACGGCAACATCGAACTGACAGCGGCGCAAGATGAGCGCGGGAAGAATGCTCACGCCCAGGCCGTCCTCGACCATGGCCATAATCGCATAGTCATCCCAGGTCGACAGCTTGGAGCACACCGTCAGTCCCGCCCGACGGAACAGCGGCGTAATCTCGTCATCGGTGCCGCGTTCTAGCAGAATAAACTGCTCGTTGGCTAAATCGACAAGAGAAACGACCTCCGCCGTGGCAAGCAAAGAGTCTGCCGGCACTACTGCCATCAACTCGTCGCGTACCAAAGACCGCGATGTCATGCCGTTTTCTCGGGGCTCACGCGGGATAAAGCCCAGATCGCAGCGCCCTTCCGCCACCCATTGTTCAATCTCTGAGTAATCACCCATCAGCAACTCATAATCGACGTCCGGGTGATCGGCGCGAAAGCGCGCAATCACCGGCGGCAGCACGTGGGTCGCCACACTCGAAAACGTACCGATGCAGATTTTGCCGCGCATGAGCCCACGCATCTCATCCACCCGTCGCTGCAAACGAACAAATTCCTCGCATAACGCCTCGACCGCCGGCATAACTTGCCGCCCGTCAGCAGAAAGCACTACGCCCTCGCGACTGCGGTCGAGCACCTTAAAGCCCCAATCGGCCTCAAGATCGGCCACCATACGGCTCACGCCCGACTGCGAATAGCTCAGCCGCTCGGCGGCGCGCGTAAAACTGCCGGCGCGCACGGTCTCGAGCAGCACCTGCATCTTTTGAATATTCGTTTCCACGGCACCCCTCCACCTTTGCATGAGTTTTTGTCATGTTAGCCATGCATTATATTCGCTTTTCTTCTATTGCCAGTTCGCCCATAGTGAACATGCTCGAATATAGAGGGGACGGAAGCGCATGGACAACGGACTGTTTACGTACTTAGCAGCATTGCTATTGTTTGGCTCCAACGGCATCATCGCCGCTGCCATCGCGCTGCCGAGCTCCGATATCGTGCTACTGCGCACGTTTTTGGGCGCCCTCTCGCTTGTCACTATCCTTGCCATCACCCAACGCCATAAACTGCAGGCGCCATCTCGTCCCCGCGAAGCCGCAGCACTCCTTCTGTCGGGAGCCGCGCTGGGTGCCAGCTGGATTTTTCTGTTCCGTGCCTACCAGACGATCGGCGTCGGCGTATCCTCGCTGCTGTACTACTGTGGCCCCATCATTGTCATGGCGCTCTCCCCACTCATCTTTGGTGAAAAACTGACCGGCGGCAAAATCGCCGGGTTTATCGCCGTCGCCTGCGGTGCTTTTCTCATTGCAGCACAAGGTCTAGGCGGCAATATGCCCATTGCGGGTATCGTCTGCGGTATCGCCTCGGCATTTTGCTATGCGCTGATGGTCATCGCTAGCAAGGGTGCGCCACACATCGAAGGCCTCGAGAACTCCACGCTCCAGGTGAGCGCCGCCTTTGTGACCGCGCTGGTCCTCACGCTCATCACGCAGGGCGCTCCCTCATTCCTGTCCGCCGGCGTCGCCGCCAGTATTGATTGGCGCGCCGTCGTCATGCTCGGCGTCGTCAACACCGGCATCGGTTGCCTGCTCTACTTTAGTGCCGTCGCCAAGCTGTCCGTCCAGACCGTCGCGGTCGTCGGCTACCTCGAGCCGCTTTCGGCCGTCGTGTTCTCGGCCGTCCTTTTGGGCGAAGCCATAACACCGGTCCGCCTGATGGGCGCCGCGCTTATCATCGGCGGCGCGATTTTTTGCGAACTCGCCGGCAAACGCGCAAACGCCAAGGCTGGCATCGCCCAGACAGTACGTGCTTAAAAGCCCCTGCTTTGAAATGCTACCTGCGTAGATAAATAATCCCCAGCTGAGGATTATTGTCTAAAATAACCTGATGTGCCAAACTGCTCTTGTATGTATAAAGACGGCATAAAGATTATCTGTCCTAAACAGATAACCGGATGTCTAAGGGAGTCCACGTGGCACACAACAAACTGGAGGCAAGCCCCCAAGACCAGCGTGGTCAAGGCGGGCACGGAGCCATCCCCCTCTCCGCTGGCATGCTGCTTGTAACGCTCGGCGTCGTCTATGGCGACATCGGCACGAGCCCCATGTACACCATGAAATCAATCGTCGCCAACAACGGCGGCATCGGTACCGTCAGCGAGGACATGATCCTGGGCGCGCTTTCGCTCGTCATCTGGACCATGACACTCGTGACCACGGTCAAGTACGTGGTAATCGCCATGAAGGCCGACAACCACAACGAAGGCGGCATCTTCGCCCTGTTTAGCCTGGTGCGAAAAGTGGCACCATGGCTGATCCTACCTGCCATGATCGGCGGCGCGGCGCTGCTCGCCGACGGCATCCTCACCCCCGCGGTCACGGTCACCACAGCCATCGAGGGCCTGCGTACCATCGAGTGGGGCCACGCGCTGCTGGGCGACGGCCAGACCAACGTCATCATCATCACCATCATCATTATCTGCGGCCTATTTGCCATGCAGCGCGCCGGTACCTCGTCGATCGGTAAGCTGTTCGGCCCGCTCATGACGTTGTGGTTCCTGTTCCTGGCAGGCGCCGGCCTGTTCAACATACTCGGCAACCTGTCCATCCTGCGCGCGCTCAACCCCATCCGCGGCATCATGTTCCTGTTCTCGCCCATCAACCACTCGGGCATCATGGTGCTCGGCTTTGTCTTCCTGTCGACGACCGGCGCCGAGGCCCTCTACTCGGACATGGGCCACGTTGGCAAGGCCAACATCTATGCATCCTGGCCGTTTGTTAAGGCGGCCCTTATCCTCAACTATCTGGGTCAGGGAGCTTGGCTGCTCGCCAATAACTCCAACCCCCAGATGCTCGCGATGGATATCGTCAACCCGTTTTATATGATGCTTCCCGAGCCCCTGCGCCCCTTTGCCATCGTGCTTTCGGCCGTAGCGGCCATCATCGCCTCGCAGGCGCTCATCACCGGCTCGTTCTCGCTGGTATCCGAGGCCACGCGCCTCAACCTTATGCCGCATCTGCGCATCCACTACCCCAGCGACACCAAGGGCCAGCTCTATATTCCGCTCGTCAACAACATCATGTGGGTCGGCTGCATCTTCATCGTGCTGCTGTTCCAAAACTCCGAGCGCATGGAGAGCGCCTACGGCCTCGCCATTACCGTGACCATGCTCATGACCACGACGCTTTTGACGAGCTATATCGCTGGCATTCTCAAGCACAAGCTGGGCGCCTGCGTCTTCGCCCTGCTCTTCGGTGCCATTGAGCTGTGCTTCTTCGCCTCGTGCCTCACCATGTTCTTTGACGGCGGCTATGTGATGATCTTCTTGGCCGCACTGCTGTTTGGCCTTATGTACGTGTGGCGCCGCGGCACCGCCATCGAGCGCACGCAGACGATCCTGCTGCCCGTCTCCAAGTACATTGACCAGCTCGACCGCCTGCGCAACGACGAGACCTACCCCGTGCTCGCCGACAATCTGGTGTTCCTTACCAACAGTCCCGACCCGCTCACGCTCGACCGCGACGTGCTCTATTCCATCTTGGATAAGCATCCCAAGCGCGCCAAGGCATACTGGTTCATCAACGTGCACGTTACCGACGAGCCCTATACGCACGAGTATTCCGTCGAGACCTTTGGCACGGACTTTTTGTTCCGCGTGCGCTTGGACCTGGGCTTTAAGGTCAACCAGCGCATCAATGCCTACCTGCGCCAGATTGTTGGCGACTTGATGGCATCGGGCGAGCTGCCGCCGCAGCATCACACCTACTCCATCTACGAGACGCGCGGCAACGTGGGCGACTTCCGTTTTTGCATGCTGCGCAAGATGCTTGCCCCCGAAACGGACATCAACCGCAACGACCACCGCGTCATGGCCATCAAGTACGCCGTCCGCCGCGCCTGCGGAAGCCCGGCACGCTGGTACGGTCTTGAGAACTCGGCCATCATCATCGAGTACGTGCCGCTGTTTGCCCGCATGCGCCCGGCCGTTAAGCTCGTGCGCACCCAGGTGCCGCTCGAGGTTCAGATCGAAGAGGCCGAGGAAATGGAAGTCGATATCTTCTCGGACGACCTGGTCAACGGCAACGAAGCCGGTAGGAACATGAACGTCGACCCCACCGAGTTACTCGAGAGCGTCGCCGATACGCCCGAGCAACAGCAACTCGACGGACTCGAGAGCACCCAGCTCAACGACGCCAACTTCTAACACGCCACCAGCCATTGACGACAACGGCTCCGCATCTCATAAAAGGTGCGGAGCCGTTTTATGTCGCAACGGACCGGTGAGCTACGAACGACGCGGCTCGGGAACCACGAGCCTATCGGGGCTCGCGCCCTCGGCATCCATCAGGCTCACGTAGCGAATCGACGGATCCCCATACATCGCGTAGTAATAATTGCCCGTGCGCGCGCTAAAGCATCCGGTGTAGATAGTCTTCTCGAACTTGCCATCGCCCATCCTGGACGCCCCCTCGATCATCACCACGCCCTCGAGCGAGCGGAACATGCGGACGACGTTTTCGGTCTCGCTCTCCTTTTGCGGGTAATTGGCATTGAGGTACGCCGCCTTTACAAAACGGCTCGGCGAATAGCAGTCACCCGGAATACCGCGCATGCCGGCACCCGCACCATAGGGCTTGAGCTCGGCGCCACGCCATGTCGCCGTCTGCGGAAAATCGCTTGTGGCCGTGATATAGGTGCGCAGGTTTTCCATGTGCCACGGGAAGGTGGGCTGATTGGCAAGGGTGTCGACCGGATCGTCGTATACATGCAGGCCGTCAGCCATCATCTCGACCACGATGCTACGCTGGCTGTCGCCGATAATCCAATGGAGCAGCGACACGCCCAGCCCCTCTCCGGCAGATTTGGCGACAATCACCGTGTCGCGCAGCGCGGCCTCGACCTCATCGACCGTCGAGAACGTCGCTGCCACCCACAGGGGAAACTCATAGGCTGCGATATTGGTCTTGCCGTCGACAGGGTCCTCGGCATACTCGGCATAACCCGGGAAATTGAGACCCGCCACGGCGAGGCCCGCATCGTTGCCGCAGTCGAAGAACATGGGATAGTTCTTGTAATCGATGCACATACCGATCACCGCGTGTGCCGCTGTCGCGTCGTCGATAAACGAATACGGAATGTGAAACCCGCGAGGCATCACGCGAACCTGTTGGCCATAGTCAAAGCTCCAGTCGAGGTTGCGGCCTAGATACATGTGGCCAGAATTATCGGTAAATCGAATGCTCGTACACATGGCGCCTCCTAGCTTTACGTTCTTGCTAAGGTTATTGTCTCCAAACAAAAAGGGGCTAAACACAAAAGCCCGGACATGACAACAATGTCACGCCCGGGCTATTCAAGCAGGATAAACTCAACCAAGTTAACCCCGCAGGTCGTCTAAGGGGTCAAAGTGCCGCACATTGCCACGAAAGAGGAGCGAAGCGTACTTAAGGTACGCGAGCGACGATTGAGCGGCAAGGTGCGGTGCTTTGATCCCCTTAGACCAACTTGCCGAGGCAGTGGTCGATCATATGCTGGATCATCTGTGCCTCGAAGCCGACGAAGTCCTGCTTGCGCTCGCGCATCTTGCCGTCGACGATCTGGTCAAAAGCAACCTTGCACTTGATGTAGCGCGTGGACTTGGTGATCTCCTCGTGCGTCAGGCAGCTCTCCTCCATCTTGCTGGCACCCAGGCCAAACACCAGACGGGGGTTGTAGAGCACATGGGGCTCGCCGGCATCGTCCAGGTAGACGCAGACCTTCTTGGTGATGCCGATCTGGTTGGCGGCAAGGCAGCCGGCATCGTCGAGCGACTTGATGGTATCGATCAGGTCCTGTGCGACCGACTCGTCTTCGACGGTCGCGACCTCGCAACGCTGGGACAGAACAGCCTCGTCGTGGCAGAGCTCTTTAATCATACGTTCCTCCATAGGGGTCGTTGTAACCGCTTAAGTATACGGTACCCACACATTTTAATGCGAAAAATACCGTCCGTCTGCTACAAAGCGCCGAACATCAACATGCGAGGAACAACAGCGTCGTAAAGGGGCTATAGTGGGTGAGTTCGTGTCAATCGGCCTAAACTCGGGGCCGAACAAGGAAAGGGTATGCATGGACGAACTATTTCACGTCAGCGAGCGCAAGTCCACAATCGGGACCGAACTTCGCGCTGGACTGACAACGTTCCTGGCAATGGCCTACATCATTGCCGTCAACCCCGCGGTGCTCTCGGGCGCCGGCATCGATGCGGGAGCGCTCGCCTGCGCCACCTGCCTGGGCGCCGGCATCATGACCATCTGCATGGGCATCTTCGCCAACCGCCCGCTCGCCTGCGCGTCGGGCTTAGGCGTCAACGCGATGATCGCTGGAATCGCCACCACCGTCTGCGGCGGTGACTGGCACGTGGCCATGAGCGTTATCTTCCTCGAGGGTATCGTCATCTTGCTGCTCGTGCTTTGTGGCCTGCGCGAGGCCATCATGGACGCCATCCCGGTTGTCCTGCGTCACGCCATCTCGGTGGGTCTGGGCCTGTTCATCGCCATGATTGGCCTGTGCGATGCCGGCATTATCACCGCTGGCGCCGGTACACTCGTCGGTCTGGGCGACATCACCTCCCCCACCTTCATTGTCGGCATCATCTCCATCCTGGTGACGGTCGCCCTCGCCTGCCGCAACGTCCCCGGCTCGCTGCTCATCGGCATCGTCGTCGCCGTCATCGCCGGTATCCCCCTAGGTGTGACCCAGGCTCCGACCGGTATCATCGCCCCGCTCGACTTCTCGAGCATCGGTGGCCCCATCGCCGACGCCGGCGGCGTGCCCGCCATCGTCAAGGTCCTTACCGACCCCGCGCTCCTCGTCATCTCGTTCTCGCTGCTCATGAGTGACTTCTTCGACACCATGGGCACCGCGATGGCCGTAGCCAAGCAGGGCGAGTTCCTCACCGACGACGGCAACGTCGAGAATATCAAGGAGATCCTAATCGTCGACTCCGCCGCCGCCGCTGTGGGCGGTTTCATGGGTGTCTCCTCCATCACCACCTTCGTCGAGTCCACTTCTGGCGCCGCCGACGGTGGCCGCACGGGCCTCACCTCCGTCACCACCGGCGTGCTGTTCATTCTCGCCGCGTTCTTCTCCCCCATCGTCACCATCGTTTCCAGCGCCGCCACCTGCGGTGCTCTGGTCTACGTCGGCTACCTCATGATGAGCGAGGCCTCCGAGATCGACTGGTCCGACGTGTCGCAGGGTTTCCCGGCGTTCATGATCGTCGCCGGCGTGCCCTTCACCTACTCCATCTCTGCCGGCATTGGCCTGGGCTTCATCGCCTACGTGATCGTCGCGCTCTTTAAGGGCGAGGCCTCCAAGATCAAGCCGCTTATGTGGATCGCAGCCCTTGCCTTCCTCGTCTACTTCTTCGTGGCGTAACGGCATAGTCTGCTAAAACAAAACAACAAGGCGCGGAATCGCATCGAGCGGCTCCGCGCCTTTCTTTTAGCGTCTGCCCCCGTGCCAGCGTGCGACAATTGAGGCTGTCAATATCACAACACCGAGAGAAGCCTGCCTTGGAAGCGCATCATAAGCAGATAACCGTTTATTCAGAGTGTGCGGAAGGCGCGCCCGTCATCTACCTCCCCGTTGTCATGGGCGACGGTAGCGAAGTCTACGAGCGCTGCCGAGAGCTCGACTGCCCACCCTTCACCCTTGTCGCCATTGGAGGGCTCGATTGGAATCGCGAGCTGAGCCCCTGGGAATGTGACGGAACTATACGAGATGCTGAGCCCTTTGGCGGACAGGCTGCTGGTTTTCTTGACGAGTTGTTGAAGCAGATAATCCCCCAGGCCGAATCATCGCTCCCGCAACCGCCCGCCTGGCGCGGCGTTGCCGGCTACTCGTTGGCGGGTCTTTTTGCACTGTGGGCACTTTGGCAAACAGATGTCTTTGAGCGCGCGGCGAGTGCGTCGGGGTCGCTGTGGTTCCCCGGCTTTATCGACTACGCGCGCGAGCGCACGATGACAGCTACGCCCGACGCCGCCTATCTGTCGCTCGGTAAAAAGGAAACCAAAACGCCCAACCGCATGATGCGGCACGTGCTCGACGATACGCGCGCGATGGAAGAGCTGTTTATCGAGCGCGACATCCCAACAACGCTGGAGCTCAACCCCGGCAATCACTTTGCCCAAACTGACCTGCGCATGGCGCGCGGCATCCACTGGATACTAACGCATTAAAAATGGCGTCCACGCGTACATACGCATGGACGCCATCTATAATTTGGCTGAACGCAGCTACTATTCAGTAGTCTCCTCAAGCTCGGAAGTATCGAACTCAAAGTCATTACCGGGCAGGATGGCGTTGAGCACAATGCCCACCAGCGAGCCCACGGCAAGGCCCGAAAGCGAAATCGTCACGCCGCCCAGCTCCAGCACGATGGCACCGGCGGTACTGTAGGCAATGCCGAGCGAGAGCACGAGCACCAGAGCCGCAACCAGCACATTGCGGTTGTTCTGGAAATCGACCTGGTTTTCGATA
The DNA here is from genome assembly GCA_900542125.1 of uncultured Collinsella sp. Lineage (GTDB taxonomy): Bacteria > Actinomycetota > Coriobacteriia > Coriobacteriales > Coriobacteriaceae > Collinsella. Next base: position 44,893 of record UQMO01000004.1, on the reverse strand, counting down.
AGGTTGCGAACGCCCACGGCACTGATCATGCCGTAGAGCACGAGCGACACGCCGCCGATAACGCACGCCGGCATAGCAGCGATTACAGCAGCGAACTTGGGGCAGAACGAAAGCACGATGGCGCAGCAGGCGGCAATGCGAATCACACGCGGGTCGAACACACGCGTAAGCGCAAGCACGCCGGTGTTCTCGCCATACGTGGTGTTGGCCGGAGCGCCAAAGAGCGACGCCAAGATGGTCGCCAGGCCATCGCCGAGCAGGGTACGGTGCAGACCGGGATCGGCAATGTAATTGCGTTCGCAGGTAGAGCCAATGGCGGAGATATCGCCAATGTGCTCAATCATGGTCGCAAAGGCCAGCGGCATGATGGTGATGATAGCCGTCGTGGCAAGACCGCTATCGAACTGCGGGCCAAAGAGCGCAAACACGGTGTTGTCCCACACGATGGGCAGACCGACCCACGGAGCGGCGGCAGCGCCCGAAAAATCAACCTCGCCCAGCACCGCCGCGACAGTATAGCTCACCACAACGCCCAGCAAAATCGGCACGATCTTGACCATGCCGCGGCCCCAGATGTTGCAGATGACGATCACGGCCACAGCGACAACGGCAACAAGCCAGTTGGTCTGGCAGTTGGCAATGGCAGAGCTCGCCAGGATCAGGCCGATGGAAATGACGATGGGACCGGTCACCACCGGCGGAAAGAAGCGCATGACACGCTTGGCGCCAAATGCGCGGAACAGCGCCGCCAGCACCGGATAGAGCAGGCCGGCGCAGGCAACGCCCAGGCAGGCGTAGGGCAAAAGCTCGGCCTCGCCGTTGGGTGCAATGGCGGCATAACCCGCGATAAAGGCAAACGACGAGCCCAGAAACGCGGGCACCTTACCGCGCGATAGAAAATGAAACAGCAGCGTGCCGATGCCGGCGAACAGAAGCGTCGCCGAAACGGAAAGGCCGGTGAGCACGGGCACGAGCACCGTGGCTCCGAACATCGCAAACATGTGTTGCAAACCCAACACGAACATGCGCGGGCGGCCGAGCGATGATGCATCGTAGATGGCATCGGTGACGGCGGGCGTCGAGGATTGGGACATGGAGGTCCTTTCATGATGGAAGGGCGATCAGGCATATCGGATAACCTGCCCGAACGATACGATCCGAACCATTGTACGTGATACGCCATGTCTCGCACGCGCCGTCACCTGCGAACGGTAACGTTACTTCCAAACGCGCTCGGCAATGCGCTTGACCAGCGCGATCTTTGCCCACTGCTCGTCCTCGGTCAGCTTGTTGCCAATCTCGCAGCTGGCAAAGCCGCACTGGGGCGACAGGTACAGATTCTCGAGCGGCACGTACTTTGCGGCTTCGCGGATGCGCTCGACGATAACATCCTCGTTCTCGAGCTCTGCCGCCTTGGTGGTTACCAAGCCCAGCGCGACCTTCTTGCCGGGAGCAACATACTTGAGCGGCTCAAAGCCACCGGCGCGCGGCGTATCGAACTCAAGGTAGAACGCGTCGACATCCTCGTGCGCAAACAGGTACGGTGCAATGGGATCGTAGCCGCCCTCAAAAGCGTAGGTGGAGTGGTAGTTGCCGCGGCATACATGCGTGTTGATAACCAGATCGTCGGGCTTGCCCTCGATGGCGGCATTGTTGAGCGCCACGCCCAGCTCGCTTACCTTTTGCAGGCCGACCGGGCTCATGCCGGTTTTGGCAACAAAATCGGTATCGCAGTAGATGCCCCAGGTGCAGTCATCAAACTGGATGTTGCGGCAGCCCGCGGCATACAGGTCAGCAATCACGGTGCGGTATGCTGCGGCAATGGCATCGACGAGCTCTTCGTCGGTCTTGTAGACGGCGTGCAGACTCTCCTGCTGGCCATCGCAGCGGTCGAGTGTGACTTCGGAGAACGTCTGGATCGGCGCCGGAATGGTCTGGCGCGCGACCTGGCCCTCTCCCTCGAGCGACTTGATAAATTTGAAGTGCTCGACGAACGGATGATTCTCGCCGCTAATGGGACCGGTTACCACGGCGGTGTCGGCGGTAGTCTCCTCATCGTGGAACATGTAGCCCGTGCGCGAGGCGCGGCGCTCAATGCCGTTGAGGCCCCACATAAAATCGAGGTGCCAGTAGCTGCGGCGGAACTCGCCATCGGTAATCACCTGCAGGCCGGCAGCCTTCTGCTTGGCCACTAAGTCGCGGATGGCCTCGTCCTCGACGGCCTTAAGGCCGGAAGCGTCGAGTTTACCCGCGACATAGGCGGCACGGGCGTCCTTTACAGCCTGCGGACGAAGAAAGCTGCCGACGATATCGGCGCGAAACGGCGCGTTCGGTTGAATCGAAGTGCTCATAGATATCTCCCTTTGCATTGGTTGCTTTACTGGGACAGAGTATGAGCGCTCATATGACCATCGTAAAATATACGTTTATAACAGTTTGATATAGATGCTTCCTATATCAGTCTGGATTGCCATAAAGAGACTTGAACCGTGCGGAGCACAGCACCCTAGATATGCTGACGAATCGCGTCGATATAGGCCCGACCGTAGCGCGTAAGTGTCGTGTTCTTGCGCGTGATGATGCCAATCTCCATGTATTCGTCCACATCGAGCGGGATGGAGATAATACCGGGACCGTTGAGCTCGTGGCTAATCACGCCCGAGCAGACCGTGTAGCCGTTGAGGCCCATGGCCAGGTTGAACAGCGTCGCACGGTCGCGCACGCGGATATTCTTGCGGCGCTCAAAGGTCGAGGTCAGCTCCTCGGAATAGTAAAACGAGTTGTAGCTACCCTGCTCATAGGACAGGAACGGGTAGTCTTCCAAGTCCTCGAGCGTCACACTCGAGCGACCCGCCAGCGGATGGTCGGAGCACACAAAGACATGCGGCGTAGCGCAGAAGAGTCCTTCGAATACGAGCTCGTTGGCCGCCAGCATGCGCTCGATGACCTCGCGATTGTGCTCCGACAGATACAGGATGCCGAGCTCGCTTTTCATATGCGCGACGTCCTCGATAATCTCGTGGGTCTGCTCCTCGCGCAGGGTAAAGTCGTAGCGCGCGGCATCGAACTCGCGGATCACATCGACAAATGCATTAACGGCAAAGGAATAATGCTGGCAGCTCACACTAAAGTGCGGCACCTGCTCGGACGTGCCTTTGTACTTGCCCTCGAGCAGGTCGGCCTGGTCGAGCACCTGGCGCGCGTAGCCCAAGAAGGTCTCGCCTTCCTCGGACACAATGACGCCCTTGTTGGTGCGCTCAAAGATGTGTACACCCATCTCGTTTTCGAGATCGCGAATTGACGCGGTAATCGAAGGCTGCGACACAAAGAGCCGGCGCGAGGCCTCGGTGATGCTGCCGCATTCGGCAACTTTGACGACATATCTGAGCTGCTGGAGCTTCATGGCTTTCTCCCTAGACGTTCGTGACGTCGAAACCCGTCGCGTCCATCTGACGCATAAACGACGGCATCTCCCCCGTCGCGGCGCAGGCGGCAATCTGATGCAGAGCCCTGGCAACCGCATCATCTGCCGCAGCGCCGATATGCCAGCGCGCGGCAGCCGTGACGGCCTCGTTGGCATTGGCGACTGCAACGGAATTGGGAACGGCATCGATCATGGGCAAATCGTTATCGGAATCGCCGAATACGGCCACCTCGTCGGGCGTCAGGCCCAAAGCGCGCGCCAGCTCCAGCGCAGCGCAGCCCTTGTCCCAGCCGGTCGGAAGAACGTCGAACAGGCGCACGCGGTTGTTGGGAAACACGAGTGAGAGCTCCGGCACCTCAGCGGCAACACGCTCGCGCAGCTCGGCGAGCTCCTCGCGCGAACGGGCACTCCAGATATTCGCCTTGTATACCGGGGCATCGTCAACGACAGGACGACAGGGAGCCTCTTCGCCCTTGAGCCACGCGTTGCCGCCTGACTTCATGGCGCGACGCACACGCTCGGGATCGCTTGTCACGCAATAGGCATCGTTATTCCAAAAGTCATCACCCAGACGGTAGACCTTCAAATACGTATCGTCGGTCTCCTGTTCAAAATAATCGGCTAAGCGCATAAGGACATCGTTATCGATTGCGCGCGAAGCGACTACTTCGCCATCGACAAACATCACCTGGCCGTTGCAAAACGCACCGGTCGAGAAGCACTCGGAGCGATTGCGGAACATCCAGCCCATCGCGGACGGCTGACGACCCGAAACCGGCCCAAAGTGCAAACCCGCCGCCTGCATGGCATGAATACCCTCAATGGCGTAGTCGCTGGCGCCGTCATGCCCGGCTGGAATCAGTGTATCGTCCATATCGGTCAGCACAAGTTTGATCATAAGGTCCCCTCGGTCATTCTTAATCCCATCTATTGTACCGACCTGCCAAAAAGGGACAGGTTTATTTCGGCAGGTTTCATCTGGGAAAACGCAAAGTCCCAGTTGTTACCTGCCAAAATAAACCTGTCCCTTTTTGGCAGGTGCGCTAGTATAGGGAACAACAGATTCGATGCGGGAGTGCCGGCGGTGCAAACCACAAGGCTGAGAGGGCAATGGGCCCAATCCTTTGAACCTGTCAGTTAATGCTGGCGTAGGGAGCATGCCGCCTTTACAGGGGCGCTGTCTATGCACAGCGCCCCTTTTCTATGCCAAGGAGGCATGTGCAGTGATTGATTCGGAACAGCTTAAGCAACATATGGTCAAGGCCGTGGAGGAGATTCGCGCTACCAATCCGATGGCCGGTTCCATCACCAACACGGTGACGATCGACTTTGTCGCCAACGCGCAGCTCGCCGTGGGCGGATCGGCCGCCATGGTCTATCTGCCCGACGAGGGCGAGGCACTCGTTGCCGGCGGCGGCGCCATCTATCTCAACATGGGCACGCTCTTCCCCATTTACGAGCAAACGATTCCCCGCGCGGCCAAGGCGGCACACGACGCCGGTAAGCCCTGGGTGCTCGATCCGGTGGGCCTGGGTATCGGTAGCCTGCGCACCCAGCTGGTCAACGAGCTCAAGCAGTACAAGCCCGCCATCGTGCGCGGCAACGCCTCCGAGATTATCGCGCTCGCCGGCCTGTGGGGTCTTGAGGGCGAGGCGGCCGATCTGAGCCGCGTGCGCGGTGTCGATACCACCGACACGGTCGACGCCGCCCGTGGTGCCGCCGTGGCGCTCGCTCGCCACACCGGTGGCGCCGTTGTGGTCTCGGGCGAAGTCGACCTGATCACCGACGGCACGACGGTGGCCAAGTCTCACGGCGGCAGCCCGCTCATGTCCAAGATCACCGGCTGCGGCTGCTCGCAGGGCGGCGTGCTGGCCGTGTACGCCTGCGCCGCCGACCCGTTTACGGCAGCCGTCTGCGGCACCGCCGTCTACAACGTGGCCGGCACGCGTGCCGCCGCTGTCGCCGACGCCCCGGCAAGCTTTAAGGTCGCCTTTATCGACGAGCTCTACCGCGCAACCGCCCAAGACATCGCCGATAACCGACTCGAGCTCGAGGAGGCATAGGCCATGTCCGAGCCCGCAACCAATGCCGGCATGAACACACTCGTCGCCGTGGCCATCTCCCCGTGCGGCACCGGCGATGAGCTGTCCGCCGAGGTCGCCGAGGTCGTGCGCGTCATTCGCGAGAGTGGCCTTCCCAACCGCACCAGCTCGATGTTCACCGAGATCGAGGGCGACTGGGACGAGGTCATGCAGGTCGTGCGCGACGCAACCTTTGTGCTGGCGAGCAAGGGCATCCGGACCGAAGTCGTGCTCAAGGCAGATATTCGACCCGGATTTACCGACACCATGACCGGCAAACTCGAGCGCATGGAAGCGCAGATCAAAAAGCAGGAGGAAGCACGATGAGCATCCGCGACAACCTTGATATCTCCGCCTATCTGGTACTCGGCCCCGAAAACACCCTCGGGCGCCCCGTGGGCGATGTGGTGGCCCAGGCACTCGACGCCGGCTTTACCTGCATCCAGGTGCGCTCCAAGGTGGCAAGCGCCCGCGAGATCATCGCTCTGACGGGCGATGCCGCGCAGGCAATCGCACAGGCCGGCAAGACCGGTCAGGTCGCCCTGCTGATCGACGACCGTCTGGATTGTGTGCTTGCCGCGCGCGAGCAGGGCATTGCCGTCGACGGCGTGCACGTGGGTCAGAGCGACATTCCCGTCGAGGTCTGCCGCAAGCTGCTGGGCCCCGATGCCATTGTGGGCCTTTCGGCCCGCTGCGAGGAGATGCTCGAGTACGTCAAGACCGCCGACATGAGCCTGGTCGACTACCTGGGCATCGGCCCGCTCCACGAGACCGAGACCAAGCGCGACTGCGGACGCGCAGCCGATGGCTCTATCATCACCAAGAGCTTTGAGGACCTGGCCGCACTCCACATGGCAAGCCCCGTGCCCATCGTGGTGGGCGGCGGCGTTAAGACGGCCGACTTGCCGCAGCTTAAGGCAACCGGCGTCGACGGCTTCTTTGTGGTGAGCGCCGTCTGCAGTGCCGACGACCCCCACGCCGCAGCCAAGGAACTTGTCGACACCTGGCAGCAGGCATAGGCCGAGCAGCTGATTCGCAACCTCATATCTTCAATAGCGGAAAGCGCATCCCGGTTCGAACGTCCATTCCGGGATGCGCTTTCCGTATGCGAACCTTACCCCGCCAGATACGCTTCCAACGCCGGCAAAGTCGCCTCCGCATCGTGGCGGCCGACCTGGTAGATGCGCTCGAGCTCATCCGGTTCGCGGCACAGCGACGGCACCTTCACCGATTCGCTCGGCCGCACCACAAAGACCTCGCCGGCAGCCTCGCGACGTGCCAGGTCATCGAGCGTGGCATTGTAGACCTCATGCCGATGCTCAAGCGCTGCGACAAACTCCGGATAGTGACGGAACACACGCCGCAGCATGGACATCACACTGTTGGGCTGCTTCACAAAGCCCGCCGGCTGCGTGAGCACCACGATATTGCGGTCATACCCCTGCGCAAACAGCCATGCGCTGGGGATAGAATCAGCCACGCCACCATCCAGATACTTATGCCCGTCAATAGCAACGGGACGCGTCGCCACGGGAATCGCCGATGACGCCCGAATCCACTCGATATCCCTCTCATCGCCATAGGGCAGGTCGTGGTAGACGGCCTTGCCCGTCTCGATATCGGTACACACGCACGTAAATCGCATGGGACAGGCGCGATACGCCTCCAAGTCGATGGGATCGCGCTCAATGGGCACCTCGTGATAGGCAAAATCGGCATTGAACATGTCACCGGTTCGCAACCAGCTGGTCACGCTCGCATAGCGCTTGTCGGCACAATAGGCCTTGTTGTAGCGAATGGCGCGCCCGATCTGGCGCGATTTAAAGTTGTAGCCAAACGCCGCGCCCGCCGAGACACCCACCATATGGTCGCAGGTCAAACCGTGCTCCATCCAAACGTCGAGCACGCCCGCCGTATACATACCGCGGTAGCCGCCTCCCTCGAGCGCAAGCCCCACCGTGTGCGTCGTATCCGGTTGTGCCATGCGACCATCTCCGTTCCTGCGTTTTAAACCGGGACAAGTATACCCGTCAACATATATCGTCCCAGTCGCATTTTTATCGAACATCGCGTCGTCGCGCTACCGCCTGTCGAATAATAGCCGCCCACAGCATGTGCACCTATATATAATTCTGCACTGTTGTTTATACTACTCAGCAGTTATCAACAGCGAACATTAGCCGGCAAAGTAACCCAACAACGCAGCAAGGCGGGGGCCTGGATACACGCAAAGCGCCAAACAACAACGCGTGTGCACAACGAGCTCGCCCGACGCAATCCGCCCGACCTCAGAAAGCCGCTTACGACATGGATACTGTCAGCAATTACACCGAAACGCTCGAAAAGACCGTCCGCGACCTTCTCGAGCGCCAGGATGATCTGATTAGGACCGCCTTTACCGACCAGCTTACTGGACTTGGCAACCGCGGCGGCTTTGCCCGTTCCCTCGAGGAGCTCTGGGAGCAGGACGCCCCCGTTACCATGGCGTACATCGATATCGACAATCTCAAGCACTGCAACGACGTCTTTGGCCATGACGAGGGCAACCGCTATATTTTGCAGGTAAGCCTCTATCTCAAGCTGTATATGAAAGTGGACGAAGCGGCGTTTCGCATAGGCGGCGACGAGTTTGCCATCCTATCTACGATTGCGACCGAGGACGACCTCGCCGAACGTCTGGAACACTGCCGAACGGTCCTACTCAAAAACAACGATTCCGAGATGCCCCGCTCGTTTAGCTATGGAGTGTCGTATGCCGACCCCGCCCTGGGCGAAGCCCCCAATCGCATGACGCTCAATGCCGACCATCGCATGTACGACTACAAGCTACGTCATGCCATGCACCTTGATCGACGCAATATCACGCAAGTCCACGCCGACGACTTCGAAATAAGCGACCGTATTTTCGACGCCTTTTCGATGCTCAACGAGGGCCGCTATTTCTTTATCGAGAACTTGGACAAACATCGCACCCTTTGGTCGCAAGGCGCCTTGCGCGATCTTGGCCTTCCCTCGGAGCACATAGACAACTGTCGCGATTACTGGAAAACGCGCGTGCATCCCGATGACCTTGAGGCCTACATCAACGACATCGACCAGGTCTATAACGGCACCAAGCACCGTCGCGTCATGCAGTATCGTGTGCGCAATGCCGTCGGCGACTACGTCCTCTGCCGTGCTCGCGGGTTTCGCATCGACGGCGACGAAAATGTCCCCTCGCTCTATGTCGGCGAGCTCGTCAACCACTCACTTGCCGAAACCGTCGACGCCGCGACAGGCCTCGGCACCCAGCGCATGTTGGTCAATGCCATCGACGCCTGTCGTTGCGACCGTTGCGAGACGGGCCTTATAGCGGTGCGCGTTCGTGGCACGACAAAGCTCAACGAGCTCTACGGAGCCGAGGCTGTCGACAACATGCTCGCCGAATACGCAGGCCGCATGCTGTCGATCACCCGCGGCAGGAGCAGGGTCTACCGTTCACGTAGCGTCCAGTTCGTCGTGCTCAGCAATGACCTGGACCACGAGGCATTCGAGCAACTGACCCGCCACCTTAAAGAGGCCGTTTTCGCTCCTGTGCAAATCGCAGGCGACACCATTGCTCCCGTCTGTCTTGTCGTCCCGACCTTTTACGAACGCCTGGACTCCCAAGCATCGACTGTTTTGGGCGAACTCGATCGTCGCCTTCGCACGGCCGGCGGACTTGTTCCCAACGACAGTCTGCCCATACCCGAGATGGAACGCAAAGGCGCCGTCGCCGAGCACCTCGACATGCTCACAGGCCTCTACCGCCCCAGCGAGTTTATGCGCCGTGCCAATGCCTTCATCAAGGCAAGGCGCGACGGCGCTTGGTGTATCGCCACCGTCGACATGGGCCACATGCGCCTATTTAACGAATGGTATGGACAGGCCGAAGGCGACCGTATGCTTGCCGATGTGGGCACGGCGCTCAAGGATATCGAGAACGCCAACATGGGTGTCGCGGGATACTGGGGACAAGACGACTTTTGTCTGCTCATACCCTTTGAGCACGATTTCGTTCACCGTGTCTATGCGCGCGTGCGCGAGGCTGTAGCCAAGCACAACGACGGCGTAGGTTTTTGGCCGTCCATGGGCGTTTACCCCATCGACTCCAATGAGGAGATCACCATCGATGCGCAGGCGAAGGCCATGTTTACCAATCGGCGCGCAAAAAACGACTTTAAGGAGCGCATTGCCATTTTCTGCCCCGCGGAGTACGAGCGCGAAGTCGCGTTCCACCGCACGCTGACCGAATTCCAGTACGCGCTCTCAGATGGTCGTATTACCTACCACTTGCAGCCCCAGGTCGATATGGAAACCGGTGAGATTATTGGCGCCGAAGCACTCACCCGCTGGATTGACAAGGACGGCTCTCTCATTTCGCCCGCAACGTTTATCCCCGCACTCGAGGAAAGCGGCTTTGTGGTGACGCTCGACAAGTACATTTGGCAGGGTGTCGCCTCGTGGCTGCGCGAGCGCATCGATCGAGGGCTTCGTGTGGTTCCGGTTTCGCTTAATGTGTCGCGCGTGGATATCCTTGCCTGCGACGTTGCCGAGCATATGGGGGCGCTCGCCGCCCAATACAACCTACCGCCCGAGCTCATGCGTATCGAGATCACCGAGACGGCTTATACGGGAGAGTCCGAGGCCGTGGACAAACTGACGGCCGACCTGCACACCCGCGGCTTCTCGACCTATATGGACGATTTTGGCACCGGTCAGTCCACGCTCGCGATGCTCAAGAACGTCAACGTCGACGTCATCAAGCTCGACCGCGCCTTTGTACCCACCGATCGCGATCAAGGCCGCAGCACGCAAATCATTTCATCGATGCTCGAAATGGCGCAGTCGCTCCATCTGCCCGTCGAGGTCGAAGGCGTCGAGACAAATGAACAGGCGAACATGCTACGACAAATGGGCGCCCGCTACGCTCAGGGCTTCCTCTACTACCGCCCCATGCCGGCGAAGGATTTTGAGGCATTGCTCGATGGTGGCAATAACAACTGATACGCTCGCGCGCAAAACGCCACCGCCGAAGGGGGAATTTGCCTCCATTAGCTGACTTATATCCCCAATTCAAACCGAATTGGGGATATGATACAAACCATTGTTCCGCCCAAGGAGGTTATCCATCATGAACGAGTCATATCGCCTGGGTGAGCAATTGATTATTGCCTATCTCCAACGACTTGCGAATGGCATCTCGACCGCCGAACTCGATGTTGCCGCGCTGTCTGCTGAGCTACGCGCCGTTGGTGAGCAACTGCAAAAGACGCATGCTATCCTGCAACAAGAGCGCCAGCTGCTTGAGCGCAACGCCTATATCGATCCGCTCACCAACTTGGGCAACCGCAACGGACTCGACCGTCACGTCGAGCAACTCTGGCGCAAAGGCGACCCCTTCACCTGCGCCTATATTGACATCGACCATCTCAAACATTGCAATGATAGGTTTGGCCACGCCGAAGGCAATCGCTATATTCTGAGCATCTGCCGCACGCTCTCCGAAACCATGGAGCACGATGAGATGCTGTTCCGTATCGGTGGAGACGAGTTTGTGCTTATCTCGCTCTCTGCAAACGAGACTGAACTCGAGCAGCGCTTGGAGCAGGTACGTGCCGGGCTGATCGAAGCGAGCTCAGGCGGCAAGGCGCCCATGATCGGCAGCTTTAGCTTTGGCTGCTCGCGCGTCGATCCACTTGCCGGCGACACGCGTCGCCAGATGACGATGGATGCCGATCGCAAGATGTATCGCTATAAGCTTATGCATCGTGTGCAGCAACCGAAAGACAATGACGCGCCGCAACGCCCAATCGTCGATCAACTTCCTTGCAACGACCGCGTATTCCAAGCGATCTCCATGAGCTCCGAGACGCGCTATCCGTTTATCCTCAATCTCGATACGGGCGAATCGCAATGGTCGGTCAACGCCGTGCGCGATTTTGACCTGCCTTCCCAGCACCCTTTTAACTCGGTCGATATGTGGCTTGCCCGCGTTCATCCCGAGGACCGCGACAACGTACGCGCCGAGCTCGACATGGTGATACACGGCACATGGCACTTCCACTACATGCAGTATCGCGTAATGGATGCCACCGGGGCATACGCGCTTTGCGACTGCACGGGCTACCGCTTGGACGGCACCGATACCGAGCCTAACATGTACGTGGGCATTATCATCAACCGAAGCTTGGCAGATACGACCGATTCCGTAACCGGCCTGGGCGATATTCACGCCCTGGTCAACGCCATTGGCGAAATGCGTCGCGTGGCGCGCGAGGCAGGCTTTATTGCCATTAAGGTTGACGATATCGCCGAGGTCAATGCCCGCTTTGGATTCGATGCGGGCGACCGTGTGCTCGCCGAAAGCGCCGCCTGTCTCATGGATTGTTCGCGCGGCAAGGGCCGCCTGTTCCGCTCGACGGGGCCGATGTTCGTGGCGCTTTTCGATGAGCTCGGCCCCGAGGCAATCGACGAGCTCGCAAACGAAATCGAACGATTCCTGGGGTCTCCCGTGCTCATCGGCTCGTTTGAATATCAGCCACCCATTCGTGTGGCGACGCTCCATCTGGACAGCGTTGACCAACGGCCCGTTTCCATTTTGAACGAGCTCAAAGCGTTGCTTGGGAAAGCCGTGCAGGTGCCAGGTACCAAACTGGATTAGCGCCGCGCCCGCGCCGCCCCCCCCATCGTGCGATAATCCTCTGCAGAAGTCACCAAAAGCAGAGGGAGTTTGTGATGAAGGTTCTTTTGGTCAATGGCAGCCCCAAGGCAAACGGCAACACCGCCCGCGCACTCGCCGAGATCGCCGAGCAGCTCAATGCCGAAGGTATTGATACCGAGGTGTTTCAGCTGGGCGCCAAGCCCATTCGCGACTGCATCGGCTGCGGTCAGTGCGGCAAGCTTGGCGGTCGCTGCACCTTTGACGATGACGTGGTGAACGAGCTCATCGCTGCCGCCGAGCAGGCAGACGGCTTTGTCTTTGGCTCGCCCGTCTACTATGCGCATCCCAGCGGACGCATCCTTTCGGCCCTCGATCGCGCCTTCTATGCCGGAGGCAAAGCCTTTGCACACAAGCCGGGCGCTGCCATCGCCGTCGCCCGTCGCGGCGGTACGTCGACGACTTTCGACGTGCTCAACAAGTACTTCACCATCAACCAGATGCCCGTGGTCGCCTCCACGTACTGGAACAACGTGTTTGGCGCCATGCCGGGTGAAGCTGCCCAGGACGCTGAGGGCCTGGCCACCATGCGCAACATCGGCAAGAACATGGCCTGGCTCCTGCATTGTATCGAGGCAGGACAGGCCGCCGGCATCGACGCACCCGAGGCCGATCGCGCAACGACCAACTTCATCAGGTAGAATGGCGGAGCATGAATATACAGATTTTTGGCACCAAAAAGTCCTTCGATACCAAGAAGGCCCAGCGCTATTTTAAGGAGCGCCGCATTAAGGCGCAGTTTATTGACCTTAAGGAAAAGGAGATGAGCAAGGGCGAGCTCACGAGCGTGATGCAGGCGGTCGGCGGCATCGACAAGCTGCTCAACCCCAAAGCCAAGGACGAGGAGACGCTCGCACTCATCCAGCACCTCACCCCTAGCCAGCGCTTCGACAAGCTGCTCGAGAACCAGCAGGTTCTAGCCGAGCCCATCGTACGCAACGGCAAGAAGGCCACCGTCGGTTATTGCCCCGATGTATGGGGAGCCTGGGAGTAGCTTGTGTTATTTGCCGGCGCGTGGGTATAAGAGCAGGCGTTTGGCATAAGATTCAACTGTAAGCCATGTCTAACAAAGGAGGGCACATGCCCAACAAACCCGTGAAGATCATCATGCTTACCGGATACCTCGGTGCCGGCAAGACCACGTTGCTCAACCACATCCTCGCTAACGACGGCGGCATCCGCGCCGCCGTGATTGTCAACGATATCGGCGAGATCAATGTCGACGCCAGCCTTATCGCCGACGGCGGCCTTTCCGAGACCGACGACCTCATCCCGCTCACCAACGGCTGCATCTGCTGCACGCTTTCGGACGACCTGGCCAACCAGCTGCAGGGCATCGCCGATTCGGGCAACTTCGATTACATCATCATCGAGGCCTCGGGCATTTGCGAGCCCATCCCCATCGCCTACACCATCTCGAGCTTCTGCGACGAGGCCAAGGTGGGCGGCGAGCCCAAGCTCGCGCTCGACAACATCGTGGCCGTGGTCGATTGCGCCCGCATGTACGACGAGTTCAACGGCGGTCGCGACCTGCTGGCCGAGGATATCGACGAGGACGACATCGAAAGCCTGCTCATCCAGCAGATCGAATTCTGCTCCACGCTGATCCTCAACAAGACCGATACCGTGACGCCCGAGCAGATCGCCGAGCTTAAGGCCATCGTGCGCAGCCTGCAGAAAGACGCCGTGATCGTCGAGGCCCAAAACGGCGAGGTCCCCATGGAGGAGCTGCTCGACACCGACCGCTTCGACTTTATGCGCGCCTACAACTCCGCCGCCTGGATCGAGGCCATGGAGCATCCCGAGGAGCACGACGACCCCGAGGTGCTCGAGTACGACATCGAGACCTTTGTGTACTCGCGCCGCAAGCCGTTTGACCTGCAAAAGTTCACCGATTTTGTTGAGCAGGAGTGGCCCGACGAGGTCATTCGCGTCAAGGGCCCGCTGTGGCAGACCGGCGATCCGGACATGTGCTACATGTTCGAGCAGGCCGGCCACCAGATGCGCCTGATGGAGAACGGCCTGTTCGTTGACTCGGCGCCCGAGGGCGAGAAGCAGAAGATCATCGACGAGAACCCCGAGATCATGCAGATTTGGGACGACGAGACGGGCGACCGCATGACGAGCCTGTGCATCATCGGCCGTCACATGGACAAGGATGCGCTCATCGCCTCCCTCGATGCCTGCCTGACCGACTGGCACCGCGCCTAGGTTTATCCAAGCGGGCATTTGTCCGCCTACGTAACCGCCAAACCACCACGAAGATGCCTGTCCCCTTCGTGGTGGTTTTTCATTCTGAGCCAAGGAGATTCATGTTCAACATCGTGCTGTATGCGCCCGAGATTCCGGCCAATACGGGCAATATCGGCCGTACCTGCGTGATTACCGGTACCCGCCTGCATCTGGTGGAGCCACTGGGCTTTTCGCTCGACGACAAGACGGTACGTCGCGCCGGTCTGGGCTACTGGCAAAACTTGGACGTGACGACCTATGCCAGCTGGGAGGATTTCCTTGCGCGCAACGACCTCTCCCCCGCCGACGAGCGCCTGCATCTGCTGACCAAAAAGGCGCGCCGCACCTATGCGCAAAGCATCTACCGCGACGGCGACTACTTAGTCTTTGGCAGCGAGAGCTCGGGCATTCCCGAGCCGCTGCTTGCCGCGGCGCCTGAGCGTTGCGAGCGCATCCCCATGCTGCGCGATTGTGACTCACTCGATAACGCCGAGGCTTGGGAAGCTCACGAGGAATCGCTGGGGCATACCGAGGACAGCCACGAGGCCATCCTTCAGCAGGACATCTGCGGCAACTTCGTCAACCCGGACGACTACCGCATCAGCGCACTCAACCTCTCCAACAGCGCCGCCATCGTCCTCTACGAAGCCCTGCGCCAAACAGGCTTTGCCGGCATGTAGCAAACCAGCCATTTGGGGACGGGGTAGAAATGGCAGATTTTTAAACCCTCTAACCCTTGACAAATTGGTTTTGGCATCAATGCGACAAAGGGACTGTTCATTTGTCACATTGATGCTCTGAATAACGAACCATTGCTTTTAATCAGAATTAACTAGAATAAAATGAAGTTAAACGGCGGTGTGAAAGGAGAGCCTTGTGAAATATCTCGAGAACCCGTTTACCCCCAGTTTTGGTGAGGTTCCTGCCCATCTCGCTGGCAGACAACAGATTATTCGGGATTTGGACCGTGCCTTCTTGAGTCAGCGCAGGCGCCCAGAATTGACCTCGATCTTCTCAGGCGCACGTGGAACCGGTAAAACCGCTCTCATGTCGTCGCTCGCGACAAGAGCGGAATCCCACGGCTGGATAGCCGTAAAGACGACCGCGCTCCCGGGAATGCTTGAGGAAATCGAGTTCGGGGCGAAACGTGCTGCCGGCCATCTTATCGACCCGTCTAAGAACTTCGAAGTCACCGGTCTCGGAATTGCACCGCTCGGCAGCGTCGAGGTCAATCGCGTTCACGATGCTTCAACCTGGCGTTATCGCATGAGCGACATCATCGACCAGCTCAACGAGGCGGGCACCGGTCTGCTCGTCACGGTTGACGAGGTGGACCCGACACTCGACGAGATGATCCAACTCGCAGCCACGTATCAGCACTTTGTGACCGATGGGAA
This sequence comes from uncultured Collinsella sp., assembly GCA_900542125.1. GTDB lineage: Bacteria > Actinomycetota > Coriobacteriia > Coriobacteriales > Coriobacteriaceae > Collinsella. The sequence continues at coordinate 29,020 of UQMO01000004.1, read as the reverse complement.
ACGCGTCGCCTTGCTTATGGCGGGACTTCCCAACAACGTCTCTACGTTGCTGAACCACAAGACGGTCTCGTTCCTTCGCCGCGCCCAACAATATCATCTGGGTCGCATTGCCGACTATGACGTACGCGAGGCCTTGATTCGCACAATCCAGGAAAACGATCGCCTGGCAGATGCTGAGGGAATCGATAGAGCCGTTCGCTCGATCTCTGGATTTCCCTTCCTATTGCAACTCGTAGGTTACCGTGTCTGGGATCTCACAAGCGATTCGAAGGAAATCTCGTCACGCGACTTTGACCTGGGAATCAAAATCGCGCGCGACGAGATGGACGACCGAATCCTCGCGGCAACCTATCGGGAACTCACTGCAGAGGACAAGCGATTCCTCATCACCATGCTCGATGACGAGGAAGAGTCCACCACCGCTGACCTTGTCGAGCGCCTTAAGCGTTCGCCGCAGCAGGTCTCCCGCTACCGACGCCGCATGATAGACGCCGGCATCATCGGGGAACGAGGACGAGGGCTCGTCGCATTTGAATTGCCGTTCTTCCGCGACTATCTCGCCGCTCAATGCATGAAATAGGCATCAATGAGGCAAAGGGCCTGTCCCTTTGCCTCATTGTCTATAGGTAGCGGCCGGTGATGCTTGCGGAGCAGGCTGCGATGTCGTCCGGCATACCGGCGCAGACGATTTGCCCGCCCGCATCGCCACCGCCCGGCCCCATGTCAATCACGTAATCGGTGTTACGGATAAGGTCGAGATCGTGTTCAATCACGATAACCGTGGCGCCTTTGGCAACAAGGCCGTCGAACACACTCAGCAGTACCTGAACATCGAGCGGATGTAGTCCGATCGTGGGCTCGTCGAACACGAATACGGCATCATCCTGCACGCGGCTCATCTCGCTCGCGAGCTTAAGGCGCTGTGCCTCTCCGCCCGAAAGCGCCGGCGTGGGCTCACCGAGCGTGAGATAGCCCAAACCCAGGTCGTGCAAGGTCTGCAAGCGCGCCTGAACCTTCTTGAGCCCCAGTGTGGCGTCGAGCGCCTCATCCACACTCATATCCATGAGCTGCGGCAACGTCAGCAAGCTCCCGTCCTTGCCCTCACGATGGATATGCGAAGCAGCGTCTGCATAACGTGAGCCGCGACATGCCGGGCAGACGATCTCGACATCGGGCAAAAACTGCACGTCGAGCGATATAGAGCCCGTGCCGTCGCACGTAGGGCAGCGCAAGGCGCCGGTGTTGTAGCTAAAGGCACCCGCCTTGTAGCCGGCCGCCTTGGCCTCGGGCGTACGGGCGAAGGCGCGACGCAGCTCGTCATGGATGTCGGCATAGGTTGCCACCGTCGAGCGCACGTTGGCGCCGATGGGCGTAGCGTCAATCAGATTTGCGCGGCTAATGCCCTCGGCATCGACCCAACGCACGTGTCTTGGCAGGCGCTCGCCGGCTGCCTGCGCCTTGAGTGCCGGAATGAGCGTCTCGAGCACCAATGTCGTCTTGCCCGAACCCGAAACGCCCGTCACCGCGACAAGGCGACCGCGCGGGATATCGACTTCGAGCGGCTTGACGGTGTGGATGGTATCGGTTGCTATGCGGATATGTCCCTGGTCGAACATGTCGTCGTCAGTCACCTGCGGACGCAAGCGCTTGGACTCTGAGCGCAAAAACGGCGCGATGCGACTGCCCTGCGATCGCTCGACCTCGTCTACCGTACCAGCGGCGATCACATTGCCGCCGCCTGCTCCGGCAACGGGACCCATCTCGACCAGATAGTCGGCATCCGCCAGTACGCGCGTATCGTGGTCGACAACAACCACGGTGTTGCCGTCATCCACCAGATCTCGCATCACGCCTACCAGGCCGTCGACATTGGCAGGATGCAAGCCGATCGAAGGCTCGTCCAACACATAAAGCACGCCTGTCGATCGGTTACGCACCACGCGAGCAAGCTGCACGCGTTGGCGCTCACCCGTGGAAAGCGTGGCGCCGGCGCGGTCGAGTGAAAGGTAATCGAGACCCAAGTCGACCAGACGACGGGCCGCGCTCAAAAACGAATCGCAGATATCCGTCGCCATGGGCCGCATCTCGGGCGGCAAGAATGCGGGCACCCCGCGCACCCACTCAATCGCCTCGCCTAGCGTCATAGCCGCCGCCTGCGCCAGATTGATACCGCGCACCTGGGGCTGGCGCGCAGCCTCGGAGAGACGCGTGCCGCCGCAATCGCGGCATGGGCCCTCGCGCAAAAAGCGCGCAACGCGTTTTAAGCCCTTATCGTCCTTGACCTTGGCGAGCGCATTCTCGACGGTATAGACGGCGTTGTAATAGGTAAAGTCGAGCGGCGTGGCGCCCTCGCCGTTTTTGGGGACGTAGAGAATGTGCTTCTTAACCGCCGGACCATGAAACACGATGTCGCGCTCTTGAGGCGTGAGCTGGTTAAACGGCACGTCGGTGCGCACGCCCATCTCGCCGGCCACCTGCTTCATCAGATCCCACATGAGCGTGCCCCAAGGAAGCACCGCGCCCTCGTTGATAGTCTTTGACTCGTCGGGTACCAAGCTCGCCTCGTCCACCTCGCGCATGACACCGGTGCCGCCGCAGGTGGGACACGCACCGCCGCTGTTAAACGCAAGGTCCTCGGCGCTCGGCGCGTAGAACTCACGACCGCATGCAGGGCACGCGAGCGACAGGCCTGCGGCAACGTTAAGGCTCGGCTCCACACGCGCCCCGCAATGCGGGCACACATGATGGGCGCAACGGCTAAAGAGCAGACGCAGGCTATTGTTGAGTTCAGTCATGGTGCCAAAAGTGGACCGCACGCCCGGCACGCTGGGGCGCTGATGCAATGCGAGTGCCGCCGGCACGTGCAATACCTCATCCACCTGAGCGTGCTCGGCCTGCGTCAGGCGACGGCGGGTATAGGTGCTGAGCGCCTCCAGGTAACGGCGCGAGCCCTCGGCATAAAGAACCCCCAGCGCCAGCGAACTCTTGCCCGAACCCGACACGCCGGCAATGCCCACAAGCTTTCCCAGCGGAATATCGATATCGATGTCCTTAAGGTTATGGACGCGCGCGCCACGCACCTCGATAGCCTGCGGGCTCATCTTCTGTTCCGTCACCTTTATCACCCTACTCATGCCATAAAACTCGATCGCGAACGTACGCGCCCAGCATGGGCACGGTAAACCGGACGAGGCCGTATCCGGCAGCCTCGATGACGCGCTCGCGAATCAGGCTTGCGCGATATTTACTCGCCCAGCTCTGGGTACGATCACAACGCTCAATGATATCCGCCATGCGCGTCGGTTTGTTCTCGTCAACCGCCATAGCCTCGATAAAAAGGCGCTGTGGACTGCGCAGCCCGTAATACAGGGGCGCGTCAACCGCTTCGTAGAACTCGGAGACGGCATCCGCATGGCCATCCTCGACATCGCGCCTTTCGATGACCTGCGAGCCGCGTCGAACAGCAGACCGCCACATGTAATAGCCCACCAGCTGAACCATATATGGATGCCCCATGCTCTTGTGTGCCGCAAGGTCCGCCGTCTCCGCGTCAACGTAAAGACCAGCGTCTTTGACCGTCTGGATATACGAATCGCGCACCTTGGGCAAGGATATCGCCCCCAGCGTACGCTGCTGGGCGCGGCGCAAAAACGTCACGCTCGGCTCTTCGAGCAGATCGTCAACCATACTGGGCAAGCCGGCAAAAACCAGCGCAAGACCGCGCTGGTCGCTATCGGGTAATCCCGTGGCATCCTGGTCTCCGAGCACCTGCTGATAGAGAACGGCAAGAGCCGCCAGTTCCTCGATAGACGCCGATTGCGCCTCGTCAATCGCAAACAGTATGCCCTTGCCTGGACCGAGCTTCTTAAGGCGCTCGTTGACCAGCCCTCGCAACGTCTCGCCCTTTGCTCGCGCCGCCTCGACCGACATCCGGCCAAACGAAGGACCGAACTCCATTGACGTCACAACGGGTTTATTCGAGCGAAGCGCGTCGGCCAAGCGGTCGCATAAGCCAAGCGAAGCGGAATCGGAGACAACCGCCCATCCGCGCTCGCTGGCCAGACGTTGCAGCTCCCGCAGGAGAACTGTCTTGCCGCAGCCGCGGTTTCCCGTAATGAGCATGAGCCTGCCCGGCGCTCCGGCGCCGTTATCGAGCCCTTCCTCGAAATCTTCGATGACCGACTCGCGACCAATGAGCATCGGAGGCCGCTTGCCTGCCGTTGGCTTAAAGGGATTTGGATTCATGTCGGCCTCCTCGGATTGGCAAACCCTGGTAATAGTTATACCAACTTATACCGAGTTATACCAACTGAATCTGCCAAAGGGGCTGCCCCTCTGTCACATGTGGCCGAAAAACTCGGCGTCTGCTGCTCGCCAGGGGCGGAAGGTGGAGGGATCGACCTTTACGTGGGCTGCCTCGGGGACGTCGTACCATTTGACCGTGTAACCGGCGCCGTGGGAGCAAAAGACCGAATCGGGCGTGTTGGGCAGATCGGCCTCGGGCTCATAGGCGGCCGTCTCGATGACGCGCTCGGCATCATGGCAAGCCGCATAGCCGGCGAACTCTAGGTACAGATGCCCACGACCACTCGTATAGGCGGCCACCTCCAGCGCGTAATCCTGCACCTCAGATGCCGGCACGCGACCCACAAGCTTCGCCCGGTCTCCCGCCATCGTCGGCGGCTCGTACTCGGCACCCATGCGCGTGGCATCCGAGAGTGCCCGGCCCACGCACTCCCCCGGCACCTCGAGCTCAAAGCGATACCACGGCTCCAACAGCACCGCCGCGCCAGCCTCACGCGCCTGCATGAGCCCCTGGCGAATCGCGCGGTACGTGGCCTGGCGAAAATCGCCGCCCTCGGTGTGTTTGGCATGCGCACGGCCGCCCGTGAGCGTAATGCACACATCGGTGATGGGCGAGCCGGTCAGCGCGCCCAGGTGATCGCGCTCCATGGCGTTGGTGAGTGCCAAACGCTGCCAGTTAAGATCGAGTTCGTCGGTCGAGGTCACGGTGCCAAACTGCACGCCCGAACCCGCTGGCAACGGCTCCAGGCGCAGATGTACCTCGGCATAGTGGCGCAGCGGCTCAAAATGGCCCACGCCCTCGACCGGCTGCGAAATAGTCTCCTTATAGAGAATGCCGCCAGACTCAAACGCAACCGAAAGGCCAAAGCGATCGGCCAACACCCGCTGCACGACCTCGAGTTGCACGGCGCCCATCAGCTGTAAATGAATCTGCTCAAGATGAGTGTTCCAGCTTACGCCGAGCATGGGATCTTCGTCCGCCAACTCTGTCAGTGCTTTGAACACCGCGTGGACATCGTGTTCGCCCGGAAGCACCGTATAGGTGAGGACCGGAGCGATGACAGGCGCATCGCCCACGGGCTCCGCCCCCAAGGCATCCCCTGGGCGAACGTGCGCAAGGCCCGTCACGGCACAAATACCGCCAGCAGCAACTTCTTGGGCAAGCTCATACTTCTCGCCGTTATAGATGCGCACCTGGTCGATCTTTTGCTCCCAAGTGGAGGCGCCAGAGCATCCCTCGACAACTTGCTTTGCACGCAGTACACCGCCCGTCACCTTGACCCAGGCAAGACGCTCGCCACGGTCTCCACGACTCACGCGGTAGACTCGCGCGGCGAACTCCTGGGGCCATGTTCGCTCGCGCATCAAAGCGCATATGCCGTCGAGTAGCTCTGCCACACCCTGGTCCTTGAGCGCCGAGCCCGCAAAGCAGGGAAACAACTTTCGCTCTGCGACCAGCCGCGAAAGCGTGGCAGTCGAAAGCTCCCCTGCGTCGAGAAACTCCTCGAGCGCCGCCTCGTCCAACGCAGCAGCGTCCTCCTGAACGGCACTACCCACCAACAGTTCGCTGGCATCCAGGCAGCCCTCGGAAAGACGTTGCCCAAGCTGTGCCAGCAAAACATCGCGGCCGGGATTCTCCAAATCGATTTTGTTGATAAAGATGAACGTCGGAATGTCATAGCGCGCAAGCAGGCGCCACAGGGTTTCGGTGTGCCCCTGCACGCCGTCGTTGGCACCCACAACCAAAATCGCATAGTCGAGCGCGCGCAGCGTGCGCTCCGCCTCGGCCGAAAAATCGACGTGGCCGGGCGCATCCACAAGCATGACGTGGGTATCGCCGTGGTCGAGCACGGCCTGCGACGAGAAGATCGTAATGCCGCGCTCGCGCTCGATCGCGTTAGTGTCCAGATGCGAATCGCCATCGTCCACGCGGCCGCGCTTGCGAATGCGACCCACGTTGAACAACATGGCCTCGGCCAACGTGGTCTTGCCGGCATCGACATGCGCCAAGATTCCAACGACTGCCTGCTTCGACATGGCTCTCCTCTTATTACAAGCTACAAGCCCATCGCACGCGGCAACGGGCGTCCTCGTTCCACACTGGATGATACAATTTACGAGCCGGCGGGCGAAGCGGGCCCTATCCCCCGACCAAGCTCATCGCCCTGCGTTGCCGCGCGGCGATTTTCGTAGGTTCGCGCCTTGCGAAAGCCGGCTTGCAAATCAGCGCAGCGAACGAAAATGGCCCCACCCGGGACCATTTTCGTTCGTGCGAATTGTTGACACGTGCCCCTACTCTTACGCCTCACGCAGCCAGTCGAACGCAACACGCGGCGTGCCGTCCGACACATACACGACGCCGGCACGCTCGAACCCCGCCTTAATACTCGCGCCCTGCATGGGCAGGTTGTCCTGATGCGTGTCGATGCGCAGGTGATCGGCACGCTCCTTGGCAAAGGCAAACATCGCAGCCGCGATACCGTGCACGGTGCCATCGGACGCCACACGGTGCAGCACGGCGTACGGAGTGTCGCTGCGCCATTGACCATCCTCAATTACGTCATAGCACTCGTCCGGGCCCGGCAAAAAGGCAAACGTCGCCACCACGCGGCCATCGACTTCGCACACATAGCTGCCACCGGCGGCGATATCGGCAGCCAGTTGCTCGGCAGAAGGCGTGCCCTCGGGCCACTGTGTGGCGTTGCCATGCGCGCGCATAAAGGCGCGGGCCGCGTCATAGATAGCCATGACAGCGGGAATGTCGGTATCGAGGGTTTTTCTGATCATCACGCGGCGACCTCACGTTTATTGGTATCACTTTGATTGAGCAATGATACCAACGTTTGGAGAGGGGCGCGATGCAGATGGGGAGCAAAAAGCGAGCCGCCTGGTCAAAAGCAAAAAGCGAGTTTTTGAGCACTGCCACCGGCGGCGATATGAGCGACCTGTTTGCACGCGAGGACGAGCGCCGCGACGCCCTGGACGCCGAGCGCGATGAGGCCTGGCGCTACAAGTCGTGCGAGCGCAAAAACCGTTACGACACGCGCGCCGAGGCCGAGGCCGTTATGGCCGACTGCGAAAACCGCGGGCGGCGCGGTTTGGCCTGCTACAAATGCGAATACTGCGGTGGATGGCACCTGACGTCGCACCCTTGGAAATAGGCGCCGCATCGGCACGGCATTGACGGAGCGCCAGCCATCGCACGCAAGCTACGGGCGCGGCGGCACCAAAACATCGTAACGAACGGCCTTGCCCGCAAGTTGATAGCTCGGCTTAACGCCGGCAAGCAGTGGCCCCTTCACCGGTCGCTTGATAACGACCTTGCGCGGGTGCACCGCAAGCGCAGCTTCGACCAACGTCTCCTCATCGGCGCACGGCTGTTCCAGATGATGCAAGAGTTGGAACTTCTTTTTAACCGCCGCGCTCTTGGTGCGTCCGGGAAACATGGGGTCCAGATACACCACGTCAGGAGCGGTGAGCTCGCCCTGCCCGATCAGCTCAGCTGTATGGCGAAGGCCGGCAATGCTATCCTCGCCCGCATGTAAGCGCATGCGCGACACGGCAGCCACAAGCGCCGGATCATCTGCCGCGCGATCCAGGGCATCCTTGAGGAGCGCCGCGATCACGCAATCCTGCTCATACAGATCGACGGTAAAGCCCGCGGCCGCCAGCAGCAGCGAATCCTCGCCAAAGCCTGCCGTGGCGTCAATCGCCCATGGGCTCTCGATGCCTTTTGCGCGCGCAGCCTTTACCAGCAGTTCTTGCTGCAGACGGCCCTGCTTGAGCCGTGGAAGCATGCGGCCAAAATCGGCACGCAGCTCCATCGTGCCGTCGGTGAGCGTGAGGCCCTCGGGCTTCCCGGTCAGCTCAAGCCCCGCGGCCCGAGCAACAGAAAAGGGATCGACGACGCCCATGGGTACTCCTTAACAAGCAAAACGAATACGTGAGCGCCGTTTATGCCGGCACCCAACCGTCCGCTATTGTCCCACATGCGACATGGCCCACAGCATCCCAATGCAAAGCACCGCCATCAATCCCGTGCACACGGCAGCGATCACAGAATCACTCATGCGCCTTCCCAACGATCGCGGCTCACGCACTTGCCCTGCTCCGTACATCATGGCTCCTCCTTGAGACCAACTCCTTGTTACGGCCTCATCATCTCAGCGCCGCACATGAGCTGCCATCGATTTGGCTTACGTCCAGCTTTCCCTTTTGAAAGGTTGGGTTGGGCCGCGCGGGCTCAAAGCGCTTTCAGGCGCATGCATCGCCGCGTTGAACTACAATGTGCTTCACCATATGTGCAGCACATTGGGTGCGCCAAGTTGGCGTACTCGTATCGAAAGGACCAGCCATGAGCTTCACTCGCAAGACTCTCAAAATCCTTGCTCTCATCTACTTTGTTTTGGGTATCGCCAGCCTCGTCACCGCCGGCGTCGGTATCGCCACGGGCGGTCTCGATTCCACGTACGGTTCGTACGCCACGCTCGCAGCGGTCGTGCTTATCGCCAAGGGTCTCGTCGACCTTGCCGCAGGCGTCGCCGGTATCAAGGGCGCCAACAAGCCTTCGCAGGTGGACGGCGCGTTTAAGCTCGGTATTGTTGCCGCGGTCGCCACGCTTGCCCAAGCGGTGCTCACGCTTCCCGCGTTTGGCGGCGACGCCATCAACTTTGGCGCCTTTGTCATCGTGGTGTACGACCTGTTCTTTGTTCAGCAGGCACACGCCGTTAAGGCCGAGAACAAGGACCGCCTATAAGCGCTCGCTTCTCATAACCTCTGCAGCCAAGCAACTAAAAAGGGCCGATCGCGCATCTCCGCGGTCGGCCCTTTACGTTTGCCCAGATAAAACCTACCAAAATAAACCTGTCCCTTTTTGGCAGGTTGTTAGCTGTGGCGGTACTCGGCGATGATGAAGTCGATGTCAGTCTGAAGGGTATCGAGGTTTGCCAGGCGCTCTTTGTCGGCGGGGCGCGTGCGGTAGTAGTACGGCGTCATCTGGAACACCGCCTCGATGTCCGCTTGGGTCTGAAGCGTAATATTCGCAGACACCCGCTGCGTTCCGACCAACTCGAGCTCGATGGTCTGCGGCAGCTTCTCGTCATTAAGATATGGCGTGTCGTAGAGCACCTCCTTGAGCCCAAACAAATGACGGGCACCCGGCACCACGGTATAGAGTGAGCCCTCTGGCGCCAGCACGCGGGCAAACTCACGCTCGTTAAAGGGAGCGAAGAGCTCGGTCACCATATCGAAGGCGCCGTCCGCCACGGGGATGTCCTTCATGTTGGCCACGAAATAGGTCGCATCGCCGCGCTTGGCGGCCAGGCGCACCATCTCTTTGCCCAAGTCGAACCCGTAAGCGCCCACGCCCGGCACCGCGCCCATGGCACTCGTGTAATAGCCCTCGCCACAGCAAATATCGAGCAACGTCATGGGGCCGTTCGTAGGCGCAGCGCGCCCAGACACCTGCTTGCGCACCAGCTCGACCATCGCATCGCGCAACGGCGCGTAGTATCCACGGTTCAAAAAGTCACGACGGCTGCGCGCCTGCGACTTGGGATCGCCCATGAAGTCGCCGCTCTTGGACGAGCGCAATAGATATAGATAGCCCTCGCGCGCACGGTCAAACCGGTGCCCACCCGCGCATGCAGCACCGCGTTCGTCATCCACCAGCGGCTCATGGCAAACGGGACACAACAACATGGCAACTCCTTAGCGCGAACAACACAACGCCCACCATTGTCGCACGCCTTCCCCACCTAGTCATTGGGGACGTTCTTGAATGACTAGTTAGAAGAGATAAGGAGTGTCCCCAGCTGCCGACAGAAAAGGAACGTCCCTAAGTGCCGACTGGTTGCATTAGGAGTATCATCGTCTGCGCAAATAAGCACGATATAGCATGTTAGAGATTGAGAGCGTATGGCTGATACCGCATCTAAGCACATCGATATGACCACCGGCTCGCTGTGGCGCAATATTCCCCTGTTCGCCTTCCCCGTGGCCGCCACGAGCATCTTGGAGCAGCTGTCGAACCTCATCGCCACGGTCATTATCGGCAACTTCTCGGGCGACCAGGGAACCCTCGCCATGGCGGCGGTCGGCTCCAATGTTCCGCTTACCAGCCTTATGCTCAACCTGTTTATTGGCATGTCGCTTGGCTCCAACGTGGTCATCGCCAACGCTATCGGCCGCGACGATCAGAACATGGTCAAACGCGCCGTCCATACCTCGATTTTAATGGCGCTCGTGGGCTTTATCGTCATCGCGCTGGGCGAGATCTTTGCCGAGCCCATGCTCGCCGCCCTCAACGTTCCCGCCGAAACCATGCCGCTCGCTTCGCTCTACCTGCGCGTCTTTTTGCTGAGCATGCCCTCGATCTTGCTCTACAACTTTGAGGCTGCGATCTTCCGCTCCGTCGGCATCACCCGCATGCCGCTGCAGGCGCTTGCCGTGTCCACCGTCCTCAACATTGGCCTGGACCTCATCTTTGTCCCCGTACTCCACTGGGGTGTCGCGGGCGTCGCCATCGCCACCGCCATCGCCTACACCGTCAGCGCCGCCACACTCTTTATCCGCCTGCTCAAGACCGGCTCCGTCGTCCGCGTCACCCCACGCGACCTGGCTATCGACCCGTTCGCCCTCAAGCGCATCGTCAAGATCGGCCTGCCAGCCGGCATCCAAAGCGCCGTCTTTGCCGTAGCCAACATCATCATCCAGTCCGCCATCAACAGCCTGGGCACCGAGGTCATGGCGGCATCGAGCGCCGCTATGAGCTTGGAGTACGTATGCTACAACCTGCTCAACAGCTTTAGCCAGGCGTGCACCACCTTTGTGGGACAAAACCACGGTGCCCGCCAGATCGACCGCTGCACCAAAACGCTCAAGGTCTGCCTGGTCGAAGGCGGTATCGTCGCGCTCACCACGATCATCGTTATTGTCGGCCTGGGGCGCGAGATCTTGTCGCTGTTCAACAGCGATCCCAACATCGTCTCGATCGGCTATATCCGCGTGTGTTCGATCTTCCCGGCGTACGCCTTTAGCATGTTCTACGAAAACATGTCCGGCTACCTGCGCGGCTTTGGTATCTCGCTCACGCCCGCCCTCATCACCATGATCTGCGTCTGCGGCATCCGCTTCTATTGGGTGTTCTGCGTGTTCCCGCACTTCCGCACCTTTGCGAACATCATGATGGTCTACCCCATCAGCCTGGGCACCACGGCGTTCTTTATGGTCGTGGCGGTGCTACTCTGCCACCCGGCACGCACCTATCGTGTCACCCAAGCCAAAGCGACAGCCCGCTAAACACCGCACTCAACGCCGCGCCAGTCATTAATTGACAATATGCGAGCTCATATAGTCGATAAAGCGCCTCGTGGCGATGGGCATGGTGTCCCAGCTGCGCCAGGCCGCCACTACGTCGCGCGAGGGGGCGTGCACGATGGGACGTACGCGAATATCGGCACGCATGCCCTCCACAGTACGACGGTAGAGCATACTCACGCCTAGGCCCTCCTCCACCATCGCCATGATGGTGTAGTCGTCGGTGACCTCGCTCGTCACGTGCGGCGACAGGCCATGCGCCGCGAATGCATCGAGCACCAGGCTCTGTTCGCCCTCATCCAGCAACACAAACGGCTCGGACGCCAGGTCGGCGAGCGTCACCTTTTCCTTTGCCGCCAGCGGATGCGCGACAGGCAACAGCGCCACCAACTCGTCATGATAGACCACGCGCTTCTCGAGCCCCGCGGTAAACCCACGTGCCGTAAAACAAAAATCAACCACGCCATCGTGCACCCATTGGGCGTTGCGCGTGTAATCGCCCTGCTTGAGGGTAAAGCGTACGCCCGGGTGCAGCGCACCAAAGTCGCGGATCACGCGTGGCAACACGGTACGACTCACGTTGGTAAACGTCGCAATGCGAATATCGGTCGACGAAAGCCCCAGCAGCTCCTGGCGCTTGCCCTCGAGCTCGGCCTCGGCAGTCACGATCTGGCGCAGGTACGGCAGATATTGTTTACCGTCGCGCGTAAGCGAAACGCCCTGCTTTCCGCGCTCGATAAGCGTGGTACCCAGCTCGCGCTCGAGCGCCTTGACGGCCTGGCTCACCGCACTTTGCGTATAGCCCAGCTCGTCCGCCGCGCCTTTAAGGCTGCCGCAGTCGACCACCATACAAACAATCTGATACCGCGATGCCATCGTGCCTCCACATCAATGCAGCCGTAAAACGTTTGCCAGGGCTTTTTCTGCCTACATTAGTATTTCTTAATCATACTGAAGATACATTCGCTTTACTACATCCACATCTGGGAGCAGAATCCTTTTTACGAAACCGTTCTGTAACAAAAGGAGTCCCATGGATCGCAAAAAAGCAATCGCGCTCTCATTTTCCGTTCCCGTCGCATGGGGCTTTTCGTATCCCCTCATGAAGATCGGCATGGACAGCATGAACGCCACGAGCATCGTCGCGCTACGCTGCATCATCGCCTTTGTAGCCTGCCTTTTGCTCTTCCACAAGCACGCGTTTCGCATCAACCGCGACCTTATGGTCCGTGCCGCCATCATCGGTGCCATCATGGCAACCGAGCTCACCTGCATGTGCCTGGGCTCCAGCCTCACCTCCGCCTCCACTGCCGGCTTTTTGCAGAGCCTGACGGTCGTGATCGTGCCGTTTGCCAACGCCGCCCTGCTGCGCCGCGCCCCCGAGCGCAAAGTGCTCGTCGGCACCGCCATCGTCACCTGCGGTATGTTGCTGCTCTCGGGCGCCGACTTCACCAGCCTGAACCCGGGCGCGCTCATCATGCTGCTCTCCGCCTTTGTCTACGCCGGCCACATCATTGTCGCCAAGCGGTTTGTCGAAGAAGTCGATCCGCTGTCCCTGGGCGTTTGGCAGCTGGGCTTTGGCGGCCTGTTCTCGGGCATTGCCGCATGCGTCTTTGGCGGTTTCACACTTCCCAGCACGCCCAGCGAGGTCGTGGTCGTCGTCGCACTCGCACTCATCTGCTCTGCTTATGGCTTTATCACCCAAACGCTCGTGCAGCCCCACGTGCCCGCCGAGACCACCGGCTTCGCCTTCTCGCTCGAGCCGGTCTGCTCCGCCGTCTTCTCGTTCTTCCTGGTCGGCGAGGTTCTGAGCCCCATCGCCTTCTTTGGCGCCGCACTCATCCTCAGCGGCGTCATGGTGGCAACCGTCGAGCTTCCGCGCCTCCGCGCACATGGACAGGCTCGCATGGCAGGAGCGCCCGAGCACGTCTCGTAGACCCCGCTCTTCATACAGCCGTGGCATAAAGGCAACCGGTGCGCCTTTACAATAGATGCAAACAGAGCATCTGACGTAAAGGAGCCCCATGGACGCCGCGACCCGCGACCGCAACATAGCAACTTGGTTGGGCGATGCACCGCAGCCGGTACGTGACACTACGAACCAGCTGCTCGAGCGCATCGCCCTTTTGCGTGCCGAGCAGACTATCTACCCGGCACAAGACGACATCCTCAATGCCCTCGCCTACACGCCGGCCGACCAGGTCAAGGTTGTCATCTTGGGTCAAGACCCCTATCACGGACCCAACCAGGCAATGGGGCTGTCGTTCTCGGTCCCCGCGACGCAAACCAAGTTGCCGCCGAGCCTGCGCAACATTTACAAGGAACTCAAAGCCGATCTGGGTTGTCCCATTCCCGCCACGGGAGACCTAACCCCATGGGCACAACGGGGCGTCCTACTCCTTAACACTACGCTCACCGTGCGCGAGCATGCCGCCAACTCGCACGCCAAACTGGGCTGGAGCACGCTCACCGACTACGTTATCGAACGCTGCTGCCAGCTGCCCCAGCCGGTAGTCTTTTTGGCATGGGGCCGCTTTGCCCAGCAGATGGTCGAAGGTAAGCTCGACGCAACTGGTGCGGGCAAGGCAACCGACAAGTTCTGCCTGGCCTCCACGCACCCCTCGCCGCTTTCGGCCAACCGTGCCACAGCAGAACTCCCCGCTTTTATGGGGTCGCGCCCCTTCTCCGCTGCCAATCGGCTACTCGAACAGCACGGCTCGACCCCCGTCGACTGGACTTGCCTCGGCTAAAAATCGATACATCAAAAACGCGCCCGACGGCTTTCCATCGGGCGCGTTTCCTATTCGGGCCAAATAAATTGTGTGCGGCCGGCCTCGCCGCCATCGATCAACAGACTCTGTCCGGTCATAAACCGGTTGGTCACGCCCACAAAGTAGATCCACTCGGCGATCTCTTGGGCGGTAGCCCAGCGTTTAAGCGGCGTGAGCTCCATAATCTGGTTCCACAGGTGTTCGTCTTCCATCACGCAACGGTTGAGCGGCGTGATAACGCCACCCGGGTCCACACTGTTGGCGATAGCCTGCGGCGCCAGACGGTTTGCAAGGTTCTTGGTGTAGGCGATAACGCCGCCCTTGCTGGCGGCATAGTCGGGAAACTCCGATCCCGTATGCCCGCTCGCCGACCCCACATTGACCACGGATTTGATAGCCGATGCCGGCTTGGCAGCAAGCCCCTCCCCCGCAAAGGCGTAGCGCTCGGTCACGTTGATGGTGCCATACAGGTTGGCGGCGATGTCGTCGGCCGAATCCTGCGTACCGGCAACGTTCACGATCACCTGGGGCTCAAGGTCGCTTGGAAACGAGTCCGGCTCGCGGACATCAACGATCAGATGGCGGTAGCGCTCGTGTTCGATCGCCGGCGACAGCAGATCAAAGCCCACGACCTCGTGGCCCTCATCCAAAAAGCGCTGCACGCACGCGGCTCCGATACCGCCCGAAGCGCCCGTGATCAAAACCCGCATACTTGCTCCTTAGGCGGTTGCGTGACGCTCGAGGTACTCGGAGCCCACATTCTCGCGCTCCCAGCCGCGCACGACCTTGTAGCCCACGGGGCTCAAGAAGACCTCGCACAGCAGCTCGGCAACAGCACCGGTCAGCGAGCACATAAGGACCTGCACCCAGGTCCAACCAAAGAACGTGTGGCTCACCACAATGGCAAAGACCAAGTTGTCGATAAACTGGCCAATGCCCGTGGACACATAGGAGCGAAAGGCAAAGCTCGCAAAATTATTCTTTTTGAGCATGCGGCCGAGCGACTGGTTGAGCGTGGAGTTAACCACGGCAGAAACGAGCATTGCCAGCGAAGAGCCCAGCACCACGTACCAGGTGCCGCCGATGGTGGCGTTAAGGGCAGTGTTGACCTCGATCATGCCCGTGTCGTAGTAGGCGCCCCACATGCCGGGCGTGAGCGAGCATGCCCAAAAGCACAGACTCACGGCCAGGTTGACCAGCAGCGCGAGGATAGAGATTTTGATGGATGCCTTGGCGCCAAAGCGCTTGCAGATCATGTCCTGGCACAAAAACGAAACCCAGCTCACCACAAAGCCACAGTCGAGCGCCAGATACGGCAGGCTGATGAGCTCTTTGTTGGCCAGCAGGTTCATCATGATGACGCTCACGAAAAACAGCGAAACCGTTGCCGCGGGAATGCTCCGCAACAGGACCTTGTAGTCCTCCATGACCTTCTTGATCATTATGTACTCCTTTGGTTTTAGGTTTAACGAGCAGGATATCGGACCCGAACTGCTCGGACGCCCCGGTCTTGAGACGACGGTGGGTATAATAGCCGCTCACACGGCATAAGGCAAGCAAACGGCGCGGCAGCCCCGCAGGGCCACCGCGCCGATGCGTTAAAAGGCCACGTTGCCAAACTCCGACAGGATAAGGTCGGGGTTGTGGTCAGTTGCCCAATCCACGTTCCACGGGCTCGTGAACAGCAGCAGCTTACCGCCGCGCATGTCCTCGACGCGCAGCGTGTCGCGCGTGAGCGAAAGAGCCGGGATATCGATGGTATCGGGGTCATTCTGGATCCAACGAATGTCCGTATAGGGCAGCGGCTGGCGACGAACCTCAACACGGTACTCGGCCTTGAGGCGGCGCTCGAGCACCTCAAACTGCAGCACGCCGACCACGCCCACGATGACGCTCTCCATGCCGGCACCCAGCTCGCGGAAGATCTGGATGGCGCCCTCCTGGGCAAGCTCCTCCATGCCCTTGACGAACTGCTTGCGCTTGAGCGTGTCAACCTGCGTAATGCGAGCGAACATCTCGGGGGCAAACGTCGGAATCTGCGGATACTGCACGTGGCGCTTGCCAGAGCACACGGTGTCACCGATGCTAAAGATACCCGGGTCGAACAGGCCCACGATATCGCCCGCGTACGCCTCGTCAACAATCGCGCGGTCATCGGCCATCATCGACGTGCCCGTGGCAAGCTTGAGTTTGCGGTTGCCCTGCACGTGGAAGGCATCCATGCCGCGCTCGAACTTGCCCGAGCAAATGCGCACAAAGGCGATGCGGTCTCGGTGGTTCTTGTCCATATTGGCCTGGATCTTAAACACAAAGCCGCTAAAGTCGTCGCGGCAGGGATCGACCGGCTCGCTGGTGAGCGTATCGGTATAGGCACGCGGCGTCGGGGCCAGACGCAGGAACTCCTTGAGGAAGGGCTCCACGCCAAAGTTGGTGAGCGCCGAGCCAAAAAACGCCGGGCTCAGCTTGCCGCAGGCCACGGCATCCAAGTCGAGCTCATCACCGGCGCCATCGAGCAGCTCGATGTCGTCCATCAAGTTCTTATGGTTTTCCTCGCCGATGAGCTCATCCATGGAAGGATCGCCCAACTCGGCCTCGACCTCGGCGACCTTCTTGGTAGCATTGGCGTGGCCGTCGCCCTCAAAGGCGATAACGCGGCGCGTCTGACGATCGAACACGCCGCGGAAGTTGCGGCCGCTGCCGATCGGCCAGTTCATGGGATACGTATTGATGCCCAGGACGTTCTCGATCTCTTCCATGAGCTCAAACGGGTCGCGAGCCTCGTGGTCGAGCTTGTTCACAAAGGTAAAGATGGGAATGTGGCGCAGCGTGCAGACCTTAAAGAGCTTTTTGGTCTGGGCCTCGACGCCCTTAGCACCATCGATGACCATGACCGCGGCGTCGGCGGCCATAAGAGTACGGTAGGTATCCTCCGAGAAGTCCTGGTGACCGGGTGTATCGAGGATGTTGACGCAGGCGCCGTTGTAGGTGAACTGCAGCACCGAGGAGGTAACGGAAATACCGCGCTCCTTCTCGATGTCCATCCAGTCCGAGACGGCATGCTTGGCCGAGCTCTTGCCCTTGACCGAGCCGGCGGTCTGGATACTGCCGGTATAGAGCAGCAGCTTCTCGGTAAGCGTGGTCTTACCGGCGTCCGGGTGGCTGATGATCGCGAATGTGCGGCGCGACGAGATTTCATCCGACAGGCTTGCCATGCGGATCCTTTCTTGCATTGAGTGCATTACGTCGATGTAACCGCACTATTGTAGCCGCGAAATCCCGCCATAGGGCACCTATCAGGACAAATTCATCAGTTGGGGCCTAGGGTAGCAGTCGATGGCGGCACTCCGCAGCAGTTTGTCTCGATCTGTAACATCTAGACGGTTTTTGAACCTCTACCTGTTACAGATTAAGACAAACAGGGGGCGTCCCAGAAAGATCTCGATCTGTAACATCTAGCAGCCAAAAACTTCTCCAGTTGTTACAGATTGAGACAACCAAATGGGGTCCGCCAGCAAAATCTCAATCTGTAACAGGTAGCCGTCCAAACCGGTTCCAGATGTTACAGATTGAGATGAATGAACGAGCGGACAATCCCTATTTACCTCTTGCATAACTGTGCATAGTGTATATATACTATGCTTACCGGTTATATACACGTGTAGCCCATCAGCTAAGGAGCCGCTGTGGACATTATCCTATCCAATTCGAGCGACAAGCCCATCTACGAGCAAATAGCCTCGCAAGTCAAAGCTCAGATTCTATCGGGCACGCTCGCTGCGGGAGCCAAACTCCCCAGCATCCGTGCACTCGCGAGCGATCTTGGCGTGAGCGTCATCACCACCAAGCGCGCCTACGCCGACCTGGAGCAGCTCGGGTTTATCTGCACCGTGCAGGGCAAGGGCTGTTTTGTCGCCGACGGCAACCAAGAGCTCTTGCGTGAAAACCAGCTCTGCCATATCGAAGAGCTGCTCGCGAAAGCGGCAAGCCAAGCCGAGGCCCTGGGCGTCACGCGCGACAAGCTGCACGAGATGCTCGACCTGGTAGCCCCCGAAACCATGCAGTAGCCATCTGCAAGAAAGGCTATACCATGCAAAACCTTTTAGAACTCAAAGGCATCTCACGCCATGTGAGTGACCGTTTTTCGCTGCGCGACGTCACGCTTGCCGTGGAGCCTGGCCAGATCGTCGGCTTTGTGGGTGCCAACGGTGCCGGCAAAACAACGACGATTCGAGCCGCGCTTGGGCTTATCAAACTCGATGCCGGCGAGGTACACCTGTTTGAGCAGCACTGTGGCGCCGACGCACCCGGTGAGGCGCAGCGCTGCCTGCGTTCCCACATCGGTCTTGTCCTGGACACGTGCCCCTTCCCCTCCACGCTCAAGGTGGGCCAGATCGAGTCGCTCGTAGGCCCAGCGTACCCCACGTGGGACCGCGAAACGTTCGCCCGATTCATCAACCGATTTGGCCTCGATCCCAAGACAAAGGTCAAGGACCTCTCCCGCGGCATGGGCATGAAACTGCAGCTTGCCTGCGCACTCAGCCACAAGGCCAAGCTGCTCGTTTTGGACGAAGCCACCGCGGGCCTCGATCCCATGGCACGCGAGGAGCTGCTTGATGAGCTGCTCGCCTTTGTTTCCGACGGCCTGCACAGCGTGCTGCTCTCGAGCCACATTACGTCCGACCTCGATCGCGCTGCCGACCGCGTCATCTGCATCGATAACGGCTCGATTGTGTTTGACCTGCCGCGCGAGGACATTACCGACCGAGCCGGCATCGCCCACTGCACCCAAGCACAGGCCGCCGAGCTTATGGCTTGCGTCGAAGGTGCCCGCGCCGCCCGCCATGCCTACAGCGTGGACGTACTCGTACCCAACCGTCGCGAAACACTCGAGGCCTTCCCCGAGATTCCCTGCGATCGGGCAACCATTGATGACTATCTGCGCCTCATGCTGAAAGGGGCTTCGAAATGAAACGCGCCTTTATGTCCGAACTCGCCATCGTTCGCACGCTCATCCCGAGCATCGCGGGCGTCGGCCTGTTTATCTTCGTCGTGCTGACTCTTGCCAACGCGTCGGATGGCGATTCCGGCATGAGCGCTGGCGCCTGCGCGGTCAGTGCCATGTCGCCCATCATGGTCATGAGCTCGCTGGCCGGCTTCGACAATCAAAATGGCTGGGAGCGCTATCGGGCAACGCTGCCCTTCTCGCGCAAAGACATTATTTGTGCACGCTACCTGAGCGTTATTGTCTTCTCCGCCGTCATGGCATGTGCAGCTACGCTTTTGCGTATCGTCGCCATCCCGCTCTTCAACAGCGCGGGCATTCCTTCGACGGGACAGACGGTCTTTGAAATCGCAATCGCCTCGGCAGCCTCGATGCTCATTTCCCTCATGATGGTGTTTTTGGCGCAGCCGCTGTTCTTTCGATTTGGACACATGGAGGCGCTGCGCCTATCCGTCGGCCTGTTTGCCATGCTCGGGTGCCTTACCATGGCAACGTTGAGTTCCTCCAACCCCATCAGCAACTGGCTCATGTCGATTGCCGGAGCGAATCCCGATCCCGCCGTCCTTGGCTGTCTGTGCGCAGGAATTGCCGTACTGGCCCTCGCGCTATGCGTAATCAGCTGCACCGTCAGCACCAAGGTTTATCGAGTACGCGATCTGTAGCCACGCGAGTCTCAATCCACGAAGGACGCGATCGCCCCCCCCCGCAAATCCGTGACAAATGGCATGTCCTCGGCGTGCGCCACCGCGCTACTTGCGCAGCGGCTTGGGCAGTGGAACGCCGGCGGCGATGGCTGCGGCGATGATCATGCAGACGATACCCTTGAGTGGGAAGCACATGAGCAGCAGGCCCACGACCATGACCGGCTGGCGCATGACAGCGCCCATCGTCGAGGCCGTGCAGACGGCGACGCAAAAGACCGGATCGGCACCGGTAAGAATGGCAAGACCATAGCCCAGGCTTACGCCCGAGAAGATAACGGGGAAGAAGTGGCCTCCGCGCCAACCCAAGTTGATGAGGGCGGGGGTCAGCATGGCTTTGACAAGACCGGTCGCGATAAGCACGCCGGCGGGAATGGTCAGGTAGGTTTCCATGAGCACGTCGGCCTGGGTCTCGCCGGCAAACATGGTGTAGGGCAGGACCGTGCCGCAGATGGCGAGCGCCAGACCGGCCAGCATGGCTTTGACGACAGGACAATCACCTATTGCATGGGACAGCGCCTCGCTTGCATGCTCGGAGACAAAGTACAGCCAGCCGCAAACGGTGCCGACCAACGCCAACGGAATGAGCCAGGCAAGTTCCAAGTTGCCCACCTCGGCGGACTCGAACCTGGGCATGCCCATGCCGCCGCCCACAAGCTGGCCAAGCAGCAGGTAGGTGCCCAGACCGCCGGCAATCGCAATGCCGTAGACCATCGTCTTTTGCGCCTTGGGCAACTTGATGGTGATCTCGCCGGACGCAGAGCCCTCGTCGCCTTCGGCGCTACCGGCGAGCGGTGCCACGAAGCCAAAGACGGGCGCCGTAAAGAGCGCCGTCAGGGCAGCCTGGGTGCCCAGCAGCGTGAGCTCCCTAAACTCGGCGCCAAAGCGACGCATGCGGTCGCCGACCCAGCTGCACAGACCCGCGATAACACCGGTCAGGCCGGCCTCCGGTCCAATGCTGCCGCCAAACAGCAGCGGCAGCAATGCCGCGAGCGAAAGCTTGCCCAAGTTGTCGTAGGGGTAGTGCCCGTCTTGCTTGACCTTAGCCATCACCTGGTTGAGGTCATCGGTCCTGGTGCCCGTCATCTTTTCGTACAGACCGATTAGCAGGCCGCCCAGCAGGCAGACAAAAAACGGATACGGCAAAAAGCCAAACGGGCCGCTGGCAAGCTCGGGCGAAGCGACGCCCAGCGCGTGCGGAATCTCTGTCCATAGATAGTCGATACCGTGCTCCATCGCAAAAAAGAACAGCCAGACTGCGGCACCCGCGAGTGCGCCGGTCACAGCAACGCTGGCCAAAAACAGCGCTCGGTTCGTGGGTTTAGCGAGCTCATCCATCGGGTCCTCCCGCGGTCAAAGTCGACATAGATACGTTTTATTGTAGAGCGAGTGTGGCCCAGTCAAGCCAACCGTCTGCGCTGCAAACGGAGCCACCGGGGACCACGGCGGGGCAGGCTCAAGACTTATCCGTTGATAATCGAGGCAATCTCGTGCAGATCCTCGGCAAAGTAGATGCCCCGTTGACGCTGCGGGCTCGATAGGCCCTTATCAATCATGTGCCCGAGCAGCGCCTTAAGATCGTTGTAGTAACCGTCCAGGTTATACAGAATGCACGGAGCACTCAAGTGCCCCAACGACACCGCGGACATGACCTCGGCAATCTCCTCGAGCGTGCCCGTCCCACCGGGAAAGGCGATGAACGCATCGCCGAGCTCGATCATCTTGGCTTTGCGCTCGGCCATATCACTCGTCACGATGAGGTCGTCAATGCCGTCGTGTTGAAATTCGGCCTCTATAAAAAAGCTCGGCTCAACACCCGTCACGTGTCCACCTGCCTCGAGTACGCTATCGGCGAGAGCGCCCATCAGTCCCGACTTGGACCCACCGTACACGAGCGCCTGGCCGTTGGCGCCAATCCAGTTGCCCAGCTCCTGCACCGCGGGCAGAAACGCCGGGTCATTGCCGACGCTGGCACCCAGATACACGGTGATATTCATATTCAGTCCCCCTCATTGTGACGCGCGGCGCCCGCTCTAGCGTTG
The DNA here is from genome assembly GCA_900542125.1 of uncultured Collinsella sp. Taxonomy (GTDB): domain Bacteria; phylum Actinomycetota; class Coriobacteriia; order Coriobacteriales; family Coriobacteriaceae; genus Collinsella. Next base: position 6,882 of record UQMO01000004.1, on the reverse strand, counting down.
GCGGCGCCGATATTCGCGCACGCGGCGCGACAGATCGGCGAGCTGGTCGCGATCGAGCTCTTCCAGATGCTCAAGATCGTCCATAAAGCGCGCCATGGTGTCCTTTTGACGCATCTTGATGAGCGTATTGCAGTAGTTCACCGCCACGCCCGTGAGCATGGCGATGTAGAAGATGCTAATAACGCTCAAGACGACGGTAATAGCGCGGGCAACCGGTGTTTCGGCCGGAATGTCGCCAAAGCCGATGGTCGAGACCGTCTCGAAGCTAAACCAAAGTCCATCGCCAAAGGTGAGGGTCGTGGGCTCGGACAGCCAGACAGCCGTCGAGCACAGCAGGTAAAAGATAAGAAACAGACCCGTGATGCGCGCAAAGCCAGCCTGTCGCAGCACATCGGCAAGCGTCCTCAACTTGTTCATCGCGACCCCTTTTCCCAGACGCCCAATCACGTTCGCCCGGTATTGTCCCACAACCGGCAGCTAAGGACGTTCCTTTTGTGCCGGCAGAAAGGGACTATCCCCAACTGCCGGGCGGAACCGTTTAGCGGTGCCGCTGCCGGCTGGGCAGGCTGAGCTGGTATCCTTATGCGGTAATGTCTCGATTCGTTAGGATTGCATGTGAGAGCTGCCACTGTCCTTCGTTCAGTTATATGTCGCACCCTGGCCGCCGCGCTTACCGCGCTCGCCGTACTGAGCGCCGTCGCGCCCACCCCTGTCTTTGCCGCCGACTCCGATCAGCAGGTCAAAACGGTCCGCGTCGGCTGGCTCGTCAACAACGAGGGCTTCCAGGACGGCACCCCCGGCGAGCGTCTCTCGGGATGGGGTTACGAGTACCTCCAGACTCTGTCGTACTACACGCCCGGCTGGCGGTACGAATACGTCTCCGGCACCTTCACCGAGCTTATGGACATGCTCGAGGCGGGCGAGATCGACCTCATGCCCAACATCTCCTACTCCGAGGAACGCGCCCAAAAGCTGCTCTTTTCCTCGAACCCCGAGGGCACCGAGCGCTACTTCATCTACGCCAAGCCCGATCGCGACGATCTGGCCAAGGGTGACCCCCGAGCGCTCCAAGGCCTTACCATCGGCTGCAACCCCGGCGTTATGCAAACCTTCGTTGGCCAGCAGTGGCTCGCCAACGAAGGCATTACCTGCACCTATAAAGAAATCGACACTGGCGATGCCCTCTTTGACGCGCTCGCAAACAACGAGGTCGATGCCATCATCATGAACGACACGACCTCGTCGCCCAGCGCCTCCCCCATGTTCTACATTGGTTCGAGCGACTACTTTTTTTGCCGTCCCCAAAAGCCGCTCCGACCTGATGGACGACATCAATGCCGCCATGTCGGCAATCGCCCGCGTCAACCCACGCTATATCGACGAAGTCAAATCTAACTACTCGGCCCAAAACAGCGGTTCATCATCGCTCAACGGCCCCGAACGTTCCTGGCTCAAAGCAAATGACAACACCATCACGCTCGGCTACATTACGGGCAAACTCCCCTACTGCAACGAAGACGAAGACGGCAAAATGGAAGGTTCGCTCGCATCGCTTGCGACGACGCTGCACGATAAATTTGGCATTACGGTCAAAACCGTCCCCTTTGATAGCTACAAGATGATGTCAAAGGCCCTGTCAAAGGGAAGCATAGACGTTGCGCTGCCGGTATACCGAGATTACTGGTTTGCCGAGCAAACAGGCGTTGCGCAGTCGGTATCGTTGGGGACCATATCCCTCACCGCCATCCACACCGGCAGCGACCTGAACAAAGACCTTCAGAACATCGCCTGTACCAAATCATCGTTTGTCAACAAAAATGCACTTGAAAATCTGTTCCCCACAGCGACCGTGACCGAATACCAATCCGACAATGAAGTGTTCGACGCTCTCAGGAAGGGAGCGGCGCGCTGCATCCTCGCTCCCAGTTCACGTGTAAAAACTATCGGCGACCGTCATGATCTCAAGGACTACGAGACGGTCGAGCTCCCTGACACCTGTGAGCTCTCGTGCTGGATTTCGCGCGGAAAGCCCGAGCTGCTGGGAATCATCAACAAGGGCATCATCAATGCCGGAGAATCGCTCTCCGCAAGCAATTACTCCTCCACGTCGTACACGACCCAGGAATCAGACACGCTTCAATTCCTTTTTCGCAACCGCACCGCCATTGCCGCTACCCTCATCGGTATGTTGTCGGTCGGCATCGTGCTGCTCATCTGGGCGCTCGTGCGCGCTCGAACCGAGCGCAAAAAAGCCGACGCTGCCAACGCCGCTAAGACGGCATTCCTCACGCGCATGAGCCACGACATCCGTACGCCGCTCAACGGTATCCTGGGCCTTATCGAGATCGAGGAATTGAAGGAAGGCGATATCAAGGTCGCCCGCGAGAGCCGTGCCAAGGCGCGCGTTGCCGCCAATCACCTGCTCTCGCTGATCAACGACATGCTCGAGATGGGCAAAATCGAAGACCGCAAGCTAACACTGGAGCATGCGCCTTTTAACCTCAAAGAGCTCTGTGACAATACGCTGGTTCTGTGCAAGCTCCGCGCGACCAGTAACGGCATCACCATGCAGGACAATAGTCTGCCGTACGCCACGGGGCCATACATGATCGGCAGTCCCACCCATATCCGACAGATCATGATCAACCTGTTAGACAACAGCATTAAGTACAACAAGCACGGCGGCTCCGTCACCTTTAGTTCAAAGACCAAGCCACTCGATAACGGGCGCGCGCTCTTTTGCTTTAGCGTTTCGGATACCGGCATTGGCATGACTCCCAAGTTTTTAAAGCATATCTATGAGCCGTTTGCCCAAGAAGGTGACGATGCGCGCAGCAAGTTCCAAGGAACCGGCATGGGCATGCCAATCGTCAAGTCGCTTATTGAACTGATGGGCGGCACCATCGAAGTCACCAGTGAGCTCCATGTGGGCACCTCGTTCTACGTGGAGATTCCGCTCGATATCGACGAGAATCCCCAGGCGCGGGCGAATACGGTTGAGAGTGCGCCCGACTGCTCGCTCGCCGACATGAACGTGCTGCTCGCCGAAGACAACGAATTGAATGCCGAAATTGCCCAGACGCTGCTAGAATCCGAGGGCGTCGTGGTCACCCGCGCCGCCAACGGCAACGAGGTCGTCGATCTGTACCTGTCGCATCCCGCCGGCAGCTTCGATGCGATCCTGATGGACATTATGATGCCGGGCATGGACGGCTATGAGGCGACCCGCACGATTCGTCTGAGCGAGAAGGTCGATGCAGCCGATATCCCCATCATCGCGCTCACCGCCAATGCCTTTGCCGAGGACGCCAAGGCGGCACACGATGCCGGCATGAACGCCCATCTGTCCAAACCGCTCGACTTTAACAAGCTCAAAAACATACTCGCCCGCATCAAGAAAAACGGAGCTGTTTCGCTATAGTTTGTGCTCAACAACCATACGCAGCAGAAAGGAAGCCAACAATGTTTAAGCCCTTACGCCGAAAGAAACGCGCCATCACCGACGAGGAAGCGCGCGAGCTGCTCGCTACCTGCAAGCGCGGCGTCTTTGCCGTCAACGGCGACGATGGCTACCCGTACGCCATTCCCGTCAACTACTTCTTTGACACCGAGCACGACAAGATTTATTTCCATGGCGCCAAGGCCGGCCACAAGGTCGATTCACTCAAGCGCGATGACAAGGTCTGCTTTACCGTTTACGGCAACGAGTGGTACAAGGACGGTGACTGGGCTCCCTACGTTATGAGTACCGTGGTTTTTGGCCGCTGTCGCCTGGCGAATGACACCCCCGCGTTTATCGAGGATAAAGTCCGCCAGCTCGCGCTTAAGTACTACCCTTCTGCCGAGGAGGTCGAAGAGGAAATCGCCAAGGACATTAAGGGCGTCCAGCTCTACGAGATTACGATTGAGCATCTCTGCGGCAAGCAGATTCAAGAAAAGTAAGCCTCAAGAACAGGCGTCACAAATGGCAATATGGCCCGGTTCCAACCCACCTTGGAACCGGGCCATATGCTTATGAAGCGTCGGCAGCTATGTGCGCAAGCGCCTCGACGAGCTCTTGCGAGCTCACGGGTTTACTCAGGTGCGCGTCCATGCCCGCCTCGCGCGAAAGTCTGCGGTCGTCGGCAAAGGCGTTGGCACTCACGGCGATAATCGGCGTGGTCGCGGCATCCTCGCGATCGAGTGCTCGAATCCGACGCGTGGCCTCAAGGCCATCGATGCCAGGCATCATGATGTCCATCAACACCACGTCGTACTCGTGCGGTGCGCTCGCGGCAAACGCCTCAACGGCAGACTCGCCATCCTTAGCATGCGTCACGACGGCACCGGCACGGCTGAGTGTAAACTGCGCGATCTCGGCATTCAGATCGTTATCCTCTACGAGCAAAACGCGCAAGCCCTGGAGCGCATCACCATCGCCCGCATCCGCGCGAACTGCCTGAGGAATCTCGGAGCGTTTGCATTTCTCGAACGGCAGGCGGATGGTAAACGTCGTTCCCTGCCCCAAGACGCTCGTAAAACTCATGGTTCCGCCCATAAGCTCCACCAGCTGTTTTGCGATAGGCGCGCCCAGGCCAGTTCCCGATGAAGCGCCTTCCACCTGCTGCTCCTCGCGGCAAAACGGCTCGTAGAGGTGCTGTTGGAACTCCTCGCTCATGCCAATACCGTTGTCGGCGATCGTGTATTCATAGACGGGGACGCCATCCGCTGGCTCCACCTCGCGGCACACCAGGCGAACATATCCGCCCTGGCGGTTGTACTTGACGGCATTACCGGCAATATTGAGCAACAAGCGCTTGAGGTGCGTCACGCTCACCCGCGCATAGGGATGATTAAGCGTCTGCTGGTCGCAGATAATTGTCACCAGACGCTCCTCGGCCTGGCGCTCCAGAATATCGCGTACCTCGTGGTTGAGGGTCACCAAGTTTGTGGGAACAAGCTCCAGGTCGACCTGCCCGCTCTCCAGGCGACTCATATCGAGTGCCTCGTTGGCAAGGTCGAGCAGCAGTCCCGATGCCGTCCAGATTTTTGAGCGGCACTCAGTCTGCTTTTGCAGATCGTCCGCATTGGCATCGCCAACCTCGACCATGCCGCGAATGCCGTTGATGGGCGTGCGCAGATCGTGGCTCATGCGACGCAGAAACTCCGTCTTTGCCGAGTTGGCAGACGAGGCCTCACGCGCCGCCTTTGCCAGCTTGTCTCCATAGTCGCGCTCCTGCTGCAGCAAGTCCGTCAAACGTCGACGATCAGCGCGGCGACGCACCATCACAACAACGGCTATAACACCGCTGTAGAGCGCCAGCACGCCGGCAGCAACAGCCGCGACAACCTCAAAGTAGCGCTGCGCCGAGGCATAGGTGTACACATAGAATTTGTGCGCTTTTCCAAATGTGCCCAAATACCACTCGCCGTCGGCGTTAACCAATCTGACCTTACCAGCCAGGCATCGATCCTTAATACCATCGACAATGAAGACGTCCGTCGCAGGCAGATCGAACACGCCCAATACGGTGGGTTCAACGGCATTGGTCGCAACGACCTTGCCGTCGCTTTCGATCACGATATTGCCGCTATCGATGGTTTCATAGCCTTCGAGCAAACTCTGCAGTTTGAGCGTATTGCTTGCAACCGCCTTCGCGCTCTGATGCCTTACCGCGATAACGATACCCTCGCCATCCTGCCGAGTCACGCAGCCAATGTCTGCGACCGAATCATCCGCAAGCGTGATGCGGGCGGTATAGGACTTAAGCGGATGAGTTGCCACCTCCAGCACGGGCGCTTCCTTGAGATACGTAGCGAGCGACCCGTAGCCCACATCGCCCGTCGAGGACTCGGACACCAAATTGCCCGATGCGTCCGTCACAATCAGCGCGCTCACGTTGAACTGGTCGGCGTATTGCTCCAGCATGGCGTTATCCACCGAACCGTCGCGCTCCATATCGCGAGCAGCCTCTCCGGCAATCTCCATAACGCGAATCAGGTTTTTGGTCGCATAGGCGCTGTTGAACGCATCGTAGGAAAGACTCTGCGTCGCCACGTAATCGACAACGTCGGCAAAGCGCTGCTCGGCCTGGGCTGTCGTGTAACCGTAGCTCATCATGCCGGCAACAACCGAGAGCGCTATCCCCAGCAGAGCGACAAGGAGCCATGCCCCTGTCGAACGATTGTCCCGCTCCTGAGCGGCGTGGTCGGGCGCATCGATCATGACAGGCCCTCCATATTCAAAAATGGCGAAGGGTCATCAAAGTACTTTGACACCAGACGTTCCATGGTGCCATCGGCAAGCATTTCTTGGTAGGCATGAGTGAGCTTGACGTCGATGCCGCGCGTATCGTTGATATCGAAAGCGGTGCCCAAACCAACCTTTAGCAGCGGCTCATCCAAAATGCGATATGTCACACCATAGTCTTTTTCGTAGGTGAGGAACGAGGACTCATGCGCGGCGATAGCGTCGACCAGGCCCTCGACGAGCGCCGGGTTCAGATATGAACCGTCCGAAAAGCTGTAGAGCTCCTTGATCTGCGGAACGTTTTCATTTGTGCGATTGAGCAAAATGCCCTCGGGCTTGGTGGTGGACTGAACCGCCACGATCTTATCCTCAAGATCGGCAAGCGTGTAGATATCGCTCTGGGGATCGACCGCGACCACCTGGCGGCTCGCAAGGTACGGGCCGGCCCAACGATATTCGTTTTCGCGACCCGTCATACTAAAGCTGCCCATGACACAATCGAGTTCGCCGCTCGCCAGCAGCTCTTTCTTCTTTTCCCAATCGATCATCTGGTATTTTGGCTTGTAACCAATGCGGGCCAAAGCCTCGGTGTTAGCGTCGGAATAATTTAGCCAAATATAGTCGGCCGAGATTGACCAATCCCGGCCGACCCA
>UQMO01000003.1 GCA_900542125.1 uncultured Collinsella sp. | reverse complement strand
CACGCAAAGGAAAGCACTTAATGTGCTTTCCGTCTTGCGCAGGACTGTAGAGCAGGTAACTTCATATGCGGCCCTCCCGGGCGCAAGCAAAAGGGCGACCCCTGTACGGAGTCGCCCTTGTTGAGCTACTTATGTGTAGCTATTACTCGGCGTCGTGGTGACGGCGGGGCTTGCGGCCTCCGTTGTCGCCGGGACGGCGCGGACGGTCGCTGCGCTCGGAGCGCTCGCGACGCGGACGCTCACGGCGCTGGAAGTGCTCGCCGTCGCCCTCGGAAGCACCCTCGGCGCGAGCCGGGGCCTCGGGCTTGTCAAGACGATCGAGCGAGATCTTGCCGCGATCGTCAACCTCGATGACGACGACCTTGACCTCGTCGCCCACGTTGAGGACGTCCTCGACCTTCTCCACGCGGCCCTTGGCGACGCGAGAGATGTGCAGCAGGCCGTCCTTACCGGGCAGCAGGTTGACGAAGGCGCCGAAGGGCTGGATGGAGACCACGCGACCGGTGTACTCCTCGCCCGGCTCGGGAACCTTGATGATGAGCTTGATGCGCTCGACAGCCTGGTCCACGGACTCGCCGGTGCCGCCGACAAAGACGGTGCCGTCCTCCTGGATGTCGACCGAAGCGCCGGTCTCATCCTGGATACCGCGGATGACCTTACCGCCGGAACCGATGACGTCGCGGATCTTGTCGGTCGGAACCTGGATGGAGACGATGCGCGGAGCGGTGCTGCGCGTGGTGTGGCGCGGCTCGGGGATCACATCGAGCATCTTCTGCAGGATGAAGGCGCGACCCTCCTTGGCCTGCTGCAGAGCGCGGGCCAGGATGTCGAAGGTGAGGCCGGTGGCCTTGTTGTCCATCTGCAGGGCGGTGATGCCCTCGGTGGTGCCGGTGACCTTAAAGTCCATGTCGCCCAGGAAGTCCTCGAGACCCTGGATGTCGGACAGTACCACGGTCTTGCCCTCCTCCTGGATCAGGCCCATGGCGATACCGGAGACCGGGCGCTTAATGGGCACGCCGCCGTCCATAAGGGCGAGCGTGGAGCCGCAGGTCGAAGCCATCGAAGAGGAGCCGTTGGACTCCATGACCTCGGAGACCACGCGGATGGCGTAGGGGAACTCGTTCTCGTCGGGAAGCACCGGAAGCAGAGCGCGCTCGGCCAGGTTGCCGTGGCCGATCTCGCGGCGCTTGGGGCTGCCCATGCGGCCGGTCTCGCCGGTGCAGAACGGCGGGAAGTTGTAGTGATGCATATAGCGCTTGCCCTCGGTGGGCTCGATGGTATCCAGACGCTGGCCCTCGTTGAGCATGCCGAGCGACAGCACGGAGAGCACCTGGGTCTGACCGCGCTGGAACAGGCCGGAGCCGTGAACGAGCGGCAGATAGTTGTCCTTCACCATGATGGGACGGATCTCATCGGCGGCACGGCCGTCGACGCGCTCGCCGGTCTCGACGACCATGGTGCGCATGGCCTTCTTCTCGAGCTTCTTGAGCGCCACGGGGATCTCGCGCTCCCAAGCGGCCTGCTCCTCCTCGGTGAACTCGGCACGGATGGACTCCTTCAGAGCCTCGACCTTACCGATACGGGAGAGCTTGTCGGCGTCGCGAAGGGCGGCTGCCATCTCGTCGTAGTGGGCGAAGATGCGCTCCTGGACCTCCTCGACGGGCTGGTCGAGCGGGTACTCCTTCTTGACGATGGCGCCATTGACCTGCTCCCACTCGGCAACGAACTCGTCCTGGGCCTGGCAGAAGGCGGCAAGGGCCTCCTGGCCAAACTTCATGGCGGCGAGCATGTCGTCCTCGGAGATCTCCTCGGCGCCGGCCTCGACCATCGAGATGAAGTCGGCAGAGCCGCCCAGCTCCAGGTCCAGGTCGGAGTTCTCGCGCTCCTCATAGGTGGGGTTGACGATAAACTCGCCGGTCTCCACGTTACGGCCGATGCGCACGCAGGCAAGCGGGCCCTCGAAGGGCACGCCGCCGAGCGTCATTGCCAGGGAAGCACCCATGACGTTGATGACGTCAAAGGGGTTGACCTGGTCGGCGACGAGCGAGGTGGCGACGATGTGCACCTCGTTGCGGAAGCCGTCCGGGAAGCTCGGACGAATCGGGCGGTCGATCATACGGGCCGTGAGCGTGGCCTTCTCGCTGGGACGGCCCTCACGCTTGAGGTAGCCACCCGGGATGCGGCCGGCGGCGTACATCTTCTCGTTGAAGTCGACGGTCAGCGGAAAGAAGTCGTAGTTCTTACGCTCCTTGGAGACGACCACGGTGTCGAGCATCGTGGTGTCGCCCTGCTTGACCAGACAGGCGCCGGTGGCCTGCTTGGCAAGCTCGCCGGACTCAAAGGTGTAGGTCTTGCCGTACAGCTCAAAGGTCTTGGATACGAGTGTCATTGTTCTCCTTTACCCCACAGGCCCCTTGCCTGCGGGCTTCTCATGTGACGCGGGCCCCCTGCCCCCGCCACGCTTCAGAGCGTGATTGTTCACGCCCTTACACAAAAAGAGCGCCCCGCTGCGCAGGACGCTCTTAGCATGTACAAATCCTACTGGATGTTGTCGCGGATGCCCAGAGCCTTGATGAGCTCACGGTACTCGACGATGTCGTTCTTCTTGATGTAGGAGAGAAGACGACGACGACGGCCGACGAGCATGAGCAGGCCACGACGGGTGTGGAAGTCCTTCTGGTGGGACTTCATGTGCTCGGTCAGCTCCTTGATGCGCTCGGACAGGATAGCGACCTGAACCTTGGGGTTGCCGGTGTCGACCGGGGTGTTACCGAACTGGGCAGTCAGCTCAGCCTTGCGCTCTTTGGAAACAGTCATTGTTTCACCTTTCGTTTTGCGTCGCTATCGGGCGACTCGATTCGCCTCGGACTGGGAAGCCGCCGGTGGAGCGAGCAACCAAGGTCGAGGTACCAACAGGCCGATATGTTACCACAAGCAGCCCGCGCCTGCGCATCATCACCGACCCAACATGAATTCCATCGCACGGAGGCGCTGATCGGTGTGCGTCGCAGCCCAAACATGCGAAAGCCCAAGCAAGAATGCCGCCGTATGCGGGTCGATTCGCTCGGCCATAAGCGCATCGAAGGTCATGGATATGAGGGCGCGCAGCCATGCGACCTCGCCGGTCGACACGAGCTCGGCACCCGGAACGCTCGACGCGCACGACCCGCACATGAGCCCGCCCACCTGTGGTGAAAAATACGACAGCATGGGGTCTCCGCACAGCACGCAGGCCGAAAAATCTGGTCGATAGCCAACGTGCGACAGCAGCTTAAAGACATATGCCGCCACAAGTAGGTCCATATGTGCCGCGTCGAGCCCGCTGCCCACCAGGGCAAGCGCTCGCTGCGTTATGGCAAAGGTAAACGGGTCCTCGGCGTCCTCGAACGAGCACACGCGCGCGACCTCGGCGATCGCGCTTGCGGCGCAGGTCGTCTCGTAATCGGGCGCAGCGCCGAGCGGCGCCTCCATAAGCTCGGCCTGAGAAACCACGTCGAGCGACCGTCCATGCGCAAGCAGCATATCAACGGTACAGAACAGCTCGCAGCGCGCAGCCAGGCGACCACCGGGTTTGCGGGCGCCCTTTGCCACGGCACGAACCTGCCGCCCCCGCTCGTCAAGCATCGTCAGGATCAAGTCGGTCTCTTTGAGCTTCGTCTTGTCGAGGACGAGCACCTTCGTGCGATATGTCCGGGAGCCTGCCATTGACGCGAACTAATCTTCCGCGTTGTACCCAAAGCGGCGAATCTGGGCCTCGTCGTCACGCCAGCCGGCCTTGACCTTCACGTCCAGCTCCAAAAAGACCTGCGTGCCAAAGATGCGCTCAAGATCGCGACGGGCGTCAATACCGATATGCTTGATCATCTCGCCGCCCTTGCCGATGATGATGCCCTTTTGGCCCTCACGCTCGACGTAAATGGTGGCGTGCACGCGCAGCACCTTCTTGGTCTGCTCGAGCGCATCGCAGATCACGCCAACGGAGTGCGGGATCTCATCACGGGTGCGGCGCAAGACCTTTTCGCGCACAAACTCAGCAACGAGCGTCTCGTCAGAAGCGTCGGTGCCCATGTCCTCGGGGAACCAACGCGGGCCTTCGGGCAAAAAGTGCGCAACGGTCTCGATAAAGGCATCGACGTTGAAGTTCTTGACCGACGACGTCACGATCTCGTCGTCATATTCCATGAGCTCGTGGGCGGCCTTAAGCTGCTCCATGACCTGTGCGGGGTCGGCCTCATCGGCCTTAGTGAGCACCAGGACCTTCTTGCAACGAGCGCATCTGACACGCTCGGCAACCCAGGCGTCTCCCCTGCCGATCGGTTTGGTGGCATCAATCAAAAACGCGACAACATCGACATCGTTCAGCTCGAACAGCGCGCTCTTGTTGAGCTCGGAGCCCAGGCCGTCCTTGGGCTTGTGGATACCCGGGGTATCGACAAAGACCAGCTGGTAGCCGGGGCGGTTGACGACGGCGCGCATGCGGCGGCGGGTCGTCTGGGCCACCGGCGAGGTGATGGCGACCTTTTTGCCATAGCAGGCGTTGAGCAGCGTGGACTTGCCGGCGTTGGGGCGGCCGACCAGGGCCACAAAGCCGCTGCGGAAACCAGGCTCAACGTCACCAAAGCCCGCGAGGTTGTCGTCCTCGTCGCACAGGGCGTCGAGCTCCTCGTCGCTCATGCCCTCAAACGGGTCGAACTCCTCGACCTCATCGCAATCCTCGGTCGCCTTAGCATCCAGGGACTCTTCGTCCAAAATCTCATCGGTAGGCTGCATATTGTCGGACATGGGAATCCCTTTCTAAATAAAGTCGAGCGCGTGGGCAAAGGCAAGCAAGCCCACGATCGCGGCGGTAATGGAAAGAACGTATACAGAGGCGGCGGCGATATCCTTCGCACGCTTTGCCAGCGGATGGAGCTCTTGGGTCGCCAGGTCGACGATGGCCTCCATGGCGGTGTTACACAGCTCGCCATGAATCACCAGGCCGCAGCAGATGATGACCGTAGCCCACTCGGCAATATCGAGCCCCACGATACAGCCGGCAATGACGGTGCACACGCCTGCCACGAGCATGACCTTAATGTTGCGCTCGGTCTTGACGGCGGTGACGAAGCCCTCCATGGCGTATGAGAACGACTTTAAAAAGGACGGATGGTCCTTGTTCGATCCGGGAATCATAAACGGCTCCTAGTCGTGGGCATGATTGGTGATGGGGCCGACGTGGACCAGTTTAGGATCCTCGCCGCGCTCGAGCGCCAGATCGCGCAGGATAGCGTCCTCGCGAGCCTCCATGACCTCGGCCTCGTCGTCCTCGATATGGTCATACCCCAGCAGGTGCAGCATGCCGTGTACGAGCATCAGGCGGCACTCGTCGGCAGGGCTATTGCCAAAGCCGGGGGCCTGACGGGCAATGACCTGCGGGGCCAAGATGATATCGCCGAGCTCGAGCGTCTCGTCGGCGGGAATATCCTCGTCAAAGGCCGAGTCGCATTCAAACGAGAGCACATCGGTGGTGCGGTCGATGCCACGCCACTCGTGGTTGAGCTCGTGCATCTCGTCCTCGTCGACATACGAAAGGGAAATCTCGACTTCACGTTCAACGCCCTCGGCGGCAAGCACAACCTCGCAGATGTGCTCCACCTCCTGCGCGTCGAACAGCGTATCGAGTTCGGCATCGTTGCTGATCAATACACTCAACGGGACTCCTTTCGGTCGCGCGAGCGCTGCTCACGCACGTCATCATAAGCATCGTATGCCTCGACGATACGACCCACCAGGGCATGGCGCACCACATCGGCGCGCTCCAGGTGTGCAAACGCCACATCGTCGACACGGCCCAAAATCTTCTCGACATCCGCCAAGCCACCACGACGACCCACCAGGTCGCGCTGGCTGAGGTCGCCGGTAATCACGAACTTGGAGTTAAATCCAAGGCGTGTCAGGAACATCTTCATCTGCTCGGGCGTGGTATTTTGCGCCTCGTCGAGCACCACGAAAGCATCGCTCAGCGTACGACCGCGCATATAGGCAAGCGGGGCGATCTCGATCACGCCGCGCTCCATAAGCTCATCGGTTCGCTCGCGATCCATCATGTCAAAAAGGGCGTCGTAGAGCGGACGCATGTACGGATCAATCTTTTCCTCGAGGGTGCCGGGCAAAAAGCCCAGGTTCTCCCCCGCCTCGACAACCGGACGCGACAAGATCAGACGGCCCACCTCGTGGCGCTTGAGCGCGGCAACGGCGAGCGCCATGGCCAGATAAGTCTTACCGGTACCGGCTGGACCCAAGCCAAACGTGATGGTATGCGAGCGGATGGCATCCACATAGCGCTTTTGCCCGAGCGTCTTGGGGCGAATGACGCGGCCGCGATACGAAAGCAGCACGTCATCGCGAAGCGACGTAGCCTCGTGCTCACCGTCGCGCAAGACGGCCAGGCAGCGAGAGACATCGTCGGCAGACAGCGTGCGCCCGGCGGCCGCCTCGCGGAAAGCATGTTCGAAAAAACGCGCCACGAGTTCGACCTCGTCCGGGTCACCGCTCACGGCGATGCTATCGCCACGGGCGACCACGTGAGCGCGAACCAAACTCTCGAGCGCACGAAGGACGCCGTCGCCGGCGCCCAAAACGCGCGAGGGATCAATTCCCTCGGGAACGGTAAGTCTAATCTTCGAGGCTTCCATGGACCTCCCTGCGCGCATGGACCAAGCCGGAATCATCGACTCCGATGATAGCAACATCGAGCAGGCACGGGGCTGTAAGTCCACAGGTATCGTCAAGACGGGCATGATGGAACGAACCGAGCGTCAGGTTGTCACCATACTCGAGCACGGCACGCTCGACAGTGCCCACGCGACGACGAGCATCGGCAATAGCGAGCTCCTGCGCCGTGTCTCGCATACGACGGCTGCGCTCGGCCATAACCTCGGGCGGCACCTGGTCGGGCATGTCGGCAGCAAGGGTACCGGGACGCTTGCTGTAGCGGAACACGTGCATACGCGAGAAACCCACACGGCGGCACAGCGCCAGCGACTCCTCGAACTCCTCGTCCGTCTCACCAGGAAAACCGACGATGACATCGCACGAAAGAGACGCCTGGGGCAAGTTGGCGCGAATCATACGCACCGTGTCCTCAAAGGCCTCCGCACTATAGGGACGACCCATGCGATGCAGGGTCGCCGTACAGCCGGACTGCACGGGCAGGTGCAAAAACGGGGCGATACGCTGCGGATAGCGCGCCATAACCTTAAGCAGGCGCTCAGAGATATCCATGGGCTCGACCGAGGAAATGCGCACATGCGCAATAGTCGTGCGCTCCATGATGGCCTCGAGCAGCTCATCGATTTCGACATGCTCGTCGGTCGTGCTCTTGCCATCGTAGGCACCCAGGTTCACACCGGTCAGCACCACCTCGGGCACGCCGGCCTCCTGGGCCTCGCGAACTTGCTCAAGCACGGACTCGACGGGCACGGAGCGCTCGGGGCCGCGCGCCTTCCACACAATGCAATAGGTGCAGCGATGGTTGCAGCCGTCCTGGATCTTCACGCCCAGGCGAGAGCGACCGAGCGCATCGACCACCTCGTCATCGCTGCAGGCGGGAACGCTATCGGACTCAACGCCCAGCACCTCGCAGACACGTTCGGCGACATCGATCTTGGACGGCTCGGCGATCACGCGATCCGAAAGCTCCAACAGCTCCTCGGGATGCAAATTGACCACGCATCCGGTCACGACCACATAGGGCTCGTTTGGATGGGCCAGCGCATGACGGACGGCCTTACGGGTCTTGGCCTCGGCCTCGCCCGTAACGGCACAGGTGTTAATGACAATCAGATCGGCATCGTGGGGCTCCACCATAGCAAAGCCCAGGCGCATAAGATCGGCAGTGATACGGTCAGACTCAACCCGGTTGACACGGCAGCCGAGGTTGATGACGGAAATATGGGGTGCGAGCACGCGGGCTCCTTAATCGAGGATATCGTCGAGGGCACTCTTGATACGGTCGGTCACCGACTTCTTACCGGAAGCGACGTCATCGCCCATCTCATCGGCAAAAGCACGGAGCAGCTCGCGTTGCTTATTGGAAAGATTGGTGGGAACGACCACGCGCAGTTGCACGATCAGGCGGCCACGCGAACCGCCACCGCCAATGCGCGGCATGCCGTAATTATTGACGCTCACGGTGTCGCCGTACTGGGCGCCGGCGGGAACCGTCACCTTAACGACCTCGTCGGGCATAATGCCCTCGACCTCGATCTCGCAGCCGAGCGCAGCCTGCGCAATCGAGATATCGCTCACCAGGTACAGGTCGTCACCGTTGCGCTTAAAGCGCTCATGGTCGGCGACGCGCACGTTGACAATCAGGTCGCCCGAAGGCTCGCCGCGAAGGCCGGCCTCGCCAAAGCCGCTCACACGCAGCTGGCGACCGGTCGAAACGCCGGCGGGAATATCGATGTCGATCTTTTCGTGCGAAGGCGTGCGGCCCTGACCGTCGCAGGTCTCGCAGGGATGGTCGATGACCGTGCCCTCGCCGTGGCAGTCGGGGCAAGGCGAGGAAGACTGAACCTGGCCCAAAAACGATCGCTGAACCGTCGTGACGTAGCCCGTACCGTGGCAGCGGCTGCACTGCTTTTCCTGTGCACCCTCGGCCCTACCGGTGCCGTTGCAATCCTCGCAGGGGGCAAGGCGGTCATAGCTGATCGTCTTTTTGCAGCCGAGCGCCGCCTCCTCGAGCGTCACCGAAAGCGAGATGGCCATGTCACGTCCGCGACGACGCTCACGACGGCCGCGGGCGCCACCGCCGGCGCCACCGCCAAAGAACGACGAGAACAAGTCGTCCATGCCCATGCCACCAAAGATATCGTTGATATCGACGTAGCCCGAACCACCAGGGCCGTCGGCAGTGCCGTAACGGTCGTAGTTAGCACGCTTCTGCTCATCGGAAAGAACGGAATAGGCCTCGTTGAGCTCCTTGAACTTGGCCTCGGCCTCGGGGTCGTCCGAAACATCCGGATGTACGGTACGGGCCTTCTTTAGAAACGCACGCTTAATCGTCCGCGCGTCGGCATCCCTGTCGACGCCAAGCACCTCGTAGTAATCCCTATTTTCCGACACGACCGAATCCTTCCGACTTTCATTATTGTCACAGTGCGTCCTATACCCAAGCTGGGCCGACCGCAAACAGAGGGTTTGATGTTATTGCATTTGATACGGCGAAAGCATGGCCCGTTGCGAGCAGCTCGCGAACCAAACCGACACGAGCGCGAACATGAAGCCGTTGGCAAAACCGTTGGCAAACTGCATCGCACCGCGTTTCCACCACAGCAGGCTGCGATGAAGCACACCGTCCGAAAGCACCATGAACATGCCCATGGTAAACGGAATAAAGCACATCACGGCGAAGGCCGAGAACACGCCCGAGATGGCCGACAGCACCAAAAACGGCGCCACGATGCCCATCAGGTAAAAACCGGTACGGGCCTTGCCTTCCAGGCGCTCGGCCTCAACATGGGCGCGGCCGACAAGATCGCCACCCGAGGCACCGTTGGTGCCGGCGTGACCCATACCGCTAATGCGGACCTCATCGCCATCGTGCGTGCCGGTAGGAAACTCAATCGTCTGCTCGGAGGTCACACGGGTTCGCCCGCTGCCACCGCAATCGGGGCAGGGGTCGGCCACGACCTTACCGGAACCGCCGCACTCGGGGCAGACCGACTGGAACGTGCCCGCACCAAACAGGAAGGACAGGTCAACGTCGATGTGGCCGCGGCCACCGCAGCTCGGGCAGGTATGGGCATGCTCAGACGAAACAGAGCCCGAGCCGCCGCAGTTGCTACAGGTATCGAAGCGCGTGTAGCGGACGGTCTTGCGGGCACCGCCCTTGGCCTCCTTGGCGTCGAGTTTGATATCGACGACCACGTTGGCGCCGTTCTCGGGATTGTAGGCAGCCTGGCCGCGACGCTGCTGGCCCCAGGCGCCACCAAAGGGAAAGCCGCCCTCAAAGGGATTGCCATAGCCCGTGCTGCCGGCGTAGCCGCCACCATAGGGCGAAGCCGTAGGAGTACCGGCAAAGGGATTGCCAGAACGCATGGCGTCGTAGCGCGCACGTTTTTGCTCATCCGAAAGCACGGCGTAGGCCTCGGAAACCTCTTTAAACTTCTCCTCGGCATCAGGCTCTTTATTGACGTCCGGATGGAGCTTACGGGCCTTTTGCTGGAAGGCCTTTTGAATATCACGCGAGGTGGCGTCCTTGGAGACACCCAGAATCTCGTAGTAATCTTTTTCGTTCATCGTCGCCATGCGCGGCAACCTCCTGCTCACAGCAGCGTATATATTCCGGTAATTCTACCCGAGCGGCCTAAGCTAGATCCCAAAACAGCTCGAACAGAACATTTCCATCGAGCCAGCCCAGATGAGTCGGCGCCAGACGAGCTCGAACATGGCCCGCGACGACATCTGCCGTAGTGAAGGGTCCCTCATGACCCCAGAGCGTCTCGGGCACCCAAGTGGCAAGACCCAATTCGAGCGCGCGATCGCAGGCAGCTGTCAGCTCGCCCGTTGGGATGACGCAAGCTGCACGAGCCAACAGGTCGGACGCAACACCGCGCGTCATGCGACAGGCGAGCATCAAGTCTTCGGCGACAGCCTCGCGCTGCGACAGATATTCGGCCTCGAACGCCGTCGCGTCATCGTCACGTTGCACCAGACGCACGCGGTACGCATCGCCTCGAGAAGACACGCCGGGGAACAAACCTGCAAGACGGTCGAAATCCTCGTCGTCGAGCATGCCCGCAGCAGAACGACCCAGGCCCAGGTAGCCCCGTCCGGTCCAGTAGGCAATGTTATGGGCGCACTCATGGCCGTCGAGCGCGTAGCTTGCCACCTCATACGGATGATAGCCGGCCGTACCCAGGCGCTCACGCGCCGCGTCCATGCACGAAGCCTGAAAATCCTCGTCGGGCTCGAGCGACTCGTCACGGCATGCCATGCGATAGAGTGGTGTGCCCTCCTCGAGCGTGAGCGGGTACACCGATACATGATGCGGCGCCGCCGCCAGCACGCCATCGAGCGTGCTCCGCCAGCTTGCGGCCGTCTGCCCGGGAAGGCCGCACATCAGGTCGCACGACACATCGAGGCCAGCGTCCTTCACCGTCGCGATAGCCGCAAGTGCCCGATTGGCATCGTGAATGCGGCCAATAGCAGCCAGCTCGGTATTGTCGAGGGTTTGCACGCCCAGAGAGATGCGCGTGACACCCGCCTCGGCAAGCGCGGTGGCGAGCTCGGCGGTCAGGGACTCAGGATTGGCTTCGCAAGTAAATTCAACGGGTTTGCACCACATGGAGATACGCCGGGCAAGTTCCACCAGGCGCTCCCCTGCCAGCGATGGCGTGCCGCCGCCAGTATAGACCGTGCGGACCTGCGCAAGCGCCCCGGCGTCGCCAAAGGAATCGAGGCGCGCATACAACTGCTCAAAATAGGAATCGAGCGCGGCATCCAAATCACACGCAGCAAAGCTGCGCGAGTCAAAGTCGCAGTACTGGCACTTTTGAGCGCAAAACGGCACGTGCACGTACAGCGCGGTAACGGCCACCGTTAGGCCTCCAGCGGATGAGCAGGCACCGACTCGCCGGCGGCAATCGCGGCCTCGCAGGCCACCACATCGCGCTCGATATCATCGACCAGCGACATGAACTCCTCGTACGTAGAGCAACGCACCACCTGAGCGCGCCAGGCGGCGGCATGGGGCATGCCCTTTAAGTACCAGCTTGCGTACGTGCGAGCACGCGACATGAGCGGCAGAAGCTCGTGCGTCAACGTCAGGTGCTCGCGCAGAGCCTCCAGGCGCTCAACCGAGGAGCGAGAAGGAACCGGCGTGCCATCGAGTGCAAGGGCTCGGGCATCGCCGAACACCCACGGATTGCCGTAGATGCCGCGCGCGATAAACACCGCGCTGGCACCCGAGCCGTGCAGATGCTCAGCAGCGTCCTCGGCCGAGAACACATCGCCCGAACCAATCACGGGAATCTCGACAGCATCGGCAACCTCATCGACGACCGACCAATCGGCCTGACCTGTGTAGAGCTGCGTGGCGCAACGACCATGCACGGCGACTGCGGCAGCCCCTGCACTCTCAAGCATCTGGGCAAATGTCGCGGCGTTGCGGTCCTCGGCATAAAAACCCTTGCGGATCTTCACGGTCACGGGAACATGCGCCGCGCCCACCGCTGCCTCAACAATCTTCTCGGCCAGGTCGGGCGTGCGCATGAGCGCCGAGCCCTCGCCCTTGGTTACGACCTTGCGAGCCGGACAGGCCATATTGATATCGATGAGCGACAGACGATCGCCCACGCGTTCCTCGACGGCAGCGACGGCACTCGCAAACTGATCGGGCTTAGAACCAAAGAGCTGCACGCAAATCTGCTGCTCCTCGACAGCCGGCAACACCAGGCGCCACGTCTTGTTGCTGGCATAGGCAAGGCCCGCCACGCTCACCATCTCGCTATAGGCAAGATGGGCACCGCGACGGCGACACATGATGCGATAGGCGGGGTCGGTTACGCCCGCCATGGGAGCCATAAGGAACGGCTGCTCGGCATAGGCGCCCAGCAGCCGCTTGCTGTATTCAGAAAGCGCCATGGACCTACTCGTCCACCTTGAGAATCGCCATAAAGGCCTCCTGCGGGACCTCGACCGAGCCGATGGCCTTCATGCGCTTCTTGCCCTCTTTTTGCTTTTCGAGCAGCTTGCGCTTTCGCGAGATATCGCCGCCATAACACTTGGCCAGCACATCCTTACGGCGCGCCTTAACGGTGGAGCGGGCGATGATCTTGTTGCCGATGGCACCCTGAATAGGCACCTCGAACAGCTGTCGCGGGATGATCTCCTTGAGCTTGTCGCACAGGCCGCGGGCCAGGCCATATGCCTTGTCCTTATGGACGATAAACGAAAGCGCGTCCACCTCGTCGCCCGAAAGCAAAATATCGAGCTTCACGAGCTCGGAGGGACGGTACTCGTTGAACTCGTAGTCGAGCGAGGCATAGCCCTTGGTGCGGCTCTTGAGCTGATCGAAGAAGTCCAAGATGAGCTCGGCGAGCGGCATATCGAAGCGCATCTCGACCGATTTGCTCGTCAGGTGGATCATATCGGTTGTGACGCCGCGGTGCTCAATGGCGAGCTGCATGACGGCACCCGTGTACTCAGGCGGGCAGATGATCTTTGCCTTGAGGTAGGGTTCCTCGATACGATCGATGCGTGTGGCCTCGGGAAGGTCCTGCGGACTGCGGACATCGATCATTTCGCCGTCGGTCTTGTAGACGTGATAGTCGACCGAGGGACTCGTGGCAATGAGGTCCAGGTTGAACTCGCGCTCCAGGCGTTCCTTGACGACTTCCATGTGCAGCAGGCCCAGGAAGCCCACGCGGAAGCCAAAGCCGAGCGCCACCGAGGTCTCGGGCTCCCACACCAACGACGGGTCGTTAACGTGCAGTTTATCGAGCGCGTCACGCAGGTTCTCATAGTCCTTGTTGTCGATCGGGAACAGGCCCGTGTAGACCATGGGCTTGGCCTCGCGGTAGCCCGGAAGCGGCTCGGGGCAGGGGTTCGAGGCCCACGTGAGGGTATCGCCCACGCGCACGGCCTCGGGGTCCTTCAGGCCCGTGACCACGTAGCCCACCTCGCCAACGGTCAGCGCGTCGACCGGCGTCTCGGCGGGACGCTTGACACCCACGCCATCGACCAAAAAATCGCCCTTGGCCTGCATCATGCGCAGGGTATCGCCCTTTTTAATCGAGCCGTCAAAAACGCGAACGGTGGCGACGACGCCGCGGTATTCATCAAAATACGAGTCAAGGATGAGCGCCTTGAGCGGCGCGTTCGCATCGCCCTTGGGCGGAGAGATCAAAAAGACAATGGACTCCAGCAGATCATGGATGCCCTCGCCGGTCTTGCCCGAGACGCACACGGCATCATCGGCAGGGATCGACAGGTCATCCTCAATCTCGATCTTAACCTCATCGGGATGGGCTGAGGGCAGGTCGATCTTGTTGATGGCCGGCACAATGTCCAGATTGGCGTTCATGGCGAGCGTCGCGTTGGAGACGGTCTGCGCCTCGACGCCCTGCGTAGCGTCGACAACGAGTACCGCGCCCTCACAGGCTGCCAGCGAGCGCGAGACCTCATAGGTAAAGTCCACGTGGCCCGGCGTATCGATCAGATTGAACTGATACGTCTCACTATCGTCGGCGTCATAGGAAACGCGGACGGCATTGGACTTGATCGTAATGCCGCGCTCGCGCTCGATATCCATGGTGTCGAGCAGCTGCGACTCCATGTCGCGTTCGTCGACGGTATGGGTGAGCTCGAGGATGCGGTCACTGATCGTGGACTTGCCATGGTCGATGTGCGCAACGATCGAGAAGTTGCGGATGTGGGAAATGTCAATTGAAGTATTCATGCGGACTATCTTACCCGAGCGGTACAAAAAATGGAGCCTGTTCCATAAAACAGGCTCCATTTATGCGCGTAATCTGTGTGGTGTGAAATTTACAACTTAGGCGTTGATGCTGTTCACGAGCTTGGCAAGACCGGACTTGCGGTTGGAAGCCTGGTTCTTGTGGATAACATGCTTGGCGGCAGCCATGTCGAGACGCTTGGTGACGGTCTTGAGGGCAGCCTGGGCCTTCTCGGCGTCGCCCTCGGCGACGGCGGACTGGACGTGCTTGGTCAGCGTCTTGAGCTCGGACTTGACAGCCTTGTTACGCATGCGAGCTGCCTCATTGGTGCGGATACGCTTCTTCTGAGACTTGATGTTTGCCACTTCTGGAGTTCCTTTCGAGTTCCTTGCAAAAAATGTATGACACCTCTGAGACACGGTGAGGTCATGCAAGCGCCTACTATAGCACGCTCCCTCTCAAAGGGATAGAACGAATTTGTCAAATAGGCAGGTATCATCACGATTTTCTCAAGATGTTCGTAATCCAGAGCAAAAGCGCGGTCTCAGAATCTGCCGAACCCTTGAGCGCGAGCTCCACATCAACGGCACCCTCGAGCGCTGCGATGAGCTCTGCCATCGAAAAGCGACGTGCCCAGGTAAGGTGATTCTTGACCTGCCAGGACTGGAGCTTGAGCGTTGCGGCCAGCTCGCGACCCTGCCCACGCGCGTCGAGCGCCTTGGCGACGATAAGCTCGCGAATGCGACCGCACAGCAATGTGTACGTCCACACGTAGCTCTTGGCGGGCATTAGATTGAAGAGCTCGAGCGAACGGCGCATGTCACGGGCCGAGACCGCATTGAGAAAGTCCCAGGGTTGAACCTCGGCCGTACGAACAATCCAGCGCTCAACATCGGCAAGTTCAATCTGAGGCGACTCGACCATCTGGGCAAGCTTAGCCAAGTCGTTATCGAGCATGCGCGTGTTTTCGCCCGAACGCGAGACGAGCTCCTCGGCGGCCGCCGTCGAAATCGACTTACCGCGCTGCGTCGCCATCTGCTGAACACGGCGCGGCAGTTCCCAGCGCTTGGTACCCGAGCAATCGACGATAGCCTTCTTGTCGATCTTGGCGATTGCCTTATACAGGCGCGTATTCTTGGCAAGGGAGTCGGCGATGATGAGGCAGACCGTTGTGGGGCTGGGACTCGCCAGATACCCAACGAGCGGCTCCGAGACCGCCTTAGCGAGCTTTGAGCAGCCATCGAGGATTACCAGACGAAACTCACTGCCCATCGGAAAGGTGTTGAGCGATCCGATAATGGACTCGATATCGGGGTCCTTGGTCATGTCTCGCTCGTCGAGGTTGAACTCGACCATACCCGATTTTTCCAGACGCGCTTTCATACGCGAGACGGCGTGGTCGCGCTTAACTCCGTCGGTACCGACGATCAGATATGCCGGCAGCAAACCGGTTTCGGACATTGCGCTCCCCTCCCGCAGGCCTTCGTATTCGTTCCGTGCCATTCTAGCCCAGGGGCCCACCACACGCCAACGACGTCGTCACGGTCGCTGGCATCGCATCGCAAAGCCATTCGCAGTCGGTGTGACGGTAATGTCGCCGTGTTCGATGGTACACGCGAACACACCACCCGCTTCCTTAACGGCATCGATGCAGGCATCGGACGGATGGCCGTATCGATTCCCCTCACCGGCGCTTGCGAGAGAAAGCTCGGGCTTCAGGATGTCCAGCAACTCACCATCGACTGAAACCTTGGAGCCGTGATGCCCAAGTTTAAGGACATCGATATCCCCCACCTCCTGCACGAATTCCCGTTCTTGGTCGAGCTCGGCATCACCGGTGAGGAGTATGCGCAGGCCCTTGCCTTCCTGAACATAAGAGAGCAGAAGGACAAGCGAGTCCTCATTTCCCTCGCCATCCACGGACTCGAATGGCCACATCACGCGGGCGCAAAATGAGCCGATGTCGACCATATCCCCACGGCGCACCTGCCGATACTCCACGCCAGGTCGGTTCAATACCTCGGCAGGAGCATCCTCCAGCGCATCCGCGGCCACGGCAATCGTTCCGACCGAAAACTGTTCGAGCACGGCAGGCAGACCACCCCAGTGGTCCTCATCCCAATGCGTCACAAAGACGGCGTCGATATGGTGCACGTTATTGCGAACCAACGCCGCCACCACGCGCTCGTCGAGTCCGCAGTCGACAAGTGCAACTGCGCCGCCCTGGCGGATAAGAATCGCATCGGCCTGGCCCACATCGAGCACCGTCACCGAAGGCGGAGCGAATCGATCCCAATAGACGTACGGAATCGCAGCCAAGAGCATCAGGCATGTAAGCCCCACCGCCATAGGACGTGCACGGGGACGCGGCCACCAGACCAGCAGAACCGCCAGAAAACACGGCACTAGGTAAATCCACATGCTATCGGGCGGCACGCTCACGTATGCACCCGGCACGGCGGCAAACAGTTGCTCGAAGAACAGCGCGCAACGGGCGGCAATCATGGGCACAACGAGCGCCCAAGTCCGCAACGGTGCCACGAACGAAAAGGGAACCAGCACGATCGACACAGCGAGCAGTACGCTCACCACCGGACCGAGGACCGCATTTGCCAACGGAGCAATGAGCGAGAATGTACCGAAGGCAGGAATGGTAATGGGAAGTGTCGCCAGTTGTGAGCACAGCGTGACGGAAAGCACGCTGGCAACGCCTGATGGCACACCTAGCTCACCCAAAGCGTAGGTCGCATAGGGACAAAAGCACAGAATGGCTAAGACGCTGGCACACGAGAGTTGAAAGCCCATCTCGAACAGCACCGTCGGCCGCAGTAGCACAAAGATGGACATGGTTACGAAGAGTGCCGAAAGGCCGTGCCGACGACGCCCCACGCTGTTTACGACAAGCGTCACGAACACCATGCAGCACGCACGCACGGCCGAGGGAGACGCGCCCGTAAAGGCAGCATAGCCCACAAGCGTTATCGCCAATATCGCCCGCTGAAGACCACGTGAGCACCGAGTCTTTTGCAATACACCCTCGATTACAAACCCCACGATAGCCAAATGGCTGCCCGAGACGGCGATAAGATGCGCCGTTCCCGTCACCGAAAACCAGTCGCCCGCCGGCTGGGCGCGCAGCTCGGCCGAACGACCGCAGACGACACCGGCTATGAGCGCACGCGCCGGGTCGGTCGCAGGCGCGATGGACGCAAGCAGCCCATTTCTCAGCCGAAGCAGCGGCACCGGAGAGCCCTCATCGACCGACACGACTCGAACGGCTTTAACCTTGCGCACCTCGCCTCGGAGCACGCGCGATCGTCCATATGCATCGTCCTCAAAACGTGAAACGCGACCGATAACACGCACGTGCGCCCCGACCTTGAGCTCACGATCACACGATAGGCGAACCGTTGCCAAGTTCTTACCGTCCGCGCGTGCCTCGCAGATATAGGAATACACGTCGTCGTTTATGGATGGATCACCCTGCACGACAAACTCGAGGCCGCTTGCCGCTCGACCGTCGAGCGCCTTCGAGGCGCTGAGCGCACCCACAGCCCACCACGCCGAGACGACCGCTCCCGCCACGAGACCGACGTACGCGGCATACAGCCACCGCTTCAAAGGGGCAAGCCGCGCACAAGAGTGAGCCAGCACAACGAAAACCGCTGCCGCAACGGGAATGGCCCATAGCGGCCCGACCGCCGTCGCCCGCTCCCTCAGCAGCACATCAGCGGCTATGCTGAGCACCAAGGCGCAGCTCACGCACATGCCGGCACACAGGGCCATCGTCCACGGAATCAGGGGCCGCGGAGGCATCACGTGCTCTCGCTCGGTCGTACTCATACGCAGATGCATTCTTTGATTTTGGCAAGCTTCTTCTCGCCGATTCCCGACACGCGCATCAGATCGTCAACCGAAGCAAAAGCACCGTTCTTTGTCCGCTCATCGATAATCGACTGTGCCATTGAGGGACCGATTCCCGAGAGCGTCTGCAGCTCTGCCGAGCTTGCCGTATTAATGTTTACTAGGCCTGTTGCGCCACCGACGCCTGATGATGCGGAAGTCCCACCATCAACACCGGCTTCCGCAATGGACACCTGCTGCTCCCCCACCGTTGAAACGTGAATTTTTTGTCCATCAGTGACCTTGGATGCACGATTAAGCCCCGTAACGTCTGCTTCGGGCGCCAGCCCGCCGGCGGCATCAATCGCCTGAGCCACCCGCGCCCCGTCTTTGAGGCGATATACACCGGGTGACACCACGGCGCCATCAACATCGACATAGACCTCTGCCGCGGCAGACGCCTTAGGCGAAGAGCCTTCAGATGTCTTTCCACTCGAAGCATCGCCGGATCCCGGCTCCACTAACGTGCCCGAACCATCAGTGCGCTCAAACGACACACCGCCGGCACCGCCGCCAAAGTTCGCCATTGCCAGTCCACTCGCCATCGCAATGACGACCAGTATCGCCATCACCACTGCCTTATGACCGAGCAGTTTGCCCGCCCAGCGGTCCATCTTTTTGACTCGTTCGTGTTGTTCGCGCTGCGCCATAGCAAAACCTCCCAACACCATCGTGTCAGGAAAAGAGCCCTGCAACAGCCATGCTTCAAAACCGGTTTTCGCAGTCAAACCAAAAGCTGACCAAAACCTTGCACAAATCTGTCCATTTATTCAGACACACGTCAGCAAATGAACACTTAGCCGCAAAATGCCCAGATAGCAAAAGACCGACGATGCAAGAGCATCGTCGGTCTATGCACAAATTTACTCGTGATCTTGGTAAATCTCACGCGGAGCAAGCTCCGAATGTTTGCGTTTTAAGGTCTTAGGGGCCTTATACGTGTTGCTTTCGAAGTCGATGTACTCGGTCTGCTTGAGTAGGCGCTCGATCATCTCCTCGTGATCGAACAACTCCCAGGCCTCATGCACGGCATCGAGTTTAGCGTGCGTCTCGGGACGACGCGGCATAAACAGCGTGCAGCAGTCGGGAGCGGCCTCAGTCGAGATATCGAACGTACCAATCTCCTCGGCGCGCGCGATAATCTCCTGCTTGTCCGAACCGATGAGCGGACGGAACACGGGGATCTTCACGGCCTCGTTAACGGCCATGATATTCTCAAGCGTTTGGGAGGCAACCTGCCCAAGCGATTCACCCGTAACGATGGCCTTGGCGCCCTCGATGTGTGCAATGCGCTCGGCAACCGAATACATAATGCGGCGATACATGATCACGCGCAGGTTGCTGGGACAGGTGACCGAAATCTCACGCTGGCAGTCGCCAAACGGCACCACGTACAGGCGACCGATCTGGACACCCGGCTCAAGCGCACGGATGATGTCCTGTACCAAATACTCGCTCGTATCGGGCGTCTGCGGACGACCGGAGAAATGTACCGGCACGCACACCGCACCGCGACGCGCGAGCATCCAAGTCGCCACCGGAGAATCGATACCCGACGACAGCAGCGTCACGACCTTGCCGGCAGAACCCACCGGCAGACCGCCCACGCCGCGCTCGGAGCGCGCGTACACATAAACGCTACCCTGAACCACCAGTACGTGCACCATGGCATCGGGGTCGTGCATTTGAACCTTTTTATCGGGGAAGGCCTCACACAACACCTCGCCCACCTGACGATTGATATCAATCGAGGTGAGCTCATAGTCGGTATTGGAGCGCTTGGCGTGCACCTTAAACGAATCGAAAGGACCAAACTCGCGCAGCGCCTTGACGGCGGCGGCACAGTACTCCTGCGGGTCGCGGTTAGTGTGATACGCCAAAGACACACGAGCAACGCCGGGAACGGTGCGAATGACACGCGCCGCCTCATCGGCCTGATGCTCGTTAAAGGTCACGAGGATATAACCGGAAATTCGAGACACGGCATTCACGGAAAAGGCGGCCAAGGCCGCCTTGATGTTATCCATGAGGATATGCTCAAAATGTGCGCGGTTCTTACCCTTCAGTCCAACCTCGTGATAGTGGACCAGGCAGACGCGAGCCGCCATTT
This sequence comes from uncultured Collinsella sp., assembly GCA_900542125.1. Classification (GTDB taxonomy): domain Bacteria; phylum Actinomycetota; class Coriobacteriia; order Coriobacteriales; family Coriobacteriaceae; genus Collinsella. The sequence continues at coordinate 43,297 of UQMO01000003.1, read as the reverse complement.
AGGCTTCAGCAACCTTGTGGCCGAGCGCCTTCTCGTAACGGGCCTCGTCGTAAGAGATGTCGCCGTCGACAATCTCGTCCATAGCCATCGAGATGGTATCGGCACCGGAAAGCCCGATGGTGATGTCATCGACATCCTGGACGGCAAGCACGCGGTTGTGCTGGCCACGCAGCATGCTATTGATGTCGCAGGCGCGCTTGGAGGCAAGCGAAGCGAGCAGGAAGCGGTTGTGATCGGTCTTCTCCAGAAGATCGTCAATGCAAGGCTTTACAACGGACACGGACCTCAGATCCTTTCATGCATATCGAGAACGCGAACGAGCTCATCGGTCGCGCGGTCGAGATCGTCATTTACCACGACGTCGTCGTAGCGGTCGGCAAGGGCAAGCTCATCGGCGGCGTTTGCCATACGCAGCTCAATCGTCTCGGGCGTCTCGGTACCGCGACCGACTAGACGCTCGCGGAGCACCTCAAGCGAAGGCGGCTTGATAAAGATCAGCACGGCCTCGGGGAAACGCTCCTTCACCTGCAGGGCGCCCTGGACATCGATCTCCAAAATCAGAGACGCGCCCGAGGCGAGCTTGGATGTGACCTCGCTCACCAACGTGCCGTAGCAGTTACCGTGGACCTCGGCCCACTCAACAAACTCGCCGTTTGCCACGCGGCGGTCGAACTCCTCGCGCGTCAGAAAAAAGTAGTTGACGCCGTCGACCTCACCTTTACGTGGTGCTCGCGTGGTAGCCGAAACCGTCAGGCCCAGGTTCGAGCGGCGCTCGCGCACACGAGTGACGAGCGTACCCTTGCCTGCGCCTGACGGTCCAGAAATCACAAAGAGCTTGGAATCCTGAGCGCTCACTTATTTGGTCAGCTGCTCGAGGAGCTGCTCGCGCTGACGGACGCCGAGGCCCTGGACGCGACGGGTAGCGGAGATACCGAGCTCCTCCATGATCTTGGCGGCCTTGGCCTTGCCATAACCGGGGAGAGACTCGATGAGGGTGGAAACCTTCATGCGGGAAGCGATGGGGTCATCGGAGTTGAGCACGGACTCGAGGGACTTCTCACCCTTCTTGATCTGCTCGCGAAGCTCAGCGCGGGCGTGACGTGCGGCAGCAGCCTTCTCAAGAGCCTGCTTGCGCTGCTCGTCGGTAAGCTGAGGGAGTGCCATTCGTACCTCCAAATAGTTGGGTTATAACTGATTCAATAATTGGCATTTTAGCACGTAGAACGTACAAAATGCCTAATCGCGGCTCCATAGGTTAGACGATACCCGCAAAAAGTGCAATATACTGCGCCCAAAGTTAAGCCCCTGACCTGCGATTCCACACAAAGGATGGGAAAGTTTACGCAGGCACCGAGGCTATTTTGTGCTAATGAGACCCAAAACTGGTGACTTAGGGGAATCTTTTACGCGACGTTTTCGACCAGCTCGGCGACGATGGCGTCAAAGGCGGCAACCGGATCGTCGGCACCGGTGACGGGACGGCCCACCACAATGTGGCTTGCGCCACGCTCGATAGCCTGGGAAGGCGTCGCCACGCGGGACTGGTCACCAAGGGCGGCACCCACCGGACGCACACCCGGAGTCACGATCAGGGCATCAGGACCCAGCAGCTCACGCATGTCGTGAGCCTCCATCGGTGAGCACACGATGCCATCGATGCCGTTGGCCTGAGCAAGCTTTGCCAAGCGGGCGGCCTCCTCGGCCACGGGCGACTCGACGCCGATCTCGCTCAAGGCATCCTGATTCATGCTCGTGAGCACGGTGATGGCGACGAGTTTGGCGCGGTCCTCACGCGCCTCCTCGGCACCCTCGCGGCAGGCAGCGAGCATAGCACCCGAGCCCAGGCCGTGGACCGAAAGCAGGTCGGCACCGGCAAGCGAGGCCGAGCGGGCAGCGCCGCGCACCTGATGCGGAATGTCATGGAACTTAAGGTCGAGGAAGACCTTAAAGCCAAGGTCCTTAAAGGTCTTGACGATCTGGGGACCCTCGGCGTAATAGAGCGTCATGCCAACCTTGAGCCAGGCGGCATGGCCCGAAAGCTCGTGGGCAAGCTCGAGCGCACGCTCACGGTCGCAGTCGAGAGCGACGATTACGCGGTCGCGGGCATCGGTCTCTAGCATTCGAACGCACCTACCAGTTCGTTGATGTCCTTCACGCCCTGGGACTCGGCCCAGGCCTCGAGCTCATGCGCAATCTTGAGCGAAGCGCACGGATCGACGAAGTTGGCCATGCCGACCGACACGCAGGTGGCGCCAGCCAGGATAAACTCGGCCGCATCTTCGCCAGTCATGACACCGCCGACGCCGTTGATGGGGATATCGACGGCCTGGGCGACCTCCCAGACCATGCGAACGGCGATGTGGTGGCACAGCGGGCCCGAAAGGCCGCCCTTGGGCTTGGCCACGCGGGACTTGCGGGTATGAACATCGATGGCCATGCCTTGGATGGAGTTAATGACCGAAAGGCCGTCGGCGCCGGCAGCCTCGAGGGCCTTGGCGATCTCGGCGACGTTGACCGGCGCCATCTTCACGAAAAGCGGCTTATCGGTCACCTTGCGGCAGGCAGCCATAACGGAAGAGGCGCCCTCGGGCGTGGAGCCCATGGCGGCACCGCCGGCGGCGATATTAGGGCAGCTCACGTTGATCTCGTAGCCGGCAGCCCAAGGGCACAGCTCAACATACATCTCGAGTGCGCGGACAAACTCGTCAACGGAGTGGCCGGCAACCTGACAGATGACCTGGCAGCCGTCCTTGGACAGCTGTTCGAGCCACGGACCGGACTCGCGGGCAAAGGCGGCCACGCCGGGGTTCTGAAGGCCCACGGAGTTGATCATACCGCCGGGAATCTCGGCCATGCGGGGCGCGGGGTTGCCGGGCCAGGGCTCGGCAGCGCAACCCTTGGTGGTGATGGCGCCCAGCTGGGAAACATCAAAGAAGTTCTGGAACTGCCAACCGTAGCCAAAGGTACCGGCTGCGGTGTTGATGGGGTTCTGCATCTTGACGCCGCCGAAATCGACGGCCATGTTCACGGTACCCACTAGAAGACCACCACCTTGGAAGCATCGAACACGGGGCCGCACATGCAAGCACCCTTCATACCGTCGACCGTTTCGACATTGCAGGTGTTGCAGGCGCCAAAGCCACAGCTCATCATGCGCTCGAGCGACACCTCGCAGTACGCACCGACCTCGGCGGCAGCGGTGGCGACTTTCTTCATCATGACAGCGGGGCCGCAGCTGGCGACGTAATCGTAGCCGCCCTCGCCGAGCAGCTCGGCTGCCGGATCGGTGCAAAAACCGTGCGTACCCAGCGTACCGTCGTCGGTGCACACGTTAACCGTGGCGCCCAGCGCGCGGAACTCATCGACACCCACGGCCTTGGAAGCGGTGCCAAAGCCCAGGCACACGTCGACATCCACGCCCTGCTCGGCAAGCATGCCGGCGAGGCACAGCACGGGCGGAACACCGATGCCACCGGCGACGAGCAGGGCCTTCCTGGTGCCCTCGGGTACCATCCAGCCACGGCCACCGGGGCCCAGCAGGTTAGAGGTGGAGCCAGGGCCCATCTGGGACAAACGACGGGTATCGTCGCCCACAACGGCGTACCACAGCTCGACGGTACCGGCCTGGGCGTCGGCGCGATAGAAGCTCAGGGGCACGCGAAGCAGCGAGGACGCATCGCCGGGCACGGCAATGTTCACAAACTGACCGGGCTTGAGCGCACTTGCAAGCTTGGGGGCCGAGATGACGAGCGAGAAGATGCCGTCGGCGATCTCCTGGTTCGAGACGACCTCGAAGTCGTGCATGCGTGCAGTGGAAGGTGTGGGCATAGACGCTCCAATCCCCCATGCGGTTGCATGGTCAAAACGAACAGAAAGCGCGGCACCGCAAGGGCACCGCGCACAAAAGCGATAAGGCAATGCTAGCAGATGCAGCCGTCGGCGAGCGTCTGCTTACCGCCGACAAACACATCGGTAGCACGACCGGTAAGCGTGCGGCCGGCAAAACCGGAGTTCTCGGCGCGCGACTCGTAACCGTCCTCGCCGACCGTCCAGGTGGCAGAGGGGTCGAACACGGTCAGGTCGGCAACGGAGCCCGCCTTGACCTGAACCTGGTCGAGGCCCAGGATCTCACGCGGCTTGATGGCCATGAGCTCGACCATACGGCCCATGCTCATCTTGCCCGTGTTGACCAGCTCGGTGAGTACGAGCGACAGCGAGGTCTCGAGGCCGATCATGCCAAAGGGCGCAAGCTCGAACTCGCGGGCCTTCTCCCACGGGGTGTGGGGAGCGTGATCGGTGACGATAGCGTCGACGGTGCCGTCGATGACGCCCTGACGGATGGCCTCGGCGTCCTCGTCGGTGCGCAGCGGCGGATTGACCTTGAGCGAGGTGTTGTAGGTCTCGTCCAGGTCGTTCTCGGTCAGGAACATGTGGTGCGGGGTAGCCTCGCAGGTAACCTGAACGCCAGCGGCCTTACCGGCACGCACGATCTCCAGGCCATGGGCGGTGGAGATGTGCTGGATGTGCAGCTTGGCACCAGTCAGCTTGGCGATCTCGATGTCGCGGGCGATCTGGAGCTCCTCGCCGGCAGCCGGCCAACCCTCGAGAGCCAGACAGGTCGAGACCTTGCCCTCGTTGATCTGGCCGTGGCCGACCAGGTCCTCGTCCTGGCAGTGGCTCATAAAGACCTTGCCGAACATCTTGCCGTAGTCCATGCAACGACGGAGCATGCCCGCGCCCTGCACGCCGCGACCGTCGTCGGTGAAGGCGACGGCGCCGTGGGCGACCATATCGCCCATCTCGGACATGGCCTCGCCCTTAAGACCGCGGGTCATGGCACCCGACGGATAGACGCGGCAGTGACCGACCTCGGCAGCGCGGGACTTGACGAACTCCACGACGGTGCCGTTATCGGTGACGGGATCGGTGTTGGGCATGGCGCACACGCCGGTAAAGCCGCCCTTGGCAGCTGCACGGGTGCCGCTCTCGATGTCCTCTTTGACCTCGTAGCCGGGCTCGCGAAGGTGAACGTGCATATCCACCAGGCCGGGGACGAGGTACTTGCCGGAAAGGTCGCGGACCTCGGCTCCCTCGACGGCGAGATTCTCGCCGACCTCGGCGATCTTGTCGCCGTCAATCAGGACGTCAACGACACCGTCAATCTCGACGGACGGGTCGACGACGTGGGCATTCTTAAGAAGCAAGGCCATTATCGGCACCTCCAAGCAGCAGATACAGGATAGCCATACGCACGCAGATACCGGCGTAGACCTGCTCCAGGATGACGGAGCGTTGCGGGTGGTCGGCCATATAGGAGTCGAACTCGACGCCGCGGTTGATGGGGCCCGGGTGGCAGATGATCGCGTCGGGCTTCATGAGCTTCTCGCGGTCCTTGGTCAGGCCGAAGAGCTTGTGGTACTCGCGAATGGTCGGGAACGGGGCGCCCTCGAGGCGCTCCTGCTGCACGCGCAGCATGTAGACGACGTCCAGCTCGGGCAGGACGGAATCGAGGTCGCTCGTCACGTGGTCGCAGCCCAGGACCTCGGGCGCCGGCGGCAACAGCGTGCCGGGGGCGACGGCGTAGGTCTCGCAGCCCATGATCTTCAACGCGGGAATCAGCGAGCCGCAGACACGGGAGTGTGAGATATCGCCGACGACGGCGACCTTCAGACCGTGGAAGTCACCCTTGTGCTCCCAGATGGTGTACAGGTCGAGCAGAGCCTGCGTGGGGTGGTTGTGCTTGCCGTCACCGGCGCAGATAACGCTCGCGGGCGAGTTCTGCGTGACGATGTAGGGAGCACCGGCGTGCTTATCGCGCACGACGATGCAGTCGATCTTATAGGCGTTGAGGGTCTCGACGGTGTCAACGAGGCTCTCACCCTTGACCGTGGAGGTCGAGGAGCCGCCAAAGTTAAGGCTATCGGCCGAAAGACGCTTCTCGGCGAGCTCGAAGGAGCTGCGGGTGCGCGTCGAGGGCTCGTTGAACATGTTGACGATGGTCTTGCCTTTGAGCGTGGGGACCTTCTTGATCGCACGCTCGTTGACCTCGGAGAACGCCTTGGCGGTCTCGAGGATGAGCTTGATATCCTCTTCGGAGTACTCTGTAATGTCGATCAGGTGCTTATGGTTGAACGCCACGGTACTACTCACCTCCCAGCGGCGCAGAACCCACGTGGGAGCCCGGCGCGACGTCGTTGATCTCGACGGCGGTGTGGCCGTCGACTTCCTTCATATATAGATGCACGTTCTCCTCATGCGACGAGGGAACGTTCTTGCCGACAAAGTCCGGCGAGATGGGGAGCTCACGGTGGCCGCGGTCAACGAGGACCGCCAGCTCAATGCGGCTCGGACGGCCCAGGTCCATGACGGCGTCCAGAGCGGCGCGAATGGTACGGCCCGTATACAGGATGTCGTCCACCAGCACGACGCGTTTGCCGTCGACGCTAAAGGGAATGTTGGTGGCGTGGATCGCGGGAGCGAAATTGGTAGCGTAGTCATCGCGGTAGAAGCTGATGTCGAGGCTGCCGAGCGGAACGTCGACGCCCTCGATCTCCTTGATCTCCTCGGCGAGCTTCTTTGCCAGAAGGTCGCCGCGCGTGACGATGCCGACCAGAGCGAGGTCTTCACAGCCCTCGTTGCGCTCGAGAATCTCGTGCGCGATGCGGGTCATCGCTCGATTGACGGCGGTCTCGTCCATGATGACCGCCTTGGGGGAAGTCGTGCCCATCGATCTCCTTCCTCACATGTCTTGACTGCTGACACAGTCAAAAAAATAGATGCCCGACCGCTTAAAGCGGACCAGACACCCACAGGAAGGGCTGCTCTTTGGCAGCTATGTAATTCCATGTGGGTATCTCGTACCCCTTTAATGGTCAAGGGATAGTGTAGCCAACCTCGAGCTTAATTGCGAGCATAAATACAGAGCAATCCGTAAACGGAGCCCAAAGCCCAATAAACCTATATATATTTGTGGGACGAGCTTGAAAACGCACGCACGAGCTGGCATAATCGCCTCTGCTGCACGCAAATCGGATCTACGTCCAGGGCCGTGGCGTGGGCACTATCGCCAAAAGAGGAATATCTCTGTGTAGATTGCGCACAGGGAGTGACTTCTGTGCTATAGTTCAGGCTTGTTTGTTAACGCGACATGTTCGTTTGTCGCCCAAGGAGGGTCAGTTATGTCCAAAGTTTGCGAAGTTTGCGGTAAGCACCCCGTTGCCGGTCGCTCCATCAGCCACTCTCACCGCGTCACCAACCGTAAGTTCCGCCCCAACATCCAGCGCGTCTACGTCGTCGTCGATGGTCACCGTCGCAAGATGAACGTTTGCTCCACCTGCCTCAAGTCCGGCAAGGTTGCGCGCTCCTAAATAAGGTCTTACCAACAAGTACCTCGGACTCTCCGGGTCAAAGACCTCGCGTTCATATAGAACTTACCAAAGGCGTCCTCCCCTACGGAGGGCGCCTTTTTGCACTCATTGGGGACAGACTTATATGAGGGTTTGCAGATGTCAAAGGGATCATAGCCCAGCTGGTATGCCTTGTAACTAACGGTACGCCTCGAGCGAGTCGGACGCACCTTACACGGGATTGAAATGGATGTAATCGAGTAGCTACACCGCCTGTGTGTCCGACTCAACCGCGACCCGCGAATAGCGATTATCAAACAGATGTCCCGTTTTCCCATTGAAATACTCATGAGAGTCTGTCCCCAATGAGCGGGGCGATGCAGCAGGCAGATAGTTTTATTTAAAGCGTTTCAGTTTATTGAAGCGTTTTAGTATGCCTTTTACGGGAATCTTACCGTTCGCCGAATAATTTCTTGCTATCATGCAAGACGTAGGGTAAATCTCCGATCGCAAGGAGACACAAATGGTGAAAAAGTCACCGGAAAACACTACTCCCGCAATTGTGGACAACGTAGAGGCGCTTGAGGCCAAGCTCGCTCAGATGCGAGAGGCCCAGGCGCTTTTTGCTACGTACACGCAGGAGCAGGTCGACAAGATCTTCTATGAGGCCGCCATGGCCGCCAACAAGGCTCGTATCCCGTTGGCGAAGATGGCCATCGAGGAGACCGGCCGCGGCGTTCTTGAGGACAAGGTCATCAAGAACCACTACGCCGCAGAGTACATCTACAACGCTTACAAGAACACCAAGACCTGTGGCGTTCTGGAGCGCGACGAGGCTTATGGCATCACCAAGATCGCCGAGCCCATCGGCATCGTGGGCGCCGTCATCCCGACGACCAACCCCACCTCCACCGCGATCTTCAAGACGCTGATCAGCCTGAAGACCCGCAACGGCATCATCATCTCCCCGCACCCGGCAGCCGCCAAGTGCACCATCGCCGCCGCCAAGCTCGTGCTCGACGCCGCCGTCAAGGCCGGCGCCCCCGAGGGCATCATCGGCTGGGTCGATGTCCCCTCCATCGAGCTGACCAACATGGTCATGCGCGACGTCGACATCATCCTCGCCACCGGTGGCCCGGGCATGGTCAAGGCCGCCTACTCCTCGGGCAAGCCCGCCCTGGGCGTTGGCGCCGGTAACACCCCGGTCATCATCGACGACACCGCTGACGTGCTGCTCGCCGTCAACTCCATCATCCACTCCAAGACCTTCGATAACGGCATGATCTGCGCTTCCGAGCAGTCCGTGACTGTCATCGACAGCATCTATGACCAGGTCAAGGCCGAGTTCCAGAAGCGCGGCTGCTACTTCGTCAAGCAGGGTGCCGAGATGGAGGCCCTGCGTGCCGCCATGTTCAAGAACGGCGCCCTCGATCACCGCATCCCCGGCATGGCTGCCGCCAAGATCGCCGAGCTCGCCGGCATCGAGGTTCCCGCCAAGACCAAGATCCTGATCGCCGAGGTCACCTCCACCGACCCCGCCAAGGAGGAGTTCTCCCACGAGAAGCTCTCCCCGGTCCTGGCCATGTACCACGCCAAGGACTTCCAGGAGGCCGTCGACAAGGCCGAGCACCTGGTGCTCGCCGGTGGCCCGGGCCACACCGCCTCTCTGTACGTGCACCCCGCCCAGGCCGAGAAGATCAGCCTGTTCGAGCACGTCATGAAGGCCTGCCGTATCGTCATCAACACCCCGTCCTCGCACGGCGGCATCGGTGACCTGTACAACTTTGGCATGAAGCCGTCTCTGACCCTGGGCTGCGGCTCCTGGGGCGGCAACTCCGTCTCCGAGAACGTTGGGGTGAAGCACTTGATCAACGTTAAGACTGTGGCCGAGCGCCGTGAGAATATGCTGTGGTTCCGCGCTCCCGAGAAGGTCTACTTCAAGAAGGGTTCCACGCCCGTCGCCCTCGACGAGCTTGGCAACGTCATGGGCAAGAAGCGCGCCTTCATCGTCACCGACCAGTTCCTCTTCAAGAATGGCAACACCCGCGCCATCGAGGCCAAGCTCGACGAGATGGGCATCGCCCACGACTGCTTCTACGACGTCGAGCCCGATCCGTCGCTGCAGTGCGCACGTCGCGGCGCCAAGCAGATGGCTCTCTTTGAGCCGGACGTCATCATCGCCGTCGGCGGTGGCTCCGCTATGGACGCCGGCAAGATCATGTGGATGATGTACGAGCACCCCGAGTGCAAGTTTGAGGACATGGCCATGGACTTCATGGACATCCGCAAGCGTATCTTCACCTTCCCCGAGATGGGCAAGAAGGCCTACTTCGTCGCCGTCCCGACCTCTTCGGGTACCGGTTCCGAATGCACGCCGTTCGCCATCATCACCGACAAGGAGACCGGCATCAAGTGGCCGCTCGCCGACTACGCGCTGCTCCCCAACATGGCTATCGTCGACGCCGACAACTGCATGACCGCACCGCGCGGCCTGACCGCTGCCTCCGGCATCGACGTCATGACCCACGCCATCGAGTCCTACGTCTCCATCATGGCTTCCGACTACACCAAGGGCCTCTCCGAGCGCGCTGCCAAGCTCGTCTTCGAGAACCTGCCCTCCAGCTTCACGAACGGCGCCAAGGACCCGCACGCCCGCGAGGAGATGCACAACGCCTCCTGCATGGCCGGTATGGCCTTCGCCAACGCCTTCCTGGGCCTCAACCACTCCATGGCTCACAAGCTCGGCGCTTTCCATCACCTGCCCCACGGCATCGCTAACGCCGTCATCCTGACCCGCGTCATGCGCTACAACGCCGCCGAGGCTCCCGTCAAGATGGGCACCTTCTCCCAGTATCCTTACCCCAACGCGCTGCACAACTACGCCGAGATGGCCAAGTACTGCGGCATCGAGGGCAAGGACGACAAGGAGGTCTTCGAGAACTTCATCACGAAGCTCGAGGAGCTCAAGGACTTCATCGGTGTCAAGAAGACCATCGCCGACTACGGTGTTGACGAGCAGTACTTCCTCGACACCCTCGACGAGATGACCGAGCAGGCATTCAACGACCAGTGCACCGGCGCCAACCCGCGCTACCCGCTCATGAGCGAGATCAAGGAGCTCTACCTGGACGCCTACTACGGCCGCGAGCCTCAGGACTACGCCGTCTGCTAGTTTTAGCACGGTTTTTAACGGCGGGGGTGCACGGGTGTTTCACACACCCCCGCCGTCGCTTCTATCGCATCGTTGAAAGGATGCAACCATGCTGCTACCCGATTCCAAGACCGAGCTCGTCCGCCGTGGCAACAAGGTCGTTTACGACCTGGGCGACAAGATCGTCAAGGTCTTTAACGAGACCAAGCCTGTCTCCGACGTGTTCAACGAGGCTTTGAATCTTGCCCGCATCAATGAGTGCGGCATCCGCAGCCCCAAGGCGCTCGAGGTTTCCCAGCTCGAGAACGCCAATGGCTGGGCGCTCGTGACCGAGAAGGTTCCGGGCACCACCCTTGCCGAGAAGATGACTGCCGAGCCCCAGCGCTTTGGTGAGTACCTCGAGATGTTCGTCGACCTCCAGATCGAGATCCACGGCTACACCTCCCCGCTGCTCAACCGTCAGCGCGACAAGTACGCCCGCATGATCGACAGCCTTGATCAGCTCAATGCCACCACGCGCTACAACCTTCAGGAGCGTCTGGACGGCATGACCAAGGAGTTCAAGGTCTGCCACGGCGACTTCAACCCCTCCAACGTCATCGTCGGCGACGACGGCCAGCTCTATGTGTGCGACTGGGCACACGCCACCCAGGGCTCCCCTGCTGCCGACGTTGCCACCACCTACCTGCTCTTTGCCCTCAACAGCAAGGACCAGGCCGAGGCCTACCTGGAGCTCTACTGCGACCGTGCCGACATGCCCATGCAGGTCGTGCGTCAGTGGACGAGCATCGTCGCCGCTTCCGAGCTCGCTCGTAAGCGCAACGTGAACGATGAGTTCCTGAAGAACTGGATCGACGTCGTCGATTATCAGTAATATCTGAGCGATTTATTTCGCATCGGAGGCATAATGGAAAACCCCGCAGCTCGCATGGGCTGTGGGGTTTTCCTTTTAGATATCGAGGATGCTACAAGATAATAGGACGGCCCCGCATCTCCCCGATTGGAGAAATGCGGGGCCGTCCCACATATCGAACTACAAGCGAAATCGTCGATTAACGGCGGGCTGCCTTAACAAGCTCGGCAACCTTGGCAACGACCTCGTCGATCGCCACGTCCTCGCGCTCGCCCGTAGCACGGTCCTTGAGCTCAACGGTGCCATTCTTAAGGCCGCGCTTGCCCAGAACCACCTGATACGGGAAGCCCATGAGGTCGTTATCGGCAAACTTAAAGCCCGGACGCTCATCGCGATCGTCGACGACGACCTCGATACCCTCGGCACACAGGCCATCAACAATCTGCTCGCAGACGGTAGCGCACTCTTCCTTCTTGGGATCAAGCGGAATCACCGCGACCTCGTACGGGGCAACGGAGACCGGCCAGACGATACCGTGCTCGTCGTTGTGCTGCTCCACGACGGCAGCAAGCGAGCGGGACACGCCCACGCCGTAGCAACCCATGATGAGCGGCTTCTCCTTGCCGTCCTCATCCATAAAGGTGGCACCCATGGCCTCGGAGTACTTGGTGCCCAGCTGGAAGACCTGAGAGACCTCGATGCCGCGGGCAGCGGAGAGCGGCTTGCCGCAGTGCGGGCAGGGGTCGCCGGCGACAACGGTGACCAGATCGGCCCACTCATCGACGGTAAAGTCGCGCTCGGGGCAGGCACCGGTAAAGTGATAATCGACCTCGTTGGCACCGCAGGCCCACTGTTTGGACTCGCGCAGGCTCTCGTCGCAGACCAGACGAATGCCATCGGGCAGGTTAACCGGTCCGATAAAGCCCTTGTGCAGACCGTTCGCCTGAAGCTCCTCGTCGGTCATCATGCGATAGCCCTTGCCAAAGACGTGCTCGGCCTTGCAATCGTTGAGCTCGTGATCGCCCGGAACAATGGCCACGACCGGCTTGCCCTCGGCGTCGATGAGTGCCAGCGACTTGCGCGTGCCGTTCTCGGGGAACCCAAAGAACTTAGCAACAGCCTCAATGGTGCCCATGCCCGGAGTCTCAACCTTGGTGAGCGTACCGTCACCAGGACCCTCGGTCACGACGACCTTGGTGCTTGCAGCCTCGTCATCGGCAGCGAAGCCGCAATCGTCGCAGTAGACGAGCGAAGCCTCGCCGGCGTCAGCCAAAGCCATGTACTCGACGGAGGTATCGCCACCGATCTCGCCAGAATCGGCGACGACGGGCAGAGCCTTGATGTAGCAGCGCTCGCAGATATTGGCGTACGCCTGCTTCATCTTGTCGTACTCCTCCTGCAGGCTCTCCTGCGTGGCGGAGAAGCTGTAGGCGTCCTTCATGATGAACTCGCGGCCGCGCATCAGGCCAAAGCGGGGACGGAACTCGTCGCGGAACTTGTCCTGAATGTGATACAGGTTGACGGGCAGCTGCTTATAGGAGCGTAGCTCGTTGCGCACCAGGGCCGTGACGGTCTCCTCGTGCGTGGGGCCCAGGACGAACTCGCGACCATGACGGTCGTCAAAGCGCACAAGCTCCTTGCCATAGGCGTCGATGCGGCCGGACTCGCGCCACAACTCGGCGTCGACCATGATAGGCATCATAAGCTCCTGGGCGCCGGCAGCGTCCATCTCGTCGCGCACGATGTTCTCGATCTTACGGATCGAGCGCCAGGCAAGCGGCAGGTAGGAATACAGGCCGGCGGCCTCCTTGCGGATCATGCCGGCACGGAGCAGCAGGCGGTGACTGGCGAGCTCAGCGTCCGCCGGATCCTCTTTAAGCGTCGGCGCATAGAGCTTAGACATATACATTGCTCGGGTCATTTATTTCTCCTCAATAAGCTTGTCGACCTCTGCCATAAGCGCGTCGACAATTTGGTCCTCAGCTACTTTACCAATGATCTGGCCATGCGAAAAGAGCAAGGCCTGACCACGTCCGCAAGCAACGCCCAGGTCGGCATCAGAAGCCTCGCCGGGGCCATTAACGGCACATCCCATGACGGCAATCGAAAGCGGCGCGGAATAGTTCTTAAGCCGCTCGGTGACCTCCTCGGCGATGGGAATGAGGTTAACCTGGCAGCGGGCGCACGTGGGGCACGAGACAATCTCGGGACCACGGCGACGCAGGCCCAGCGACTGTAGAATTCCCCAGGCGACCGGCGGCTCCTCAACCGGATCGGCCGTGAGCGACACACGCATGGTGTCGCCGATGCCTTCGGAAAGCAAGATACCCAAGCCTACAGAGCTCTTGATGGTGCCCTGAAGCTTGGTCCCCGCCTCCGTCACGCCCAGGTGAAGCGGAACGTGGGGAATCTCACGTGACAGGGCTCGATAGGTATCGAGCGTCGTTTGCACGCTATGGGCCTTGGCCGAAAGCACAATGTTCGTAAAGCCGCGATCCTCAAAGTGCTTGACGAAGCGCTCGCTCGACATCACGAGCTTTTCGGGCTGCGTGAGGTCGTCGCGCTCGGCAATATCTTGCTCAAGCGAGCCCGCGTTCACGCCAATGCGAATCGCACAGCCCGCGGCACCCGCAGCATCGATCACCGCGTCAACCTTGGCCCAATCGCCGATATTGCCGGGATTGATGCGCAGCTTGGCGGCACCGGCCTCAACGGCACCAATGGCGAGCTTATGGTTAAAGTGGATATCGGCGACAATCGGCACCGGAGACTCGGCACAGATGGTGCGGAAGCCCTCAAGCGCGGCCTCGGAGGGCACGCTCACGCGCACGATATCGCAGCCAGCCTGCGCCAACGCGCACACTTGCGCAAGCGTTGCCTGGGCATCAGCGGTATCGGTGCAGGTCATAGATTGGACCACCACCGGCGCGCCGCCACCGATCTGCACGCCGCCCACATGCACGGGGCGCGTCAGCTCGCGAGGCAAAGGATGGGATAAAGACAATCCAAACACTCCCCTACAGAATAAATCGAAGGATGTCGGAACGAAGCATATAGACAAACAGCAGCGCAAAGAGCGCGATGCCCACATAGCTCACAATCGTCTGGACCTTGAGCGGAAGCTCGCGGCCCGCAATCTTCTGAATGATCTCGATGACTAGCTTGCCGCCATCGAGTGGCGGGATGGGCAGCAGGTTCATAAAGCCAAGCGAGAATGAAATGAGGGCGGCAAACGAAAGGAACGTGGCAGGGCCGGCAGCAGCAGCCTGTGAGGACATAACGCTAATACCCACGATCGAAGAGGACTGATCGAGAATCTCCATCGTATGCTGCGGCTGGAGCAGGCGCATCACGCCCTCCGCTGTCTGCACAACATAGGAGAACGACAGGCGAGCCGACGTGATGGGGTCTAAACGGACCACCTGCGTAGAGGCATACACACCTAGGCGATCGTCCTCTTTGAGCGCAACCGTGGTCGAATGCTGCTTACCGTCACGCTCGTACTCAATGGCGATATCGTCCTTACCGGCAGCCTTGCCGATGGCATCGTAAACGTCCATCCAGGTAGAGCACGATACTCCGTCGACCGAAAGAATCGCGTCGCCGCCCTCGATTCCCGCCGAGGCGGCAATCGAGCCTTCGTCAACCTGGCCAATCACATTGGTATCCACCGGCACGGTGACACCTGCGATGGAATAGATGCTCATAAGGAGCAAAAAACCCGTCAGGATATTGACGATAATGCCCGCAAGCAGCATAAAGGCACGCTTGACAAAGCCCTGGCCCAAATAGGTGTGCGAGCGCTCGCGCGCAAGGAACTCGGCCTCGCCGCACGGCAGCTCCCACACATCGCCCTCGGCAGTTGAATGTTCGCGATCGAAACGGCGGCCGTCAAAGGTGGTGTAACCCGCCGCGTCTCGCGGCAGCGTCTGATACTTGGTGGGATAGTAGCTCGGAGAGGGCTTCTCCCCTTCCTCATACCAGGGTGCGATGGAGCCCCAGCCCAGCAACAGGGCACAAGCCTCGAGCACATCCTCCTCGGAAAGCTCGAGCTCGACAGCAAGGTCGGCCACGGTCACGCGACCATGACGATAGATAGCCGCGAGCACGCGATCGGCGCACGAGACATCGGTCGGATCCATACCGCAGATGGCAGCGTAGCCACCCAGCAGCAGCGGGGTCACGCCAAACTTGGTTCCAATGCGACGCGACGTGTAATGGATGTCAAAGCGGCACGGCAGACCCAAAAAGAACTCGGTCACACGGACGCCGCAGGCACGCGCCGCCAAAAAGTGGCCGCCCTCGTGCAAAAACACGAGGACGGAAAGCATCAGCAGGCCCCAAAAGACCGATGAGAGAACGCTCAGAACAGTATCCATAAAACGAAAAAGCAATCCTTATGGGTTAGGAACGGGTTGCGGCGAGCACCTGCGCAGCCTTTTCACGCGCCCACGCATCGATGTCGCGAAGCTGCTCAAACGAATCGACCGCCTGCATATCGTGGGCGTCCATGCAGGATTCCACAATGCGATCGATATCGGTAAAGCTGCAGCCATCGTGCAGGAAGGCATCGACGGCGACCTCGTTGGCGGCATTGAGCACGCACGGCATGGTGCCACCCGTCTTGCCGGCGCGCTCGGCCAGTGCCAGACAGCGGAAGGTATCCATGTCGGCAGCATCAAACGTGAGCTGCCCCAGCTCGCGGAAATCGATACGAGGCGCCGGGGTATCCCAACGCTCGGGATACGAGAACGCGAACTGGATGGGAATACGCATGTCGGATGCACCGAGATGCGCCATCACGGAGCCGTCGGCGAACTCAACCATAGAGTGAATCTTGGACTGACGCTGCACGACCACGTTAATGAAATCGAGGTCGCAGTTAAACAGATGCATGGCCTCAATGCGCTCCAGGCCCTTGTTCATGAGGGTGGCGGAGTCAATGGTGATCTTGGCACCCATGGCCCACGTGGGATGCGCGAGGGCATCGGCACGCGTCACGCGATCGAGCTCGTCTCGCGTGCGGCCAAAGAACGGACCGCCCGAGCAGGTGAGCCAAATACAATGAGCCTCGCGCGGGTTCTCCCCCAGATAGCACTGGTAAATGGCGGAGTGCTCAGAGTCGACTGGAATAAGCTGGCCCGGTTGCGCCAACGGCATAAGCAAGTCGCCGCCGACGACGAGGGACTCCTTGTTGGCAAGGGCAAGACGCTTATTCGAGGTCAAGGCCGCATGGCTCGCCTCGAGACCGGCGGCGCCCACAATAGCGACAAGCACGCAGTCGACATCGTCGCGACGCGCGAGCTCGCAAACCGCCTGCGCGCCAACGCCGAGCTTCGTTCCCTCGGGCAACTCCTGCAGCACGGCGTCATCGCCATGATCGACAGCGGCCACGGCAACCGCCGGAACCGAGAACTCGCGGGCAGCGGCAACGAGCTCGGAGGTACTGGAGTTAACGGACAGCGCCGTCACCTGCAGGCGATCGGCATGCTGGCGGCACACATCGAGCGCCTGGGTGCCGATAGAGCCCGTACAACCCAGGATGGCAACACGGAGACGTCCATCGGGGCCATACGTCGTCTGGAAGGACATTACAGCACGCCTCCGATCATCAAAAGCAGCTGCGCGGTAATGCAGCCAAAGATAAGCGAATCGCTACGATCGAGCATGCCGCCATGGCCCGGGATAAGGTTGCCGGAATCCTTGACGCCCACACCGCGCTTGATGCGCGACTCGATGAGGTCGCCGATAACGCCCAGGACGGACACGACCACGCCGCACAGCAGCGCATAGGGCAGGCTGAGCTTGTAGAAGTGCGTCGCCCACAGGATGAGCCAAATCAAAACCGAGCCAAGAATGCCGCCAACAAACCCCTCCCAGCTCTTTTTGGGAGAGATCTTGGGGACCATCTTGTGTTTACCGATACGGCTGCCCACGATGTAGGCAAACGAATCGGAGACCCAAAGGGACGCACAAACGCCCACCGAAAGCAGGGCGCCGGCAAAACCGGGCACGGCATCGCGCAGCAGCACGATAGCCGACAGCATAAAGCCAGTGTAGATGGGACCCATGAGCGTCACGGCCACATCAGAGATGCGGGTACGCGGCGACCAGACATACCAAATGCCCACAGCGAGCATCAGGGCAAAAAGCAGGGCATTCAGCAACATCGAATCGCCCAACGCCGACAGCGGAAAGAGTACGGCGGCAGCGATACCCATGCGCTCGTTAGCCATCTTGCCATCGAGCCTCGTCATACGGAAAAACTCATAGCAGCACAGACCGCTCATGACAGAAACAAAGATGGCCGTGGGCACAATACCCAAAACCAAGCACAAGATAAAGACAACGGCGTAGACGATACCGGCGGCGGCACGGGTAATAAAGCCCGCCAGCCACGAACCGGTGCCGCTCTTCGCTGCAGGCGCTCCCGAAGTGGCAGCTTTGCGCGCAGGCGTCTTGGGAGAAGATGCCTTGGGACGATCGGACACGATTAAGCCTCCTCGGTCTTGCTCAGTCCACCAAACCTACGGTCACGGCCCTGATAGGCCAAAATGGCGTCGACAAGGCCCCAACGATCAAAATCGGGCCAATAGGTATCGGTGACGTAGAACTCGGAATAAGCCACCTGCCACAGCAGATAGTTCGAAAGGCGCAGCTCACCAGAGGTGCGAATCACAAGCTCAGGATCGGGAAGACCGGCAGTATAGAGGTGAGAAGCCACCATGTCGTCATCAATTGCGGCAGGGTCGATCTTACCGGCGGCAACGTCGAGTGCGATCTGACGGACAGCGCGAGTAATCTCGGCACGCGCGCCGTAGTTGACGGCAAGCGCCAGCGTCATACCGGTGTGATCGGCGCACTCAGCAAGACCGCGTTCAAAAACGTCGCGGGTCTTCTTGGGCAGCGCGGAAATATCACCCAAAAAGACAACGCGCACGTTTTCGCGCTTCAGAAGCGGCAACTCGTCGATGAACGTCTTGGCAAACAGGTGCATCAAGACGTTGACCTCATGCTGCGGGCGGTTCCAGTTTTCGGTAGAAAACGCATAGGCCGAAAGCACGTCGACGCCCAGGCGCACGCAGGCGGTAATGATCTCGCGCAGCGAGACGATACCCGCCTTGTGGCCCTCAGTGCGTGCAAGACCGCGCGACGTGGCCCAACGACCGTTGCCGTCCATGATGCATGAGATATGGTGCGGAATGTTATTGAGGTCAAGGTCTGAAAAACCGACGCCCGCAGGGGCGTCGGCAAAGTACTCGACCAGTTTATGCTCGTCGTATTGCACCTTAGATCTCCATGACCTCGGCTTCTTTTTCCTTCAGAAGCTCCTCGACCTTGGCGACATACTCATCAGTGTGCTTCTGGACCTTGGCCTGCTCGCGACGGACATCGTCCTCGGTGAGCTCCTCATCGCGCTCGAGCTTGTTGTTGAAGTCGCGACGGATGTTACGGATAGACACCTTGGCCTGCTCGGCGTACTCGCGGCACTCCTTGACGAGCTCGCGACGGCGCTCCTCGGTGGGAGCCGGGAACGGCAGACGAACGACGGTGCCATCGGAGTTGGGGGTAATACCCAGATCGGAAGCGCCGATGGCCTTGACGATAGCGTTGATAAGTGCCTTGTCCCACGGCTCGATGAGCAGCATGTGGGCCTCGGGGGTCTTGACGGCGGCAATCTGCGTGACCGGCGTGGGAACACCGTAATAATCGACGGTGATGTCGGACAGAATGTTGGCATTGGCGCGGCCGGTACGGACCTTGGAGAAGTTATGCTTGAGGGACTCGAGCGACTTGTCCATATGGGCGGTGATGTTCTCTGCCATGCTTAATCCTCCTGATAGACGAGCGTGCCGACGGGCTCACCCGCGAGCGCGCGCTTGACGGTGTCCTCGCCATCGATGTTGAGGACCAAAATCGGCATACGGTTGTCCTGGCACAGTGCCGTAGCCGTGGAATCCATAACCTGCAGACCGCGGACGAGCACCTCGTGATAGGTAATCTTGTCAAAACGGACGGCGTCGGCGCACTTGACGGGATCCTTGTCGTAGATGCCGTCAACCTTGGTGGCTTTAATCAGAATCTCGGCGCCGATCTCGCACGCGCGAAGAGCCGCGGCGGTGTCGGTCGTAAAGTACGGATTGCCCGAACCGGCGGCAAAGATAACGACGTTGCCCTTGGAAAGGTGGTTGATGGCGCGACGGCGAATATAGGGCTCGCAGATCTCGTTCATCTGGATAGCGCTCATAACGCGGCAGGGAACATCGTTGTGCTCGAAGGCATCCTGCAGGGCGAGCGCGTTCATAACGGTTGCCAGCATGCCCATGTAGTCGGCCTGAGCACGCTCCATGCCACCGGCAGCGCCGGCCATGCCGCGGAAAATATTGCCGCCGCCGACAACGACGCCGACCTCATGGCCAACGGCGAGCAGCTCCTTGACCTGTTTGGCAAGATGGTCGGTAACCTTGGGGTCGATGCCATACTGGCCGTCGCCCATCAGTGCTTCGCCGGAAAGCTTAAGAAGCACGCGTTTATATCGGATGTCGGACAAAGCGATCCTCCTTTAGATTGAACTCTCAACATTCTATCAAAGGCTCTAAGAAGAGCCATGAAAAAGCAGGCTGTGAGTAAAACCCACAGCCTGCTCATTACCAGCTACAAGAGCTTATTTACTCGCCACGGACCAGACGGTCAAAGGCAACGACGGTAATGGTGTCGCCGAGCTCCTTGGAGACCTGCTCAGCGTACTTCTTGATGGTGAGGGAGCTGTCCTTGATGAACTCCTGCTCGGTGAGCACGGACTGCTTGTAGAACTTCTCCAGACGGCCGACAGCCATCTTCTCCTGAATGGCCTCGGGCTTGCCGGACTCGGCAGCCTGAGCCATGTAGATCTGCTTCTCGTGCTCGACGGTCTCGGCCGGAACCTGATCGCGGGTAGCGCAGATCGGGGCGACGGCAGCAACCTGAAGGGCAACGTCGTGAGCGAAGGTCTTGAAGGACTCAGCCTGAGCGGTCTCAGCCTTCTCGAAGGCGAACTCGACGAGGACGCCGATCTTACCACCCATGTGGATGTAAGAAGCGAGCGCGCCGTTATCAGCCTTGCGGGCAGCGAAGCGGGAGATCTTCATGTTCTCGCCCATGATGTGAATCATCTCGGTGAGCTCGGAGGAAACGGTCTCCTCGCCCATCGGCTTCTCGAGCAGAGCGTCGACGTCAGCAGGCTCGGTGGTAGCGACAACCTCAGCGACCTTGGAAGCAAAGCCGGTGAACTTGGCGTTGGAGCCAACGAAGTCGGTCTCGCAGGAAAGCTCGAGCAGAGCGCCGGTCTTGCCATCCTCGGAGACGAACGCGGCGACAGCGCCCTCGTTGGTCTCACGGCCAGCCTTCTTGGCAGCCTTGGCAAGGCCGTTCTTACGCAGAACGTCGACAGCGGCGTCCATGTCGCCGTCAGCCTCGACGAGAGCATTCTTGCACTCCATCATCGGGGAGTCGGTCATCTCGCGGAGCTGCTTGACCATAGCGGCGGTAATCTGGGCCATTGTGGTTCCTTTCAAAGAGATGAAAAAGAATTAACTAAGACTGATTTACTCGGCCTTGGGCTCAGCGGCCATCTCGGCCTCGGAGACCTGCTCCTTGCCGGAGCCAGCGAGGCAGGCGTCAGCCATGAGCTCGCACATAAGGGTGACAGCGGAGATAGCGTCATCGTTGCAGGGGATGCCGTACTCGACCTCGTCGGGATCGGAGTTGGTGTCGATCAGAGCGACGACGGGGATGTTCAGGCGCTGGGCCTCCTTGATGGCGTTCTCCTCGCGCTTGGTGTCGATGACGAAGAGAGCCTGGGGCAGACCCTTCATGTCGCGGGCGCCACCGAGGTTGGTCTGGAGCTTGGTGAGCTCCTTGCCGAGAACAGCCTGCTCCTTCTTGGGGAGCACTGCCATGC
The DNA here is from genome assembly GCA_900542125.1 of uncultured Collinsella sp. Classification (GTDB taxonomy): domain Bacteria; phylum Actinomycetota; class Coriobacteriia; order Coriobacteriales; family Coriobacteriaceae; genus Collinsella. The sequence continues at coordinate 22,007 of UQMO01000003.1, read as the reverse complement.
GGCCGTCCTCGACCATGGCCTCGAGCTCCTCCATGCGGTTGATGCGGGAGCGGATGGTGACGAAGTTGGTCAGCATACCGCCGAGCCAACGCTGGTTGATGTAAGGCATGTTGGCGCGCTCAGCAGCGTTCTTGACGGCCTCCTGAGCCTGCTTCTTGGTGCCGACGAACAGCACGTTGCCACCCTTGGCGACGTTCTTGACGAAGGTGTAGGCCTGGTCGGCGTCGAGGATGGTCTGCTTGAGGTCGAGGATGTAGATGCCGTTGCGCTCACCGAAGATGAACGGCTTCATCTTGGGGTTCCAGCGACGGGTCTGGTGACCGAAGTGGCAGCCGGCCTCGAGCAGGGTGCGGATATTAATCTTGGTAGCCATGTTAAACCTCCTGTGGTTTGCCTCCGCGCGGGGTCATCCTCCAAAACCAACCCGGACATGTGCTACCAAAGCCCGGGCACCACGGTATGAAGTAGCCGCGCGTGCGTGATAAAAACATGTTGCCGTGAAGCAACCCGATGAATGATAGCAGGAATGCATCTTCCTGCCAACCCGCAATCAAAACCACACACCTGAGTGCGGCGCGGGACGTCCCAGCCACTATTCGCCGCGGGGATGGGCTTGAGCCACGGCACGTTTGAGCCGATCGGGCGTGAGATGCGTGTAAATCTGCGTTGTAGACAGGCTTGCATGGCCCAGCAGCTCTTGAACCGAGCGCAGGTCCGCACCGCCCTCGAGCAAGTCGGTCGCAAAGGTATGGCGCATCGCATGCGGGGCAATGTCGGCCGGAATGCCGGCGAGCGTCGCCAGCGTATGGAACCGCCGCCTGAGCATGGCGGCGCTCATGCGATTGCCGCGCACCGATATAAGCAGCGAACGCGGCCCGGTGGCGGGGTCACGGCGCTTTGCCTGAGCGAGCAACACCGGCCTCCCCTCCTCAATATAGAAACGAGTCACCTCGAGCGCACGACGATACAGGGGGACGATACGTTCTTTGCTCCCCTTGCCCCACAGACGCAGCGTGCGTTCGGACCAAGCGATGGACTCCACATTGAGTGCTGCGAGCTCAGAGATACGGGCGCCGGATGCATAAAGCAACTCGAGCATTGCCGCATCGCGCAGTCCCGTGGGCGTCGAGGTATCAGGCGTCTTGAGCAGTGCCTCGACCTGCTGAGTCGTAAGGACGCCCGGCAGGTCGCGCGGCAGCTTGGGCGATGCGATAGCCGAGACCGCATCACCCTCGACAATCCCCTCGGCAGCCATCCACCGATAGAGCGAGCGAATGGCAGACAGATGCGCCGCAAGCGTTCGGGGAGCCACCTGCTCACGCGAAAGCTCGGCAAGATAGCGACGAATGGTGCGCACGTCGGCAGCGAAAGCATCGATATCCTCGCGCTCGCACCAGGCAGCAAAGCGCTCCAGTCTCGAGCCATAGGCAGTCACCGTGTTGGGAGAAAGTCCCTCGACACGTGCGATATAGGCGATAAACGAGTCGACGGAATCGTACAGGTCAAAGGCTATGACCGGTCGCCTCCAAACAGATCGGGGCGAGTGGCCAGATAGGCATCAAGGGCCTCAAGCGCACGGTCCGCATACGCCTGGTAGCGGTCGCGCTTGCTGCGACGCTTACCGTCCTCGAGCGGCGGCACCAGGCCAAAGTTGACATGCATGGGCTGGTAGCCCACGGTGGCAGGATCGGTCGCATAGCCCACGAGCGCGCCCAGGGCGCCCACGCGGGGCAACTCGACGCCCGCGGCGCCGATAGCCTCGGCATAGGTGTTGAGCGCCGCGAGCAGACCGGTCGCCACGGCTTCCATGTACCCCTCGGTGCCGGTGATCTGACCGGCCAGGCGCACGCCGGTACCAGGCACGGCAAAGGTGCCATCGAGCACGTGCGGGGCGTCGACAAAGGTATTGCGGTGCATGACGCCGTAGCGGAAGAACTCAGCGTTCTCCAGGCCCGGCACCATATGGAAGACGCGCTTCTGCTCGCCAAAGGTCAGGTTGGTCTGGAAGCCCACCAGGTTATAGGCGGTCTTCTCCTTGTTCTCGGCACGCAGCTGAATCGCCGCCCAAGGGCGACGTCCGGTACGCGGGTCGGTGAGGCCAACGGGCTTCATGGCGCCAAAGCGGATGGCGTCCTTGCCGGTGCGCGCAACTTCCTCGGCAGGCTGGCAGGCCTGGAACAAATCGCCGCCCTCAAAGTCTTTGAGCACCACGCGGTCGGCCGTGGTAAGCGCCTCGATAAAGGCCTCGTACTCCTCCTTATTGAGCGGAGCGTTGAGATAGTCGCCGCTCCCCTGCTCCTCATAGCGCGACTGCGAGAACAGCACGTCCATATCGAGCGTGGAGGCATCGACGATCGGCGCCGCGGCATCGAAGAACGCAAGGGCATCGCCACCGACGAGCTTCATAACCTCTTCGCTCAGCGCCGGTGAACACAGCGGGCCCGCGGCAATGACCACGTGACCCTCGGGAATCTGCGTGACCTCGCCGTGCACGACCTCGATATTGGGACGGGCGGCAACCTCGGCCTCGACAAGCTCGGAAAACTTGACGCGGTCGACCGCCAAGGCGCCACCGGCGGGAACAGCCGCGCGATGGGCGCAATCGAGCAGGACTGAACCCATGCGCTCAAGCTCGGCTTTCAGCAAACCAGCCGCGGAATCCGGACGGGTCGACTTAAACGAATTGGAGCAGACGAGCTCTGCCAGGTGATCGGTATGGTGGGCCGGGGAGCTCACCTGGGGGCGCATCTCGCACAGCTTTACGGCAAACCCGCGATCTGCCAGCTGGATCGCGCACTCCGACCCCGCCAGACCGCCACCGATAACTGTCACCTGATCGAACTGCATCTGCAAACACCTTTCTAATTGACACGTTTTCCATTGTGACCGAAGGGTGTCTGGGCGTGAAGGGCAAACTTGGAGGGCGCATACCTTCCATCCATCATGCGCTCGATAAGGCCCTCGAGTTCAAGCGAACCCAAGAGTTTGAGTACGCCGACAGCATCGAGCGAGACGAGCGCCGCGATGTCGTCAACCTTGAGCGGAGAGGCGATGAGCGCATGCATCACGGTCTGCTGTGTTGGATCCAGGTCGGCAATGCCGGGAGCATCGGGGCGCGAGTAGCGCAGGGTTCCGTAGATGCGTGAGATAGCCATCTCGATAGATTCCTCGTCGACGATGCAGCAGGCACCGTTCGCAATGAGGTAATTCGTGCCACGCGACTCGGGCGATAGGATCGACCCCGGCACGGCAAGAAGTTCGCGCCCCAAATCCATAGCAGCCTCGGCTGTAGAAAACGTCCCAGAAGGCATACCCGCCTCGGATACAAAGAGGGCTTGCGACAGGGCCGCGATCACGCGATTGCGGCGCGGAAAGGCGAACTTGCGCGGACCCATGCCCCACGGAGAGATCGACACGACCGCGCCACCCGTATCGAGCGTGCGAGTAATAAGCCCCGCGCTCGAACGCGGATAGACCACGTCGGCGCCCGTCCCCAGCACCACGACGTGTTTGCCGCCGGCGTTGACCGCAGCCCAACCCGAGGCCTGGTCACAACCGACCGCGCCGCCCGAAACAACCGTCACTCCCGCCTCGATCGCCACCTTTGCCGCAAGCTCTGCCACGGCAAGACCATACGGCGAGGCCTTGCGCGCGCCGATGATGGAGAGCGCGGGCGTCGAAAGCACCTCGGGGTTGCCGCGCACATAAAGCGTCTGGGGTATATCAGAAAGCTCCAAAACGGTCTCGGGATACAACGCATCGCCTGGATGCAGCTCAAAGGTCCCCTCGGCCATCATTGGTCCCTCCTTCCCTGGTACATCGCCGCCTCGAGCACGTGGTCCTGCGTCACTTGCTCGCTCTCGGCGACGTCAGCGATTGTACGCGCGATACGCACCAGGCGTACGATGCCGCGGCCCGTGAGATGCGTGCGTTTGGATAGGCCGAGTACGCATTTCTCGGCAGCATCATCGAGCTCGAAGGTCGAAACGACGCCGTCAATGGACCGCGTCTCGTCATCCTCGGCCTCGGCATCCGCATCGTCCATGCGGGATTCGCGCCAAGCGCGAAAGGCGCGACCGCGCACAACGTAGTCACGTAACTCGGCCGACGACATGCCCTCCGCACCCTCGATAATCACTTGAGGGTCGGGACGGGTCACATCGATCATCATGTCGATACGGTCGGCCAAAGGACCGCGCAGTTTAGACCGATAGCGCTCGACCATCGCCGCCGAGCAGCGACACGGCACCTCGCGATCGCCCAAAAAGCCGCAGGGGCAGGGATTGCTCGCAGCCAGCAGCTGAAAGCGCGACGGGAAGGTAAAAGCCCCGTCGACGCGTACGATCCTCACGTAGCCGCGCTCGATGGGCTGACGCAGCGTCTGCAGCACGCCAGTGGGAAACTCGGCAAGCTCGTCCAAAAAGAGCACGCCGCCATGAGCAAGGCTGATCTCACCCGGGTGCACCGGGCGCCCGCCGCCGATAAGGCCTGCGGTCGAAATACTGTGGTGGGGACTGCGGAAGGGGCGGTGCCCCGCCAACAAGCCATCAATGTTCTCACCCAAAACCGAATGGATGCACAGTGCCTCCTGCTGATCCTCAACGGAAAGCTCGGGCAGGATGCCGGTCATACGGCGTGCGAGCATCGTCTTGCCCGATCCCGGAGACCCGATCATGAGCAAGCCGAGTTCTCCTGCCGCCGCAAGCGCCATGCCGCGTTTAGCGACTTCCTGCCCCAGCACGTCTGCATAGTCGAGCTCGGGCTCAAAGGTCGCCTCGACACCCTCGGAATCCAAGTAGTGCCGTGCGGCATCGCCCATGCCGTGAGCAAGCTGAGACAGATGGTCGATAAAGCCGCAATCTACGCCCGCGAGTGGCACATGCTGGTCGGACCTGCCGGCGATAAAAGACAGCCCCATGTCGCGAGCCAATAGCTGAAACGCCACCTCGCCCTTGACGGGAAGCACCGTACCGTCCAGACCAAGCTCACCTGCGATAAGGCAGCGATCGAGGTTGTCACGGGGAATCTGCTCATCGGCCGCTAGAACCGCGATGGCGATGGGCAGGTCAAAGCCGCTACCGGTCTTGCGGATATCGCCGGGCGCCAGATTAACCGTAATGCCCGAGCGCGGGATCTCGAACCCGGCGGAGCGCATCGCGCAGCGAATACGACCGCGTGACTCCATCACCTCCATACTCGGAATGCCGAGCATCTGGATGCCCGGAACGCCACCGGCAAGCGAGACCTCGACCGTGACGTGAATCGCCTCGACGCCGCGGATGCAGGCCGCGTGAACGGCAAACGTCTCGAACGCCATCACGACACCTGCCAATCGAACGCGTTGTACTGGTGCTCGATCTCGGCGATATGCCCGCCGCGGATGGTGACACCCACAGCATCGAAGCGAATCGCCTTGAGCGGATAATGCTCCATGAGATAGCAGCTTGCGATGCGGCGGTAGCGGCGTTGCTTTTGGGCGTCCACGGCCTCCTCGGGAAAGACCCGCGTGGTGCAATCCAGGGCGACGCGTCTCGTCTTGACCTCGGCCATCACCACGACATCGTCGAGCTCATCGAGCAGCACCAGATCGGCCTCGCCCTCGGTGCAACGATAACCCTGCTCCAGCAAGGTGTAGCCGCGCTCGTTAAAGTAGTCGATGGTGATCAGCTCGCCTAGCATGCCCAGCTCGCGGGGACTGAGTCCCTTGATAAACTCGGGCGTCATCGCCCCACAGTCGAGCTCGCCGTTTTCCCAACGCTCCTTGAGCTGCTGCGTCTTGCTCTTTTTGCTTGCGGCACTCATGGGGTCTCCTTTCCCGCACACTGCATTGCCCCGATGATGAAGGCACCTTTCATGCGGGTAAGTACCGGAAGCAAACCAAAAGCTGACCAAATGCCGACAAAAAACGGGCCGTACGCAGCAATGCTGCTGCATACGGCCCGCTACCAGCAGGTTTATAAAACCACAGAGGTCCCTGTCTCCACAATTGGCCTAGAAAAGGCGCTCAGTCTGCAGAAAGTTTCCGCAAAAGCTCACGCGGTGCAGCGGACAAAGTCCATGTTTGCGAATGGCCTCGATGTGCTCGGGGCTCGCATAGCCCTTCGACTCGGCCAGATGGTACTCGGGGTACTCGGCGTCGTACTCGACCATCATCTCGTCACGCGTGACCTTAGCCAAGATGGACGCTGCGGCGATGCAGGCGATCTTGGCATCGCCTTTCACCACATCGCGCTCGTTAGGAACAGCGCCCAAGGGGTTGCCATCCATGAGGACGCAGTCGGGTTCAAGTCCCGTATCGGCCACGGCGCCCGCAACGGCGGTACGGATAGCACGGGCCATGCCCATCTCATCGATATCCTTAGGCGCGATATGGCAAAAACCGATCGCCGTCGCCACCTCGGCAATCTTCACTGAGAGCAACTCGCGGCGCGCCGGCGTGAGCTTTTTGGAATCGTTGATGCCCCAGACGCGCGGCTCCATAGGAAGGCAGACAGCGCATACCGTCAAAGGACCGGCCACCGATCCGCGACCCACTTCGTCGACACCAACGACCACCCCATCGCCGCCAAGCTCATGCATAAGCTCGTACATGTCATTGACGCGCTCGCGCTCGGCAAGTTCCTTGGCATGGCGCTTAAGAGCACGCTCGCAAGCCTTGATCACCTGCTGGCGCGGGTCCTCGCGATAATGCTCCACGAGGGCGGGGATCTCCTCAAACGTTGCGCTCGCCAGCTCTCCGGCAACCTGCGATGCCGAAACCGAGCTCGTCATATTGGCCATACCAGGCCCTCCTTGCATGCAAATCAGATAAAAAGAAGGGCCACCCGAAGGTGACCCTTGTGTCCAAACGAGTGGACAGACGCTGCGATCTTCTTAGCGCTTCTCGGGGATGCGAGCAGCCTTGCCCACCTTGTCGCGGAGGTAGTACAGCTTGGCGCGACGGACGCGACCATGACGAACGACCTCGAGCTTGGCGATCTTGGGGCTGTGAAGCGGGAAGGTACGCTCAACACCGACACCGAAGGACATCTTGCGGACGGTGAAGGTCTCGCGGGCACCGGCGCCGGCCATGCGGATGACGTCGCCCTGGAAGACCTGGATGCGCTCGCGGTCGCCTTCCTTAATGCGGTAGTGAACCTTGACGTTGTCGGCGACGCGAACCTGAGGAATGTCCTCGCGGATCTGCTGACGCTCGATTGCGCGGATGTAATCCATGTGCAATTCCTTACTCTTCTAGAGGTGCCGTACCACTCTGGCCGGCACGTAGTTGAACAAACGTATTCGAGTATACACGCGCGGGTTTCTGCTGCAAGAACAATTTTTTACGCAGACAAAAAGACAAAACCCGCACATGATAACCGTCCGCCTCACGAATGAGACGGACGGCATGAGGGGGGGGCTACGTTAGGCGTCTGAACCCAAAACGTTACGCGGAGCGCTTCGCCTCGAGCTTGGCCTGGGCGGCAGCCAGGCGTGCGAGGGGCACGCGGTAGGGCGAGCAGGACACGTAGTCCACGTCGGCCACATTAAACAGGCCCTTGATGGACTTGGGGTCGCCGCCGTGCTCGCCACACACGCCAAAGTGCATGTCGGGGTTGGTGGCGCGACCCTTCTCCACGGCCATGCGCACGAGCTCCAGCACCGCCGCGTCGATGGTCTCGAAGGGGTTGTCCTTCAGAATTTTCTTATGCATGTACAGCGGGATGAACTTGGCCTCGGCATCGTCACGGGAGAAGCCGAAGGTGGTCTGGGTCAGGTCGTTGGTGCCAAAGCAGAAGAAGTCTGCGTGATGGGCAATCTCGTCAGCGACCATGCAGGCGCGCGGCAGCTCGAGCATCGTGCCCACGGGAATATTGAGCTCGACACCCTCTTCGTCGGAAACCTCGGCGATTACGCGCTCGATGACCTCGCGAGTCTGGACATGCTCAGCCGTGATGGAAACGAGCGGAACCATGATCTCGGGATGCGGGTCGACGCCCTCCTTGATAAGGCGGGCAGCGGCCGTGGCGACGGCGCGAACCTGCATGAGCGGCAGATCGCTAAAGACGACGGACAGGCGAACGCCGCGCAGGCCGAGCATGGGGTTCGACTCGACCATGCCGTCGATACGACGCAGGCGGGCGCGCAGGGCTGCAAGCTCTTCCTCGCTGGCGCCGGCGGCTTCCTTCTTGGTGATGGCGACCTCGAGCTCGCGAGGATTATCCAGGAACTCATGAAGCGGCGGATCGAGCAGGCGGACGACCACATCGCGACCGGACATGGTCTTGAACATCGCCAGGAAGTCCTCGGTCTGAACCTTGAGCAGGTCGGCCAGGGCCTGCTGCTTCACGGCCTCATCGTCAGACAGGATAAAGCTCTGGATGATGTTCTTGCGATCGCCCAGGAACATGTGCTCGGTGCGACACAGGCCAATAGCCTCGGCACCAAACTCGAGGGCGAGCTCGGCATCCTCGGGATTGTCGGCGTTGACGCGCACATGGTTGGCATGGCCGCCGGTCTCGTCCAGGCGAATCTCGTCGGCCCAGGACAGGATGGTGTCCAGGTCGCCGGTAAGCTCGGCGGAGACCAGGTCGACGGCGCCGTCGACGACGATACCCTGGGTACCGTCGATGGAGATAACGTCGCCCTCGTGCAGCACGCGGTCGCTGCCCTCGATGCGCACGGCCTTCTCGGCGGCGTCGATGTGGAAGCGCTCAACGCCGCAGACGCAGGGCGTACCCATGCCGCGGGCGATAACGGCGGCATGGCTCGTCTTGCCACCGTGGCTGGTCAGGATGCCCTCGGCGGCAACCATGCCCTTCAGGTCGTCAGGGTTGGTCTCCCAACGGACCAGGATGACCTTGTGGCCCTCGGCGGAACGCGCGACGGCGTCGTCGCTCGAGAACACGACCTCGCCCACGGCGGCACCGGGGCTGGCGTTAAGACCGGTCGCGAGCGCCTCGTACTTCTTGGAGGAGTCGAACTGCGGGTGCAGGAGCTGATCGAGCTGCGCAGGATCGATGCGGCCCACGGCCTCCTCGCGGGTGATGAGGCCCTCCTCGACCATCTCGATGGCGATGCGCAGGGCGGCGGTGGCGGTTCGCTTGCCCACGCGGGTCTGGAGCATCCAGAGCTTGCCCTGCTCGATGGTGAACTCGATGTCGCACATGTCGCGATAGTGATCCTCGAGCGTCAGGAACACGCGCTCGAGCTCCTCGCCTGCGGACTCAAGCCCCGGAGTGGTCTTGAGATCGGCGATGGGCTCGGTGTTGCGAATGCCGGCGACGACGTCCTCGCCCTGGGCGTTGACCAGAAAGTCGCCGTAGAACTCCTTGGTGCCGTCGGCCGGGTTGCGGGTGAAGGCGACGCCGGTCGCAGAGGTCTCGCCCTTGTTGCCAAAAGCCATGGCCTGGACGTTGACGGCGGTGCCGAGCTCGTCGGAGATGCCGTTCTGCTTGCGGTAAATGCAGGCGCGCTCGTTCATCCAGCTGCCAAAGACGGCCTGGATGGCAAGGCGAAGCTGGAGCTCCGGATCGTGCGGAAAGACGGGCTTACCATCGGCGACCTCGAGCTCGGGGTACAGGGCGGCCTCGACGTTGGCGGAGAAGATGCCCTTGAAGGTCTCGACGAGCTCCTGCAGGTCCTCGGCCGAAAGCTCGGAATCGACGCGGACGCCGGCAACCAGGCGGGCCTGGGTCAGGGCGTTCTCGAACAGGTCGGCGTCGACGCCCATGACGACGTTGGAGAACATCTGGATAAAGCGGCGATAGCTGTCCCAAGCAAAGCGCGGGTTCTGCGTCTGGGCGATGAGGCCCAGGACGGAATCGTCGTTGAGGCCCAGATTGAGGACCGTGTCCATCATGCCGGGCATGGAGAACGGAGCGCCAGAGCGCACCGAGACGAGCAGCGGATCGTTGGCATCTCCGAGCTTCTTGCCGCAGCGGGCTTCGAGGTCGGCCTCGGCGGCAACGATCTCGTCAAGCGCGCCGGCAGGCCAAACATTGCCGGCACCGGAGGACTCAACGCAGGTCTGGCAGGTAATGGTAAAGCCACCGGGGACCGGCAGGCCGATACGGCTCATCTCGGCAAGGTTAGCGCCCTTGCCGCCAAGCACAAAGTTCATAGACTTGTCGCCCTCGGTGACACAAGTGCCCTGGGCGTCGGTTCCAAAACGGTAAACCCTCTTGCAATCGCTCACGATACTTCCCCTTCTATGTGTTCGCACACACGACCGTGGTAACGAATCGACCCGCCGGATGCGGACCGTGAGGGAACTATACGGCGGGTTTTGGGCGGGCTTGAGCAGAGGCTGCGCGGTTTGGTAAACGTGCTAAAACTGGCGGTAAACGGTAGGTAAAGGTGGTTACCTTATGAAGATACCAGTACAACGTAGTCGCAGGTCAAAAGCGGTATAAACTGCTAAAACGCTTTAGCAAAAAGCTGTAATTATTGGAATGGAATCTCTTAAACTACGCAATAGCCAAGAAAGACAAAATCTATCAGAAGTATTTGTCCCAGGGATTTTGGTCAGAGTAGCTAATTTGGGACGGGGCTATTTTAGCCACCCCGGCAGATAGCGCGAATGCTTTGGCGGAGTAACGGCCGGGGTAGCTAAAAAAGCCCCATTACAGTTTGAGTCGTCCGAAAGGGCGGCTCCTTACTAGTTCTGGTAATACGATTGAGCCGTACCGATGGTCGCTGGCCGACCGCGACCGCGACGCGGCCTCCACCCGAGACCCCCATCTCGACACATAGCCCGTCATCCGACGAAAGCGCGCAGGTCGTCCTGTATAGGCGCATGGTGTCCCCCTCCGCCGCAAGAGGGAAACGAAAAAGCCCCTCTTTGCCACTACGGACAAAAGGGGCCTCCCAGGGGAAACGTGTTACAAAGCCTTCTTTGCAGGACGATGAAGATCAGAAACCCAACGTCGTACGCGTAGGGACTTACCCAACACCCACGCCATTTCGATCTTCTGGGCCTTCAACGCCACGTCCCGATAAGCATCCGGGCATCGGAATGACCTCGTCGCAAGCCGCAAGCATCTCTTCGTCATGAGTGACAACAATTACAATATGGTCTCTCTTAACCTCATGAAGCAATTTAATTAGCGCGCTCCGGCTCTTCGCATCAAGCGCTGAAGTTGACTCAAGAAACAACATGACGTCCGGCGATTTCAACATCTGCCGCACAATTGCGATGTTCTGCTTCTCCCCGCCGGACACCCCTCCTTTCTTGCTGCCAAGCATCGCTGCCGCCCCGTTCTCCGCAGCGGCAATCATTTTGTCTAACCCCAATATGGCAAGCATCCGATTCAGTTTGTCGGCCTCGAAATCATCAGAAAGCAGCGTAAGATTATCGAGGATCGTCCCCCCAACAATAGGGGGCTCTTGCTCCGTAATGCCAACTCGGCACCGCCGCAATGCGTATCGGTCGATGCGACGCTGTGATACCCCGTTGTAGAGGACGGCCCCTTCCGTGTTATCTGGATATAGACCCAATATCACTGACAGCAGCGAGCTCTTCCCCGAGCCATTTCTTCTTGCTTACTGTTTTTCTTATATTGTAACGATTTTCGATAAGAGGAAAGATTACTCCATGACGCGCAAGCCCGAACTCTAAGCGTTTCCCATCAGCATTGCCCATTTTTCGGATCGAAATCCAAATCCAGCTTCCTATCGCATGCTGAAATCAAATCCTGATCATGGCTTACAACAAGAATTAGCTGATCGAAGGGATTTCGATGAATATACTCCGTTAACTCCCGACGGCTTTCTTCATCTAAATCGTTCGTTGGTTCATCGAACACAAGCACTTCCGGCTGCCTGCGAAGTGCTGCGAATATCCTTAGCTTTCGATACTCTCCACCAGAAAGGTCTCTACAATTCTTGCCTTTTAACGATTCGACGGTTCGATAGAAACTCGGCACAAGCTCTCGGAGGTTTTCGCTCGATCCCCGAATCGACGTCCTCTCAAGGTAATTCTCCACCGTTTCGTTCGGAATAAAGAGCTTTTGCGGGCACACCGCAAACAGGTCCCGTCGGATCGTCTCCATATCGAGCTCTTCATATGGCACCGACCCCAAAGCCCGATGTCCCCCAGCAGAATATAGTCCAAGGAGCACCTTCAGAAACGTGCTTTTTCCGCATCCGTTCGGCCCGGTAATGGCATAGGTTTTTCCTTCCTCCACCTCCACGGAGAGGTCGCGGTATAAGTAGGGCTTTCCCGCGTATCGGTACGCGATGTTGGACAACGATACGCTCTCCACGTGCCCAACCGTGAGGGTGCCGCGGTCCTCGGCGTCCTCCGTCAGAGCCCCCAATCGGTCGAACGAGGCCCTTGCGTCCTGATACGATTTGAAATAATTCAAAAAATACTTGAAGCATCCGAACGCCATCGAGTAATACGAGTTCACCATTGTGAACTCGCCTAAGCTCATTCTTCCGCTCAATATTTCCATCCCGGAGATCACGAGCAGTGCCCCCCGAAACACAGACGAGATCAGGCCGTCGCTTGATGTGGCCAGATTCGAGACCCTACTTGCTTTCATGTAAATCGGGTAGTACCCCTCGAATACCCCTTTGAGCGTCCGAGCGCTCTGGTTATATGCGCCATCGCACTTAATGTCAAACAACTGCGACAGCTCGCCGCTCACGGACGCGAAAAGCTTACTCAAACCCTCCTTGTTCGCAAGCGAACTGTTGTACAACGGCTTTTTCAACGCCCTGAATAAAATGAAGTACGCAACAAGCGAACATGCACTTAACACCAGGAACACCGGATTAATCGAAAACAGGATGATGCATATCAACACAACCAGAACGATGTTAAGCCCGATCGTCAGGAAGTTGTTCACGACAAACGATGACACCGCATTCGAATCCGCATACACCCTCTGCGTTGTATAGGATGGATCCGCCTGCTCCCCCTTTTCCAGGGGCCCCCGTTCAAACGACTCACACGTGGTCCCCATCAGTCTCGTCGTCATCTCCAAGATGACGCGCGATACGTTCACACCCATCGCATACGACATGAAGGAGGCCGATATCCCTATGCCCGCAACAAAGGCCGCAAACCACACGACGCGAGATGGATCCCTATTCGTCACGAGAAAGTCTACAAACCCACCGTTTAAGGCGGGCATGACGCACGAGAGAGCAAAATTCACCAGCATGAGAATCACGAAAAGCCGTGACCCTTTACACCGAAACAACTCGTGAACCGTCTTCTTAAACATGCCAGCTCCCATCAAGCGGCCTTTTATCCAAAACTGAATTTGCTCGCCGCTTAATCGCTCCCATATATCCCTTGTTGTTAGTCCTTGCTCAAGACATTATCTCGGGTTGCGGTGCCCAGGATTCCATTTCACCTTTATATACATACGAATAAGCCCCCTATTTGCATAGGCAAGCGCGGCGATTATAACAGCAGCCACCATCAGACCGAGAATAGCCCTTTTGTCCGGAAAAAGGGACGAGAGAAAAAGGCATATTGCGGAGAAAACTATAGACGCCCCCACCACTCGGTTTGCGCCTAGAGACTCGGCCGTCCGCTTTGCCTCCTCTAAACGCTCTCCCGATAGCAATGACATTCCGGCAAGCAATCCCGTGAGCTTGCCTCGATATATCATTATTCCGAACAACAGCAGCAGGCATGACCCCACCATTGAAACCACAACGTCCGACATCGCCATCACTCCAGTCCACTCCTTCAATACCAGCCCTATCGACAAACATCAAAACTTTTTTTAACCTAATATTGTATATCGATATAAATATATTCTTTTATATATCGTTTCGATTTGTGATATTTTATCGAACGAGTTGCTATTCGAGGAAGATAGGCCACAACCAAAGGAGATCAATGGAATCCGTGAATGTTTGGAGCGCGCAAATCTCATCATTGCCTGGAGTCATCCCTATCCCCTCGACCCAAGCTACCTTCGCAGTGAACCAAATAACCGCCTGAGCGTCCTAAGCTCAGATGGGAAACAAATCTATACGATCCTCAACAGGGTCGCTAAAGAGATTCTTGACTTATGCGACGGCACCTGCGATTTGCCCAAAATTCTCCGTCTGTTCCAAGAAAAATACCCAGATCAACCGCGCGAGACGCTAGCGCATGACCTGGCCCAAACCCTGCATAGCCTGACCGTAAACTGTCTTATCGTTTGGAAGAAAGAAGGGAGATATATGAACGACCCTTTCGGCTCCGATTACCTAACATCGGTGAATCCCGACGAGCTGCTTATTCTCGCGGACGCGAGCAGGTTTGCTGAAATCGAAGAGGCGGCTGCAAAATCCCTCTCTGCAAAACAGTCCAAAAATGGCAATAGGATCTATTTCTCTGAGTTCGACGTTGAGCCCGAATTGGAGAACTTTCTGGTTCTTCGCCAAAGGCTCTTTTCCTTTACCCATGATTATTTTCTACTCACGAGCCAGTCCGGAGAAATTAATGGATTGATAATATGCGAGCCGGCCACTAATCCCGCCGGCCGCAGCGTCATCATCAAATTTATCTCATGCAGCTCCACGCTGCTTGCCGGTGTGCTCGACCGCCTTGCGGAATACTACGGATCTTCCGCTCCCAAAGCCTACCGCGCGCTCAGAATTGACGCGCCTGATTCCACCCCAATCGCCGAACAACTTGACCATTCCGACCAGCGCCTTGGCTTTTCCTTAGTCGGCACCCTGCCCAATGAGCTCGACTCGGGCGACGTCAAGCTGTTTGTTCGCCCGCTCGATAAGAAGCAATAATGAGCATGCCGGCAATAATCGGAGCGCCCCACAGCGTTGCGCTCGACATTACAAACAAATGCAACCTTCGTTGTCTACACTGCTTCAACAACAGTGGAGAAAACGATGTCGTCGCGAACGAATTATCCGACAACGAAGTCCTCGAACTCGTCGATTCGATTTGTCAAATGCACCCCTTTAGCTTCTGCTTCTGCGGAGGCGAGACCCTCCTGCGAAAGGATCTTGTCATCGAGTCCTTGCGGCGGCTCAGCGCATCTGGCGTCAAATGCAACCTCGTGTCAAACGGTCTGCTCGCAAACTCAAATACTTTGCATGAGCTCGAACGCGCCGGTTTAAACGGCATACAGTTTAGCCTCGATGGCCTACGCGATTCTCACGAACATATGCGAGGACTCTCGGGATTATACGACCGGGTGCTCGACGCCATCGATATCACGCTGAACGAAACCTCACTGCACCTTTCAATTGCCTTTTGTCCGACATCGTTCAATGTCGACGATTTCAAACCAGTTTGCACGATGCTTCGAGACAAGCTGAAATCGTCGGGTAGAACTGACCGAATTGACCTTAGAGTTCAGCCGCTCATGCTCCTCGGTAGAGCCCGAAGAAACCGCACGATTCGCCCTTCGAATAATCAATACCGTCGGCTAGTCAACACGATCAATGACCTTCGATACGATCCGGACTATCGAGGCTATTTCATGCTTGAGTGGGGCGACCCCATCGACCACTTGGTCAGATTCCCTCAACTGCAAATGCAATTTGACCAAGTGGCCATCCACGCCAATGGCGATATCGTCGCATCCCCCTATATACCTCTCATCATCGGAAACGTTCGCAAACACAGCCTTCAGGAATACTACGATGCCGGAATGGCAACCGTTTGGGATAAGCCCGTTGTTACCGCGTTGGCCAATCGTATGCACTCGATTGACGAGATGGAAGAGATCTCATCGTTGATTGCAGACATCAATATGGACGGCGACCTCTATATCGACCTGATCGACGATGATCTAGGCGACCTGAGCGTCCTGTCACAATTCTAAGGAGATGTTCCCATGTATGAGACCCCAGAAGTAGAGAAGATGGATTCCAAAACCGGCCCCGTTCCCGTTGTGGTCAACTTTGCAGCCGTCGTGGATAACGTAGTCGCAGCCGTCTATGATGCCGTCGTTGCGGCCTACGCATTCTGGTACTCGGCAGACAACGACGGCACCGGGACGAGTGCAGCACAGAACTAGTCGCCGGCTCATCGAGCAATCGCCTCGCCTATCACTGCATGCGATTGACTGCGCAGCCCCAGCCAACGCCCAAAGCGCCTTGAAGAGCTGCTTGTAACATTCGTTCATTCAACAGCGAGATCTCTTCACCATTCTCGGCCGGCCCGACAGATCGACACATCAGTCGGGCCGGCTAGACTTATACAACGCGGCGACTCCGCTCACGCCACCCCCCCCGAAACTCACGCTGTCATCACACGGGCAATCAACAGTGAATCCTGTTATGCGACATGGGCAAACGGCCACGTGCGCGATTAAAACGAATTCACTTAACAGACTTCAAGAATGCTTTAGCACCGCAGGATGGCCATACGCGGAGCGCGGCACGCATAAGCCAAAAGCGGCATTAAAAGCCATCCCCTTCCCTGCTGAATGCGCGTCCTAGCCCATCAACCGGTCGGACCATCGCGAAGATGATCCGTGCTTCCATACTGCAATGCGATATCAAGCATCACGAATAGTCCCCGCCCAACGGGGTTCTCCCCTCCGCAGGCGTTTCGGAACCCGCCCCCATCCCAAATTCCCACGCAGCGGCCGCGTTCACCGCCGCCGCGGGGGCCCTAGCTCCCCCGCGGCGCGGGCACGGGCGGCGAGGTCGGATGTGAAAGCCGGACCGCAGAGGTATCGAGCGCACGCGGCCAGGGCCTCGAGGGCGCCTGGCGAGTAGGGAGATCCGAGCATGAGGCGGGACAACGCGCAGGCCCGCAAAAGGTTCACGAGCTCCCCCGCGACGCGGCAGACCCTCGGCTGCCCCTCGTAAAGGATGCAGAAGACACGGTCGAGGTCCGACGGTTCGACCAGGCTGTACCGGCAGTCCGCGTACAGTGCGCAGCCCCTCCCGCGCGGGTCGCCGTCCGAGTCCTCATCCGGCTCATGATGGCGCACCTCGACCCAAAGGCCCTCCAACACATCGTCGAACCCGAAATCGAGCTCCGCCTGGACGCTCTCGCCGAACGCATCGCCCAGGGCGAGCTCCGGCACCTTCGTCACACGGCCGTCCAGCCACTCAATCTCTGTCATCGCGCGCATGGTCCAAGCCCCTCCCGACACGGGATTGTCAGCTCAACCCGACCCTTACCCATACGGACGAACATAACTCGCCAGGGGAAGCCCCTGAAGGCCGTGCGCCACAACATGAGGCCGAATCCGCCCCCGGCTGGACAGGCCAACAACGAAGGAGCACACGGAACCGGCGCGGCGTTACAACCGTCCCGGCAAGCGTGTCACTTGGCCAAGTCATGATGCCGACAAACCCGGAAATGCTCCAACGGAGCGCCGAACGAGGGTAACAATATAAAGCCGTGCAACACGCGTTGGACGACCAGAACAACCCAAACAAAGGCCTGCCGGTCCCACCTTCAAGCCCAATAGCAAAATGTGCATCAGCGGATTTGCAGCGATACAAGTCTCAACCATCACACCGCAGCGCGCCTAGTCCCACTCATCCTACTGCAAATGTCCCAGAACGAGAAAACGACCAGCTTAACATGCCAACCTTTATATCCGCACGCGCGTAATTCAACTCATAAGGACCGGCTATCCCTTACCTGTGACACAATCTCAAACGCACAGAACAGAATCATCAGTCCAATCATCGCATAAGAGGCAGCCGAACCTTCAAGCACTATTCCACAAAGAACAATCTCCGCGCCGCCAATAAGAACTGTTATCAGGCGCTCTGCCTTTTTGCTCTCGCCGCTCGCATAAAAAGGCGGCAAAGCGCACAAGATCACATATAGCCCGGGAAGGGAATACAGGATCGATAGTCCAAGCCCCCCATCAACCGCAGTGCTTTGCGTAAGAATCAACTGAACCCAAACGGCAATTATCACCGAGCAGGTTGTCGATAAAAGAAGACTAGAAATATAGCACGCAACAAAGTCCCGTCGCATTCGAGCAGAGAAATCCGCGAACTCCCTTCGCCGCGTGGAAACAATAAGGTACACAGAAATTGCAATAGAACCAATCAGAGAAAACAGCGGAACAACCAGCAATTCAAGCTTATTACCCCATCGATCAACCACACCCCCACTCCAATGAGCGGGAATTGTATCAGGGAGGACTGACCAAGCCGCCCATAGAATCAGAAATGGAAGAATAGAGAGGATGAAAGATGATAACACTGCAGTAGTTTTTTTTGAGGCTCTCATCGATTCCGCATCTCCTTGCGCGCCCACACCTTGCGCGCCCACATTCCACTCCGCCTTAAATCAAGGCCCTAAATCAAGTATAAATAAAAACTTGAATGCAAGTTTGTTTTGATTAGTATGGAAACTATATCCATTTAGTTCTAATTTGTTCGTAGTATCAAATCGATACCGACACTAGCATGACGTAGTCTTTCAAGACAGCTATTCAACATTGGAGGTCACCGCTATGGACAATGTGAACCACCTAAACGAACTCTCAATACAGTCCCAGCTTAGCATCCTTGAAAAACTGGTCGCGGACGCGGAACAATCTACCGACGCAAGACGCGATTTCGAAGCTCAGCCTCGTGCCGTATTCCAGAAATATGGAATTACAGACCTCCAAATCAAAGCGGGAAATCGAAAAGTCTCTCTGTACGAACTGGTGGAGTCAACCGAAAAGGAGGCGCGTGTCCCCGTTGCACGCGCAGTATATCGTCGTATCCAACTTGCATATTATGACGAGGACAACGAAGCTGAGCCGCAAACGATACCTCTCGCAAACGTTGTACTTAATGCAAACGCAGTAACGAACGCAAACATCATTCTGAACGCAAACGGAATGGCAAACGCAAACGCGAATGCTCAAAACAACGCCAACCTTAAGTACGACGTCAACACAATGGGCTATGGATCAGCTATTTTTATGAACAAACCTGATGTTGTTGAACTATCGGAATCGTACAAACAAACTTCTGTTTTCAGGAAATTTGATCAAGAGGGCTTGAGTGCAGCGAGGCAAGCAGCCATGCTTAAAACAGCAATCAAGAATTCCAGCTCCAATACCATCAACCCCGAAGGGGCTTCCAATGGGGTCGCCCGCGGGTATTATCGCTCCGTCGAATTCGAAGTTACTTACTCCGAGAACGAAGGCACCTTGGTAATCACCGACGCCCGTTTGCTCGCGGCATGATTTCCGAAAGCTCGCAGCACGTGCTGTTCCGCAGACCTCGAATGCTGACATTTATAACAACATATAAATGTGGCGCTGTGTGTGATCATTGTCTGATGAGCTGCACTCCGAACAACAGTGACAGGCTTACTCTTCCCCAAATGCGGCAATTCATCGATAGCTTCGCCGAAGTATGCGTCGGAAGTGGTGTTGTTGTGTTTACGGGCGGAGAATGCACCCTTCTTGGCGATGACCTTCTCGAGGCCATCGCATATGCGAATTCTTTAGGACTCTTTACTCGAATTGTAACGAATGCGTGGTGGGCAAAAAGCGAAAGAGACGCAGAAACGTTCCTCAACGAATTGAAGTCATGTGGCCTTGACGAAATCAATATCAGCTGCGACGACTTTCATGCGGAATATATACCCCTCGAGAATGTGCGCAACCTTTGGAACTCAGCAAAAACAATGGGCTTTCAAACTCTCGGCATTGCGGTCTGCAGAGATAACAACAGTACAATCAGCCCGGCATACCTGTGCAAGTACCTTAATGAAGACATTCCACTCCTGCATCAGTTCGACGATAATACCCAGCCTCCCAGCGCGCCAGCCCGCTTCATCACGGATTCAGGCATCACACGAATTGGGCGCGCACGAAATCTCAGTCTCAACCAAAATGCGCGACCGCAGGCACGTCTCTTAGCGTCACACTGTTCCGACTGCGGCCGAGACTTCGTTATTTCCCCAAACTGCCATCTTGCACCCTGCTGCGGAATAAATGCAGAGGGAACTTGGCTTTTCGATCTTGGCAAAATCAATCTGACGGATGACATTAATGAACTGCAGCTGCTCCTACTTAATTACATACAATACATAGGACCAGGAGGGCTGCTGAAGCACTTGCGCACGAGCGGAGGCCTTTCTTCATTTGGGCGCTCAAGCTACCTCTCTCAATGCGAGATTTGCGAAGACATCGCCCTCTCGAAAGAGGCACAGACCTGTCTTGCAAAGCTAGCTCCTAAACTGGCAGCCGACTTGATTGTCGAGACTAAATTCGAGACTACCTTTATCGGAAATGGGTCTGATATACATGATTGAAGTGCTACCCTCTTTAAATTCGCTCTCGAGTAATCCACTCCGTAGATTGGACACTCTTGGAGTAACAGATTTTTTAGACACACTTGACATATCTATAGATCCTTTTGAATGCGCGCATCGCATCTGGGATCAACTTGACAGGGAGCATCAAGAGATCGTCTCCTTCCTGATGCTAGGTGGAGAGATTGATCTCGATTCAGAAGTGGCAAAAAGAAGTCTGCTGAAAGGCACTGTTGAAACCATAGCCTCACTCGGGCTGCTAAGCAAGCACAATGGCAATGCCTCCCTTTCCGGTTTATCTCTAATCCGATATCATGGCATCTGGCTTTTTGCCGATGCGCCATCACCCTCGCCTTTACTATATTTTGGCTCTGATTCAATTGGGCTCGCTCGTCGGCTAAGCCCATCCCCCGGAAAGAATGCCTTAGACCTCTGCTCTGGACCAGGCATCCAGGCACTCATACTGGCAAAATCTGGAATGCACGTCACGGCGATAGATATCAATCCAATCGCCTCAGAAATCTGCCAACTAAACGCACTGGTCAATGGTATTAGCGAAGATTTAACTGTTCTAACCGGAAGTCTCTACAACGCACTAAACAATATCGAAAGCTCTTGCAGCTATGAACTCATTACGGTGAATCCTCCTTTGCTCCCAATCCCAGAAGACGTACCATACCCCTTCGTTGGCGATGGCGGCCCAGATGGCCTCAACATCACAAGCAAGGTTATTCGAGGTGCAGGAGATAAACTCACTGATAGCGGATACCTCTCTGCAATTGGAATGATTGGCCTTGGAACCAACAATCAATCAGCATTTGAACGAATACAGAACGATTTGTTGCAAGCTGGCCTCAATGGCGTCTTGACAATAATCTCGAGCTTTAACCTCGGACCCCAATCTGGCTGGATCGACGGTATCGCATGCACATCTGTTGCACATGCTCCAGGAAAATATTCCAGCAAAGAGGAGGCTGTAAAACAGATATCGCGCGCATACAAAAAAATCCACTACGACCGCGTCTGCACCTATCACTTGAAGGCGTGGAGGGAGAGACAGCCCTTTCAAAATCCCATCCTAACGATTCAAGACTGCTCCGCAGATGGCAACCCACTTGGCCCCTGGATCCTCTAAAGCATCCGTCATACGAAAGCAGGTCAATAGGCTGCGCGCCACTCTCTGATGACGCGCAGCCTATCTCATTTCCCCCGCGCTTTACCGAGCCCGACTCACACCTCATAGTTGGCACCGGTTTTCAAAATGCAAGATTCCGCATACAAAATCACTTCTTCTGTCTAGGTGGCAGACCTACGATTTTTGTAGTATAAAGTTCCTCTCAATGCCTTCAATCTATTTCGAGATTGAGAAGAACTTGCATCGGGTTTCATAGAAGCGATATAGATGATACGTTTTGTCCTATCTATATTCCGACATACATCAGGATGCCTCGTCTTTATCGTCATTTCAATAGTCGGCTTGGCCCTTTCCCACATTGCCCCCTTTTTGAACGGTAAATTAATTGACTTCCCGCACGTGGACCTCGTGGACAGGCCCCCTTGTGTAGCTGCACCCGAGGCGCCTCCCCGTCGCCCTCCAGCGCCGGGGTTCCCCTCCATCACGAAGAGGTAATCCCCGTCCGGCCTCGCCGTCTCTGCAACGCCGAGCCTCCCGAGCGACTCGAGGAGGGCGGGCTCGTCCCAGGAGATTTGACAATACTATAGAGACACGTCCCAAATTAGCTACTCAGTAGTTACTGCTGCCTGTCTCTTATACACATCTGACGCTGACGACGAAGGCTTAGGTGTAGATCTCGGT
>UQMO01000002.1 GCA_900542125.1 uncultured Collinsella sp. | reverse complement strand
CGAGATTCATGAGCGTCTCGTGGGCTCGGAGATGTGTATAAGAGACAGGTGCTTGGTGCGCATAAAGACGATGGTGCGCTCCGGGCCCTCCTTCTTGAGGAACTCGGGCAGCAGGTTGTTCTTGGCCTCGATGGACACCGGGAACACAAACTGGTCGACGGTGTCGGCAGTCGACGTAGCGGGCGCGATCTCCACGCGGGCCGGGTCGCTCACCAGGTCGGTGATCTCGCCCACGGCCTCCTCGTCGAGCGTCGCCGAGAACAGCAGCGTCTGGCGCTCGGCCGGCGTCTCGCGCACAATGCGGCGGACGGCGGGCAAAAAGCCCATGTCGAGCATGCGGTCGGCCTCGTCGAGCACCAGGACCTTGACCTCGTTCAGGTGGCAGGCACCCTGCTCGATCAGATCGACCAGACGGCCCGGCGTGGCGACCAGGATGTCGCAGCCGTACTTGAGTGCCGCGGTCTGCGGCTTGTAGCTCACACCGCCCACGACGGTCACGGCGACATGGCCGGTGACGTCGGCGATCTTGCTCGCGACCTCGTCGATCTGCTGGGCAAGCTCGCGCGTGGGGGTGATGACGAGCATCACGGGGCCGCGGCCGTTGCCCTCGGGCTTCTTGGCACCGCGACGGCGGTTGCGGCCGCCGCGCTCGCGCACGGGCTCGGGCGGAGCGATGTGCTCCAGATTGTTCATGGTCGGCAGCAAAAAGGCGGCCGTCTTGCCGGTGCCGGTCTGGGCGGCGGCAAGCAGGTCGCGGCCCTCGAGCACCACGGGGATCGAGCCGGCCTGCACGGGCGTCGGCGCCGTGTAGCCCAGGTTCTCGATAGCACGAAGCATCTCGTCGGAAAGCCCCAGCTCGTCAAAGGCGGGCAGGCTCTCGGTCGCGGACTCAACGGTCTCGGCGGCGCTGGCCTCGTCGGCAGCATCGAAGGCAGCCTGGGTCATGGCCTCGCGGGCCTCGTCCAGAATCTCGGCGTCCGTGACGTCGGATACAGAATTACGCATATGTTGTTGTTCCTTATCTGCACGCGTTATGGGCACGGCATGCGGCCGCGCGAGCGTGCTTGGTAGTGCGCTAATACATACAAAAACAGGTGCGCACAGAGAGGACGTTGCTCAGCACGCTGGCGATCGCTTTGGCAGCCCTATCACGCGCCGTCCAGACGCAGCGGCCCTAAGCGATGGAGCAGATTCGCCGCCGGTTAGTATACCCGCGCTTCGCATGCCCCCACGTAAACCACAGATGACGGGGCGGGCCCGGACCGATTGTCTCAATCTGTAACAATTACGGAGCAAAACCGGGTCTACATGTTACGGATCGAGACAAACGGTCGGCACGGTTCACAAACGTCTCAATCTGTAACAGTTACGGAGCAAAATCGGTCCCAATTGTTATAGATCAAGACAGAGGGGGATTTCCGTCCAGTCCAAACCAAATCTCTCAGTCTTCCTGCAACTTCGCACACGTGACCTATAATTTTGCTTTGGTTACGCTATATATTGCGCGGCCATTTAATACGTCGCCCACCGGGGGCCATTAATTCCTATCGCCATATTGGCTAGGAAGCAATCAAAGGAGGTATCCGTGGCAGCAGAGACGCCTTGCTCGGTCCTCTATAACGATATTCGCTCGTTCGGCGGTCTTAAACATCTCGAGATCGCCCGAATGCTTATCAATGGAAACTCTTATCTCGGCAGTACCCTGCTCGAGAAGTGCTCTTCCAACCGCTCGTATCTCACCCGTTACATCGTCCATCGCAAGCCTGACCAGTGCGCGCCCTCCATCTACAGCGACTTTACTGTCACCACGCTCAACCTTTCCGCGGCAATCTGCAGCAAGCTCGGCGGCGGCGAGTCCGCCTATCGGGCAATCGCCGAGCACTATCGCGGTCCGGCCGCCAACGAAATGATGTCGGCTCTCACCAGCTACAAGCTGGACAGCCACCTATATGCAAATGCCCTCAATCGCATCGACAACTTTGACGGCAATGCCGTGCGCGAGAAAAGCACGCTTTACCTTATGCTCTTTGTGGCAACGGGGGCGCTCGCCGATCCCGTTCAGGGCGTGGCCACCGTCGAGCGCTTTTGCGACAGCAAGACGGGCGGGCATTTTGGCACCACCGAAACTACCGTCGGACGTGGCTTTATGAGCAGCCTGGAGCAGCCGCGCACCGTCGCCCCCAACCTCGGTCTGCTCAGAACCCATGCCGACAACTGCGCCGACATGCAAATCCATCCCCTCACACGCGATCCGCGCGGCACCGTGATTGGTTCTTTGCCCAAAACCTCACCCAGCATCACCGATGTGGGCGCCGACGCATCGCGCGAGCATCTTCGCATTTGGCTCGAGGGTGAGCACTGGTACGCCCAGGGCCTTGGGTCGACCAACGGCACGGTGCTCGAATCGGGCGCGGGTGACGGCGATATTGTGATTGAGCCGCCGCGCGACCAGCGCGAGCCTGGCAAGATCTATCCCCCGGTGGAAATAGCCAACAGCGACAGGCTCCATCTGGGTCTCTACACGACATTCCTTGTCATTGTGGACTAGCACGGACGGCGATCGAAAGACGGTCGCCGTCCGTCTTTCGTCTTCTACCTTCTGCATCGTAAACGACAATACTCAGCGGTATACGTGGGCAGTGCGGCTATCATAGTACTTTACCGATATCCGCACTGCTCGCGTAAACGTGCGGCAACTCATGCCAGACAAAGGAACGCCATGGATACTACCGATAGCGCCTATGGCGACAAACTCATCCGTCTTGACACGTTCGACACCGCCGTGGTGGTCGACCCCAGCGCCGAGGACGAGGCCAAGCGTCGGTTTATGACGCTTATTCTCCAGACGGCCCACCGCAACAACGGCAACATCGGGCACGTGCTGCGCGCGACCAACACGAGCGGCGAGGTCTTTGCCGTCAAGCTACTCAAGGACAACGCCATCCTTTCCGGCCAAGCCCCCGACCGTTCCGCCGAGCAATCGGCAGCGCACCTGGCCAACACCGCCGCGCTGTTCGAGGAGTACCGTCATCTGTGTACCGTCTCGCACCTGCGCGGATTTCCACGCGTCTATGGCTACGGATCGTGCGAGGATGACCCGCTCATCCTCATGGAGTGGGTCGAGGGCACCTCACTCAAGCAGGCGCTACCTCTGCTTCCGCACGACGCCTCGGGCGGGCTGACCACCCAGATGGTCGCCGCCGTCGGAAACGCCGTGCTTCGTGCGCTCTTGATGACCCAAGGCCTCGTGAATCCGGTCGTCCATCGCGACCTGTCGCCTGCCAATATCATGTTCCGCACCACCAGCCGAACACTCGAGCAGCAGATTGCCGATTGTTCCTTTGACCCCTGCCTCATCGACATGGGCTCCGCGACCATGGCTCTCGGCGACGACACGATCACCCGGCGCGCCGACATCTGGCGCTTTGCCACGCCCGCATACGCCGCGCCCGAGATGCTCACGCAGGATATCGAAGGCATCGCGGCCCTTCGCCGTTCGCCGGCAATCGATGTCTACGCGCTTTCGAGCATTCTGTACCAGCTCTACAGCGGTCGCAAACCGTTTGACTTTGAGTCGACGGACGCCACTGCAACCGGCTCGTTCTATCTCGTAAAGACCAAGACCAAGCCGGCACCGCTCGAGCCGCGCTGCGAGGGCGATGAAGCGCTCGTCCAAATCATCATGAAGGGTCTCTCAGTCGAGCAGTGCGATCGTCCCACCGAGCAGCAGATGCTCGAGGTGCTCTCGGCATACCTCACCGATGCCGAATCCGAGGGCCGCGAAGGCGCGGGCAGTGACGCCGCAATTGATATCGACTCCGGTACACACCTTAAGGTCGACGTCGCCGGCGAGCGCGCGCGAGAGATCCTGGAGCAGGCCCGGCACGATGCCATGACCCGCCGCCGCTTTATTATCGGTGGCGTCGTTGCAGCCGTTGCGGGGCTCAGCGTCATTGGGGCGGCGACCCATGGCTTTGGCATCCCCGACTACCTGGACGGCATCCGCAGCTCACTTGACGACTACACTTGGGATCAGCTGCAGGAGATTTCGCTCAAGATTAAGGCCGCCGAGACCCGTAGCGAGGCACGCGAGATTGCCAAGCGCTATCACCTGCTCGATGCCGATGGGCATATCCCCTATCCGTGTACCAAGCGTGTCACGCTCACCAACGGGCTGCAGGTTGGCGCGCAGCTTGTGGGCATCCGCCACGATGAGCTTCTGGACGGGACGGGCAAGGCCGGGCTGACGTTTATGTTCGACGCGGGTATTGCCGAGCGCAACGCTGTGGCTGAACCGCCGAGCGCCGGCTGGGCAGATTGCGAGCTGCGGGAGTGGCTCAACGGCGACGGCCTTAAGCTGCTGCCCAACGAGTTGCGCGCGCTCATTAAAGGTGTCAAGAAGGTCTCGAACAATGTGGGCGCCGCCAACAGCGCATCGTGCCTGAGCGAGTTGCCCGCAACCCTTTGGCTGCCCGCCATGGTCGAGCTGTGCGGTACGCAACCGCCCGATTCGTTTACCGAGGACTATCACTACCTGGCAGACATCTACAACGGCGAGGGCAAGGAGTATCAGCTCTTCCGCGAGCTCAAGGTAAGCCCGTATTCCACGAACGAGACGATGGTCCGCCAGTGGAAGGGCAAGGACACCTGCTGGTGGGAGCGCACGGTGAGCCCCGACACATCGGAGAGCGAAGGCACGCTCTATATGAACCGCGTGGGACACGACGGCGACGTCTTTACGTACGCAACGCCTGCGGAAAAGCCAAACAAGCTAACCTGTGTGATCCCCGGGTTCTGTATCTAGGCGGCGAGCGTCTTGCCGCAACGGGACCCCTCCCCGGCAATTGTCTCGATCTGTAACAGTTAGAGGTCATTTTCCCTGCTAGATGTTACAGATTGAGATGATTGGTTGGGACGGTCCATCGGCCAACCATCCATCCTCATCTGTAACGAAATCTCATACATTTCTTTCTGTACTAGACACCCCCAGGGGGTATGGGTGTATAGTATCATCAGGTTAACAATTCCAACAGCGAACAACAGAAAGGAGAAGCCATGGCTCAAGATAAGTTCGATGTGGGCGGCATGACGTGCGCCGCCTGCCAGGCGCACGTGGACCGTGCCGTGAGCAAGCTCGACGGCGTCCAAAGCGTCGCGGTCAACCTGCTCGCCGGCTCCATGCTGGTCGACTACGACCCCGCGCAGGTCTCCCCCGACGACATCTGTACCGCTGTCGACCGCGCGGGCTACTCGGCCTCGCCCGTCAGCGCGGGCACCGACGCTGTCCAAAGCGGAAGTGCGCAAGCCAGGTCCGGCGCCGCCCATATGGAGTCGCCGACCAAAAAGCTGGAGGCAGCCGCCTCCGCCATGCGCACCCGCCTCATCGTCTCGATCGTATTCCTCATCCCACTGTTCTACATAGGCATGGGGCACATGCTCGGCTGGCCACTGCCCGGCGTCTTCATCGACCACACCCACAGCATGACGCTCGCGCTCACCGAGCTCGTCCTGCTCATTCCCATCGTCTACGTCAACGACGCGTACTTTATCAACGGGTTTAAATCACTCGCGCACGGCGCGCCTACCATGGACGCCCTTATTGCCGTGGGCGCCACCGCCTCCATCGCCTGGTCGCTCTACGCCATGTTCATCATGGCCGACCAATTAGCCGCGGGTCAGGTCCACAAGGCCATGATGACGAGCATGGACAATCTGTATTTTGAGAGCGCAGGTACGATCCTGTCGCTCGTTACCGTGGGCAAATACCTCGAGACGCGCAGCAAGTCAAAAACCGGCGGCGCCATCGAGGCACTGATCGACCTGGCGCCCAAGACCGCGACCGTCGTGGCAGAGGACGGTACCGAGGCCACCGTCGATGTCGACGCCATCCTTCCCGGCCAAGTCCTACGCGTGCGCCCCGGCGAGTCCATCCCTGTCGACGGCGTGGTGCTCAAGGGCAGCTCGGCCGTGGACGAAAGTGCACTGACCGGCGAATCCATTCCCGTGGAGAAGACCGCCGGCGACACTGTCAACGCGGCCACGGTCAACCGCACGGGCTCGTTTACCTTCCGTGCCACACGCGTGGGCGCCGACACGTCACTCGCCAAGATTATCCAGCTCGTCGAGGACGCCAACGCCACCAAGGCGCCCATCGCCCGCATGGCCGACAAAGTCGCCGGCGTGTTCGTGCCCGTGGTGTTCGTGATCTCGGCTGTGACCTTTGCGGTGTGGATGGCACTGACCGGCAGCATAAACGAGGCGCTCACCTCCGCCGTGGCCGTGCTGGTGATCAGCTGTCCGTGCGCATTGGGTCTGGCCACGCCCGTCGCCATTATGGTCGGCACCGGCAAGGGCGCCGAGATGGGCATTCTGTTCAAGAGCGCCGAGGCGCTGGAGAATCTGCGCAGCGTGGGCACCGTGGTGCTCGATAAGACGGGAACGGTCACTCGCGGCAAGCCTGCCGTGACCGATATCGTGGTAGCCACGCGCGCCGACGGCTCGCCCGCCATGAGCAAAAAAGCGCTGCTCAAGCTGGCCGCTGCGCTGGAACGCTCAAGTGAGCACCCGCTGGCCGAGGCGATTATGGCCGAGTGCGAGACACGCGGGATCGTCGCGCGCATGGTCGAGGACTTTACTGCCGTGCCCGGGCGAGGCGTTACGGCGCGCGAAGGGCAAAACGCCATTGCAGCCGGCAACGTACGCCTGATGGACGAGCTGGGCGTTACCGTGCCCGCGGGTCTTGCCGAACAATTTGCCGCCGAGGGCAAGACGCCGCTGTTCTTTGCCAAGAACGGCGAGCTTGCTGGCACCATTGCCGTGGCTGACGAGGTCAAGGAGACGAGCGCCGAGGCCATCGCCGCACTGCGCTCACTTGGCGTCGATGTACGCATGCTCACCGGCGACAACCGCGTGACGGCCGAGGCCATCGCCCGACGCGTGGGACTGACCAGCGAGCAGGTCATCGCCGACGTGCTTCCCGCCGACAAGGAGCGCCACGTGCGCGAGCTGCAGGATGCGGGCAGTAAGGTCGCCATGGTGGGCGACGGCATCAACGATTCCCCCGCCCTGGCGCGCGCCGACGTGGGCCTTGCTATCGGCACCGGCGCCGACATCGCCAAGGAGGGCGCCGACGTGGTACTCATGCGCAGCGACCTCATGGACGTCGCCCGCGCCATCGAGCTTTCGCGCGCCACGATCCGCAACATCAAGCAGGACCTGTTCTGGGCGCTGTTCTACAACGGCATCGGCATTCCGCTCGCCGCGGGCGTGTTCTTCCCCCTCACGGGCTGGCAACTCTCGCCGATGTTTGGCGCCGCGGCCATGAGCCTGTCGAGCGTATGCGTCGTAAGCAACGTGCTGCGCTTAAAATCCTTTAAGCCAAAAGTGGCAAAATAGGCTCACCATTACGTCCATTTAGAACGGGTTTTCCAGGTGCCCGAGATTGGCCTGAAAGAGGAGCGACGCGTACTTTGGTACGCGAGCGACGGCTTGAAGGTCAAGGTCGGGCACCTGGGAAAGCCGACACAACAGGGAGGAATACCCATGCGTTACACGATCAAGACTTCCGGTCTCATGTGCGGCCACTGCGACGCTACTGTCGAGACGGCACTGCTCAACGTTGCCGGCGTGACCGACGCCGACGCCGATCACGAGACCCAGACCGTCCAGGTGGAGTGCGCCGACACCGTGACCGCCGAGCAGCTCGCTGCCGCCGTCGAGGGCGCCGGCGAGAAGTTCCATGCCCTGTCCGTAACCGCCGCGTAGCAGGCGCCACCTGCCCCCTCAGAAGTTGCGGTGAAATACGGACTGTTGAGCCGCCCTAGGCCCTTAAACAGTCCGTATTTCACCGCAACTGACGGGGACATCCGGAAGATCGACCAGAAACGAGGACCCGCCATGATGGCAGACCACAAATCGGTGACCCGCATGCTCAAAACGGCACGCGGCCAGATCGACGGCATCTTGCGGATGGTCGATGAGGACCGCTATTGCGTCGACATCTCCACGCAGCTCATGGCAACACAGGCGCTCCTCGCGCGCATTAACGCCGACGTGCTCAAGGCGCATATCGAGGGCTGCGTGACTTCGGCAATCGAATCGGGCGACGAAGACCTCAAAGCCGCCAAACTCGCCGAAATCGAACGCGTCGTCGACAAACTCTCCAAGTAATTGGGGCATTGGGGACAGGTACGTTTGCACCACATTGGTGCAGATTAACCTGTCCCCCTTGCTCTAAATCGGGTATAAAGGCGTGCGGCATATCGAATGAAAGGCAATTTGCATGAATGACTTTATGAAGGGCCGCAATGGCGCTGACGAACTCACCATCGTGATGGGCTTCGCAGGCATTATCATCGCCATGATCGGATCGATAGCCCGCATCCAGTGGCTCAGCTGGATTGCCATCGCCGTAATCGTGATTGGCGTGCTGCGCGGCCTGTCCAAAAATATCGACGCACGTCACAAGGAGAACAAGGCCTTTGTCGCCGCGACCGCCAATGTTCCCGGCTTGGGCAAGTTTGTCGCCAGCTTGGGCGCCGGCGCCGCAGCGGCCAGCACCTCACGCGCAGCCGGAACGAGCAAGGAAGACTTTGAGCGCGCCAAGCGCACAGCCAAGAAGATGTGGAAGGGTCGCAAGACCACGGCATACCTCAAGTGCCCCAACTGCGGCCAGATGCTCTCCGTCCCCAAGGGCAAGGGCAAGATTCGCGTCACCTGCCCCAAGTGCCACGCCAAGATGGAGACGCGCTCATAGCCGCTACACCATAGGACAAATAAAAGCCGAGGCCTCGCACCGGGACCTCGGCTTTTTCTGATTATGACAAAAGGATTGTCCCTTTTTCGCATCGCCATATCGCGCGCTTACGCCACGCCGTCGCGGGCAAGCTCCTCGGCCAGCGCCTCAGCCGGCATGGCCATAATCGCGTCGAGCTCGGCGTCCACCTCGGGAATACGCTTCACCTTGAGCTTGCGTACCAGATCACCGCGACACATCACATGTATCGGCTCACGCAGAGCGCACAGATTATCGAGAGGATTCTCGCGCGTTACCAAGATATCGGCAGCCTTGCCGCACTCGATCGCGCCAGTATCGCCGCCCAGCCCCAGCAGCTCGGCATTAACCTGCGTGGCTGTATGCAGTGCGAAGGCGTTGCTCACGTCGACATACTTGGCAAAATAGGCGACCTCGCGCCACATGTCATACTGCGTCACGAACGGGCAGCTTGAGTCCGTGCCAAGGCCCACCTTAACGCCAGCTTCCAGTGCGGCACGGGCGCTCTCGATGATGCCCGAGCACACGATGTCGCCGTTCTTCTTTTGCGTATCGGTAGAATGGGTCTTTTCCGGGTCGAGCAATACAAACGGCAGCGCCGGGCTGATAGTGCAGGTCACACTCGGAGCACGCCCCTCGAGCTGCGTGCCCGCGGCGCCACGGTACAGCTCCAAGATTTCGGGTGTCAACGGAGCGCCGTGCTCAATCGTGTCAACGCCGGCCTCAAGCGCGGCCTTCACGCCCTCGGTACTCTCGACATGGGCCATAACCGGAAGGCCCATATCGTGCGCCGCCTTGCATGCCGCCGCGGCAACCTCCACTGGCATACGCAGCACGCCCGGCTCGCCCACCTCGGTCGCATCGAACACGCCGCCCGTCACGAACAGCTTAATGACGTCGGCACCACGCGCATACAGGTCGCGCACCTGTTCGGCTGCCTCGGCGGGACTGTTGGCCACCTGGGCGAACAGGCCCGCACCATGGCCGCCCGGCACCGTGATGCCCGTTCCCGGCGCCACCAGGCGAGGACCCTGATACTTGCCGGCATCGATAGCATCGCGCACGGCCAGATCGGCAAACAGCGGGTCGCCCGCGCCACGCACCGTGGTCACGCCGCTCGCCAGCTGCTGCTGGGCGCTCCCTTTGAGAATGTGGCGGACGATGGCGCGGCCCACGGAGTTGTCGAGCTTCTTCATGAGCGCGCCCGCATCGCCTGCCGAAACCGGCTTGCCCGAGCCGCACAGATGCACGTGCATGTTGATGAGGCCCGGCATGAGATACGCGCCGCCCAGGTCGATGACCTCGGCACCTGCCGGCGCCTGCGCCACGGCGCTCGGGCCAATCCAGGTGATGACGCCGCGTTCAACGACCACGGCCATATCGGGCTGCGGCTCCATATGCTCCGAACCATCCAGAACGGTCGCATTGATAAACAACGTGGAACGATCGGCAGTCGCCATATCGGACTCCTCCCCTTCAGAAAACTTCAACATTTGTCCATTATTACCTAGCACGGCAGGATCTCTGCGGACATATCGGTTAACGGAGAAAGAAGGGAACGTGAAGATGGATGGAAGCCGATGCGGCTCTGCCCCGATTGCCTCGGCGAAACATCTCAATCTGTAACAGGAGGACCGGTTCTTAACTGCTAGATGTTACAGATTGAGATCTTTTGGCAGCCGCCAACATTCCGTCTCGATCTGTAACAGTTACGCGGCAAAACGGCTCCAAGATGTTACAGATCGAGACAAACCCTCTCAGTGCCCATACCATTGACGTCTCCATCCCTC
Organism: uncultured Collinsella sp.; assembly: GCA_900542125.1. Taxonomy (GTDB): domain Bacteria; phylum Actinomycetota; class Coriobacteriia; order Coriobacteriales; family Coriobacteriaceae; genus Collinsella. The sequence goes on along the minus strand of UQMO01000002.1, from coordinate 54,069 downwards.
AGCCAACTCGGCCTGCTGCGGAATACCCGCCAGCCTCATCTTCTCGACCAGCTTCACCGGATTCTTAAGCTCGTTAAACGTAAACCGAAGCACCTTATGCCCGAGCATTGTCAGATGGGATTCCCGCTGACGCTCCGCTACAAACGGATCGATCGGCTCCCGGCCCTCGCCGGTCTGCAGCGTATACTTTCCCTTTCCGTCGAGCTCGCCGATCACGCACGTTCCATCCTCGAGCTTCCAGAAATAGTCGACGCGAAACACACGAGTCGGATCGAGCGGATCATGAAACTCCACCTGCAACTGCGGCACCGGAAAGCCGTACGCGATGAAGAACGCCCGGAAGCGCGACTCGCCGCCGTTTTCGGACAGCCCGTCCGCATGCGATGCAATCACCTGCGCCCTGCGATACCCACGCCGACCTTCGCAATCGGCGCGAAGCCGCTCACACAGTTCATCGCGCGACGAACCCTTCGCCCGCAAGGCAGAATCGGCAATTGCTAGCCCATAGGAAAACGGCGCCCGTAGCAGGCAATCCTCCACTGTGCGCCAAAACGGCGTCGCCCGCACACCGTCGACGCGCTCGAGTGCACCCGCCGCCTGCGGCCGCAGCAACCTGCACCCACCGCTCAACGCCGCAGAGCAGCCCGTCTTAACAAGAAAGCGAGGACCAAGCAAATCTTTCGGCACTTCCAAGCCCCACAGAAGTGCCGCGTCGTATCCCCAAAACGCCCAATCGGGATGAAACTTCGCAAGCCCCTTGATGGTCCGCAGCGCCCGCTCCGACGGCGTCAACAAATCCCAATCATGTTGGAAGCAGAACAGGTACGGCTCGGGCTCCGCGATATCATCGGTCCCCACATGGCGCCTCAGCCACATGAGCTCGGCATTGTCATGCGTTGCGAGCAGCGCACCTTGCTCGGTCACCTCCGTGAGTCGCGCGAGCATCCTATTCCGCGCCAACGTGTTGCGAGTCGTATGCTTGTGCTTGAAAACGGTATTAGACACTTCCATCACCACCACATCGGACAAATGGACCATCGTCACCGTTGCCTCCGCTGATAAATGTCTTGATCTGTAACAGGAAGACCGATTTTTGGACTGTAGATGTTACAGATTGAGACATTCCCCCCAGCCAGGTGCCAAACGTCTCGATCTGTAACAGTTAGACGTTCTCCAGGCCCCTAAACGTTACAGATTTAGACAAACCAGCGGCGCCCAAGCATTCGTCTCGTTCTGTAACAGGTAGACCGGTTTTTTGCCCCCAAACGTTACAGATCGAGACAAAAAGGCAAAAGGCAAGGCAGGCGACAACTACCCATCCCCTACTCCCACTCCTGCTCGTAGATATTGAGCGACTTTACGTACCGCCCCTGGGCGCCCATGATGTCGCGGACCAGACGCAAGAAGAAGCTGATGCACGAGGTGTCAAAGCCGTCCTGCAGGTCCTCCGGATGCACCGCACCCGGCCCATCGACCGCCGTATCGCTCAGCCGCGCGATGTCATACAGGTAGAGCTGTCCCGCCGTAAGCCAGACATCGTCGACGCAGGCGAGGCGCACCGCAATCGCGCCGTCACTCCAGTGCTCCTTCTGCACGATATGCGGATCGTAGACATCAAAGCGATGATCGGTGCGCGTGTCCTTCAGCACGACCATGCCGGACGCAGGATTCTTGTCCAAAATGCCAAAGCGCGAGAAATACTGCGTGTCGCGTACCTGCTCGAGCCGCTTGAGCGAGGCAGGCGAAAGCGATGCCGGCGGCTCGTCAACATATAGCTCGAGCAGCGTTTTGCCATGGCGATAGGGGCGCTCAAACAGCAGCCAATCGGTAAACGCCATGTTGTAGGCCATGATTTCGTTTTGTGAAGGCTCGGTGCAATAGCTGAGCCACGGGTCGACAATGATCTCGAACTGTTCGCGCGCCGGCTCCAGGAATTGAAACTTCCGCAGCATCCAAAAGTGAGCCATGCCGGCAATATCGTTGCCGACGGCTTCAGCCAGCTCTGCTCGGTCAAAAGCGTGGTCAGTCATGGCATCCTCCTCAAACTGATGGACCTCAATTTGAGCTTACGAGGAGGGTGGGCAGCCACGACCAGCGCGGGCAAAATAGGCCTCCGGCTGCAAACCAGATGCTGACCAAACACTTGACGAATAGCTTGACCGAAAATGCGCGCCGCAACAAAACCGCAGGTAAACATCAACGGCCAACCCGCCCTTTTGAGCCAGATGCCCGCAGCCACCACAGAAACAACAGGTGACCACAGCCCAAGAAGTCGACAAATGAACACCCGCACGTCGACAAACGAGCAAACTGCTCGCAAATCCGCAAGGAGTGTCCCCGAATGCCGACAGAGACGTCCCTAACTGTCGGCACTTAGGGACGTTCCTTTTGTGCCGGCAGTTAGGGACAGCCCTTGCCGATTCGATTGTTGAATATCTCCGTGACTACTTTACAGCTCCAGCGCATCGGCGACTTCGGCTGCGCAGGCCAGGGCATCGGCCATGGCGTTCACCACGAGCGAGCTGCCGTTGCGAGCATCACCCGCCACATACACCGGTGCGGCATCCGCGGCGACACCGTCGACACGGGCCGCAAGGTGCGAGCCCTCGGCAGCCATCACCGGCAGCGGACGACCAGCGGTAGCAACAGGCACGCCAACGGCGTCGAACACGCCATGCTCGGGACCCGTAAAGCCGCAGGCGATGAGCACCAGCTGGGCCGGCACCTCGTGCTCGGAGCCCGCGATGCGCTCGGGCTTGCCAGCCGACCAATCCAGATCGACCACGTGCAGGCCCGCGGCCGCGCCCTTCTTGTCCAACAGTACCTCGAGCGTATCCACACCCCAAGCGCGCATCTCGCCGCCCATGGCAGCGATGGCCTCCTGCTGGCCGTAATCGGTCTTCTTCACGTTGGGCCACTGCGGCCAGGGGTTGCTCGCCGCGCGCGCATCAGGCGCCGCCGGCAAGAACTCAAACTGGCGCACGCTGCGCGCACCCTGACGTACCGCGGTGCCCACGCAGTCGTTACCGGTATCGCCGCCGCCAATGACCACAACGTCCAGGCCGCGCGCGTTCACCGCGGGCTCGCCGCCATCGAGCACCGAGACGGTCGAAGCCGTCAGGTAGTCCACGGCATACACCACGCCCGGGGCATCAATGTTCGCAGCCGAAAGCCCACGCGGAGCACGGGCGCCGGCAGCCACCACGACGGCGTCAAAGCCATCGAGCTTGGCGGTAACCTTGGGATCGCTCACGTCGGCACTCAGCTCGAACACAATGCCCAGCTCGCGCATGAGCGCCACGCGACGCTCGACCACGGACTTCTCGAGCTTCATGTTGGGAATGCCGTACATGAGCAGACCGCCCGGGCGGTCGTCGCGCTCAAACACCGTCACGCGGGCGCCACGACGCGCAAGCTCCCATGCTGCCACCAGACCAGCGGGACCGGAGCCCACCACGGCAACCGTGGGTGCACCCTCCCCTGCCGGCTCAAAGCGGTGCGGACCGCCGTTGGCCCACTCATGGTCGCTAATCGCGCGCTCGTTGTCATGGATCGTCGTGGGCTGGCCATCGACCGAGCCCAGGTTGCATGCGGCCTCGCACAGCGCCGGGCACACGCGACTCGTGAACTCGGGCATGGGCGAGGTGAGTGACAGGCGCTCGGCGGCCTCGTCCCAACGGCCGCGGTACACCAGCTCGTTCCACTCGGGAATCAGGTTGTGCAGCGGACAACCGCTCGGACGTGCCTTGCCAAAGCTCGCGCCCATCTGACAAAACGCCACACCGCACATCATGCAGCGGCTCGCCTGGGCACGGCGCGCGTCGTCGTCGAGCTCCACGTACAGCGGATCGAAATCGCGGCTGCGCTCCTCCACGGGGCGCAGCTCATGGGTCACGCGATCGATATCAAGAAAAGCACCGGGCTTACCCATGGCACTTACGCCTCCTTCTTGGTCGAAGCAACAGAGCTGGCAGCCACGGACGCAGCACCCGCAGCACCGCCCGCAACATCGAAGCGAGCAACATCCGCGTCACTCGCGCGACCGGTCACAATGTCAAACGCCAGCTCCTCGGCCTGCGCATGCGTCTTGCCGACGGCCTCGGCGGCGGCGACAATCGCCAGCACGCGCTCGTACTCGGTCGGAATGACCTTCACAAAGTGCTTGCTCATCGTCTCAAAGCTGTAGAGCAGCTTAATGCCGCGCGGGCTCTGCGTCGCGTCCACGTGCTCCTGGATGAGCTCGCGAATCTGCGCCAGCTCGCCGGCCGTCGGGGCTTTAAGCTCAACGCTCTCGTGGTTCACACGGGCATCGAGCGTGCCGTACTGGTCAAAGACATAGGCCACGCCACCCGTCATGCCGGCGGCGAAGTTCTGCCCGACCTCGCCCAGGATGAGCGCCAGACCACCCGTCATGTACTCGCAACCATGGTTGCCGCAGCCCTCGACCACCACGGTGGCACCGGAGTTGCGCACGGCAAAGCGCTGGCCGGCAAGACCGTTAATGAAGCCGCAGCCGCTCGTGGCGCCAAAGAACGCAACGTTGCCCACGATGATGTTCTCGTCGAACTTGTAGGTCGCATGCGGGTTGGGGCGCACGGAGACCTCGCCGCCCGAAAGGCCCTTACCAAAGTAGTCGTTGGCGTCGCCGCACACGTTGAGCGTCACGCCGCGCGGCAGGAAGGCGCCAAAGCTCTGACCGGCCGAGCCATCGCAATCGATGGTGATGGAGCCGGCGGGCAGGCCCTCGGGATGTGCCTTGGTCACCGCATTGCCCAAGATGGTGCCAACGCAACGGTTGACGTTGGCGATGTCGGCATGGAAACGAATCGGACGCAGGTGCGCACGGGCATCGGCCGTATAGGGGACAAACAGCGTAGAGTCGAGCGTCTTGCCGAGCTCGCTGTCCGCAGCCATCTGGGGCAGGAAGTGACGGCCGTCGGCACCCGGGATGTGGGCACCAAACTCACAGGTCGCGCTCGCCAGCACGGGCGACAGATCGAGCAGGTTGGCCTTGCGGTTGCCCGGCACCTCAATCTGGCGCAGGCACTCGGGATGGCCGACCATCTCGTCGATGGTGCGGAAGCCCAGGCGTGCCATGACCTCGCGCAGCTGCTCGGCCACAAAGAGCATAAAGTGCTCAACGTGCTCGGGCTTGCCGCGGAAGCCGTGACGCAGGCGGCAGTTTTGCGTAGCGATGCCGGCCGGGCAGGTATCCTGCTGGCAGTCGCGCTGCATGAGGCAGCCCATGGAGATGAGCGGCATGGTCGCAAAGCCAAACTCCTCGGCACCCAGCAGGCAGGCGACGGCAACATCGGTGCCGTCCATGAGCTTGCCATCGGCCTCGAGCACCACGCGTGAGCGCAGGCCGTTTTGCAGCAGCGTCTGCTGGGCCTCGGCAAGGCCAAGCTCCAGCGGCAGACCGGCGTGCCAGATCGAATCGCGCGCCGCAGCACCGGAGCCGCCGTTGTGGCCGCTGATCAAGATCTTGTCGGCGGCACCCTTGGCCACACCGGTGGCGATGGTGCCGACGCCGGCCTCGCTGACCAGCTTGACCGACACGCGTGCGCCGGGGTTGGCGTTCTTAAGATCGAAGATAAGCTCCGCCAGGTCCTCGATGGAGTAGATGTCGTGGTGCGGCGGAGGCGAGATCAGGCCGATGCCGGGCGTGGACTGACGGACCTCGGCGATCCAGGGGTAGACCTTCTTGCCGGGCAGGTGGCCGCCCTCGCCAGGCTTGGCGCCCTGGGCCATCTTGATCTGAATCTCGAAGGCGCTGCACAGGTAACGGCTCGTCACGCCAAAGCGCGCGCTTGCCACCTGCTTGATCGCGGAGTTCTTGGAGTCACCGTTAGCCAGCGGGGTCTCGCGACGCGGGTCCTCGCCGCCCTCGCCCGAGTTGGAACGGCCGTGCAGGCGGTTCATGGCGATGGCCATGCACTCGTGTGCTTCCTTGCTGATGGAGCCGTACGACATGGCGCCGGTGTTAAAGCGGCGGACGATGTTGAGCGCGGGCTCCACCTCGTCGAGCGAAACCGGCGTGCGACCGTTGGCATTAAAGTCCAGCAGGTCACGCAGGCGCACGGCACGGCCGGTGCGGTGCAGGCGGGCGCTGTACTCCTTAAAGGTGTCGTAGCTGTCCTCGCGGCAGGCGGTCTGCAGCAGGTAGACGGTCTGCGGGTCGATAAGGTGATCCTCGCCGCCGAGCGGGCGCCACTTGGTCAGACCCAGCGTGGGCAGCTGATCGGGAGCCGGGCTCTTGAGGATAGCGAGCGCGGCGTCGTAGCGCTCATTCTGCTCGCGCTCGACGTCCTCGACACCCATACCGCCCACACGGCTCACCGTGCCGGCGAAGTACGCGTTGACGAACTCCGGAGTGAAGCCCACGGCCTCGAAGATCTGCGCCGAATGGTAGCTCTGCACCGTGGAGATGCCCATCTTGGACATGATGGAGACGATGCCCGCCGTCGCGGCCTTGTTGTAGTTGGCGATGCCCCGCTCGGCCGTCACGTCCAAATCGCCGCGTGCCGCCAGATCGCGGATGCACGCATGTGCGTTGTACGGATAGATGCCGCTCGCGGAGTAGCCCACCAGTGCCGCAAAGTCATGCGGGGACACGGCGTCGCCGCACTCCACCACGATATCGGCAAAGGTACGCACGCCGGCGCGGATCAGGTGGTTGTGCACGCAGCCCACGGCAAGCAGCGACGGCACGGGCACCTCGCCTGCGGCAGCGCGGTCGCTAAGCACCACGATGTTCACGCCGTCGCGGACCGCAGCCTCAACGTCCTCCGCAAGCTGCTTGAGCGCAGTCTGCAGCGCGCCCTCACCCGCGTCGCGGCGGTACACGGCACGGAAACGACGGGTCTTAAAGCCCACGCGGTCGATGGCGCAGATGCGGTCGAACTCCTCCTCGCTCAGCAACGGGCGCTCCAGACGCACCAGCTGGCAGGCCGTACGGGAGTCCTCGAGCAGGTTACCGTGGTTGCCCAGGTAGAGCGTGGTCGAGGTGACCATATGCTCGCGAAGGGCGTCGATGGGCGGGTTCGTGACCTGAGCGAACAGCTGATAGAAGTAGTCAAAGAACGAACGCGTCTTCTTGGACAGGCAGGCCAGCGGCGCGTCGATGCCCATCGAGGCGAGCGGGGCCTTGCCCTGCTGGGCCATGGGACGCACGACCTCGTCGACGTCATCCCAGTGGTAGCCGAGCTTTGCCATACGCACGGCGGCGGGCACCTCGGCGTCCTCGGCGGGCGTTACCGCAACGGGCTCATCGAGCGCGTCAACGGTCAGCGTCTCCTCGGCAATCCAGTCGCGGTAGGGCTTTTCCTTGGCATAGCGGGCGCGCAGCTCGTCATTGTAGATCACGCGGCCGCGGGCAAAATCGACCTCGAGCATCTGGCCCGGTCCCAGGCAACCACTCGTCAGGATGTTCTCGGGGCGCACCTCAATGGTGCCCACCTCACTTGCCAGCATAAAGCGACCGTCGCGCGTCACATAGTAGCGGGCGGGACGCAGGCCGTTACGGTCGAGGGCGGCACCCAGCGTGCGACCGTCGGTAAAGGCGATGGCCGCCGGGCCATCCCACGGCTCCATGAGCATGGACTGGTAGGCGTCGTAGGCGCGGCGCTCCTCACTCAGGCTGTCGTTGTGGTCCCACGGCTCGGGCAGCAGCATGGATGCGGCGCGCGTGAGCGGACGGCCGTTCATGACCAAAAACTCGAGCACGTTGTCCAGAATCGCGGAGTCGGAACCCTCGCGGTTGATGATGGGCATCACGCGCTCAAGATCGTGCTGCAGCACGGGGCTGTACAGGTTGGGTTCGCGAGCGCGAATCCAGTTGACGTTGCCCTTGAGGGTGTTGATCTCGCCGTTATGGATGATAAAGCGGTTGGGGTGCGCGCGCTCCCAGCTGGGCGTGGTGTTGGTGGAGTAGCGCGAGTGGACGAGCGCCACGGCCGTCTTGACGGCGGCGTCGTTGAGATCGATGAAGAAGCGGCGCATCTGCGTGGCGACGAGCATGCCCTTGTACACGATAGTGCGCGAGCTCATGGAGCACACATAGAAGATCTTGTCGCGCAGGGCAAACTCGGCGTCGGCCTTCTTCTCGATGGTGCGGCGGCACACATACAGGCGGCGCTCGAAGGCGTCACCGGCGGGCGTGTCGTCGGGGCGGCCCAGGAAGGCCTGCAGAATGGTAGGCATGCAGGCGCGCGCCGTCTCACCCAGGTCGTGCGGGTCGACGGGCACCTCGCGCCAAAAGAGCAGCGGCACGCCGGCCTCGGCGCAGCCCTCCTCAAACACGCGACGGGCATCCTCTACGCCCTTGTCGTCCTGCGGGAAGAACAGCATGGCCACGCCATAGTCGCCCTCTGCCGGCAGAATCTGGCCGCACTTTTGAGCCTCTTTGCGGAAAAAGTGATGCGGAACCTGGAACAGGATGCCGGCGCCGTCGCCGGTGTTCTTCTCGAGTCCCGTGCCGCCGCGGTGCTCCAAGTTGACCAGAATGGACAGCGCGTCGTCCAGAATCTGGTGATGGCGCTCGCCGTTGATATCGGCAAGCGCGCCGATGCCACATGCATCGTGGTCGAATTCGGGGCGATAAAGGCCCTGCTGCTGAGCGGAATCTGCCTGCATCGCGATCCTCCCCTTGGTGTTAGACAGTCAGTTGAATAGGCATACTAGGAGCATCGCCGGCCCGTTGTGTTTCCCACCCGTTTCGAAACAATCGCGTAACGCACACCGGCCATCAACGTCTTGCTATCAAACGTGTACGTCAGCCTCCAAACATGTCGAAATTTGACATCTTTGGAGGCTGACGTACACGTTTTAGTGCAGGGACGGCCGGCACATATGCATCCAACCCCTTTGAATTATTCTGGAAACGAGGGCCACGCAGACTTTTGCATGATGCGACTCGACACCGCAGACCTCAAGGGCGGCAACAAGGCGCCCAAGTTCGGCTTGTAAGCTCACCGCTTCAAACATCTCAATCTGTAACAGGAGGAACCGATTTTGGCGCCTAGATGTTACAGATTGAGATTTTCTGCGGGACGGTTTTGGTTTGTCTCGATCTGTAACACCTAGGCCCAATTTCCATCCCTAGTTGTTACAGATCGAGACATTTCGGCAGCCCCCTTTCACCATCCCATTCAAATACAACAATTTTGTTAGTCATGGTTAACTTTTTGGCCTAAAACGGGTATCCTTTGCGGCGTCAAACAAACGGCACGCAGGAGCTCACCATGCTCAACCATCCCAAACAACACTTTGGCTCGCACCGCACCGGAGGCCACGGAGGTCTGGATATCGCCCGGCATGTCGGCCCCGGGCTGCTCGTGACCGTCGGCTTTATCGACCCGGGCAACTGGGCCTCCAATATGGCCGCGGGCTCGCAGTTTGGCTACGCGCTGCTGTGGATCGTCACGCTGTCCACGATTATGCTCATCGTGCTGCAGCACAACGCGGCGCACCTGGGTATCGCCACGGGCGCCTGCCTTGCCGAGGCCACGACACGTTACCTCCCCCGCTTCGTCGGGCGTACGGTGCTCGCCAGCGCCTATCTCGCGACCATCGCCACCGCCATGGCCGAAGTCCTGGGCGGCGCGATTGCCCTTCAAATGCTCTTTGGGCTGCCCGTGCGCGCGGGCTGCGTCATCGTGGCGGCAGTATCGATGGCGATGCTCATGACGAACTCCTACAAGCATGCCGAACGCTGGATCATCGCCTTCGTAGGCGTGGTAGGACTCTCGTTTTTGGCCGAGCTTGCACTAGTCAAGGTCGACTGGCCGCAAGCCGCCGCAAGCTGGATCACGCCTAGTATGCCCACTGGCTCTGCCGCGATTATCGTGAGTGTCCTGGGTGCGGTCGTTATGCCACACAACCTTTTTCTGCACTCCGAGGTCATCCAATCCATGCACTTCGAAGGCCAAGGCGAGCAGGTTATCGAAGAACGTCTGCGCTACGAGCTCTTTGACACGCTCTTTTCGATGGGCGTGGGCTGGGCAATCAACTCGGCAATGGTCATCCTGGCCGCAACGACCTTCTTTGCGCACGGCATGGTCGTAGACGACCTCGCCGTCGCAGCGGCCACGCTCTCCCCCATTCTGGGCCCGGCGAGCTCGACCATCTTTGCGGTAGCGCTGCTGTTCGCGGGACTATCGAGTAGTGTGACGGCGGGTATGGCGGCGGGCACCATCACCGCGGGCATGTTCGACGAGGAATACGACATACACGACCGACATTCCTCGATCGGGGTGGCGGCCTGTTTCGTCGGCGCAGTGACGGCGTGCCTGGTCGTCCCAAATCCTTTTGAAGGTCTCATCTGGAGTCAGGCACTGTTGTCGCTTCAGCTGCCGATTACGGTCTTTGTGCTCATACGGCTCACCAGTTCACCCCGCGTCATGGGCAAATACGCCAACTCGCGCCCACTCAACGCGCTGCTTGTAGGGATCGGTGCCATCGTGACGATTCTAGATGTCGTGTTGTTGACAGGGATGTAATGGGGCACCTACCCAGGCAAACATCTCGATCTGTAACAGGAAGACCCGTTTCGAGCCGTTAGATGTTACAGATTGAGACAAAAGGTCGGCCGGACTCACAACAGACAGGATCGGCCAACAGCAACCGTGATCCCTTGGGGGCGGAGGAAAAGGGTCCCGGCCGGAATATCCAGCCGGGACCCTTGGACAGAGCTATGTGTTGCTACAAGCCGTGTGCCTGCGAGTTACTCCTCGACGAGCTCAAACTGATCGGGACCAACGCCGCACACCGGGCACACGTAATCCTCGGGCAGCTCGGGCGTGTCGACCTCAACCTCGTAACCACAAACGATGCACACGAACTTATACGTCTTCTTCTCCTCAGCCATGATGTTCTCCTCTCGAACGCGACTGGTGATGTACTTCATCTAATAGTATAGATTCTCAATAATATAATGCAAGTATTTTTAAAACATTTCTAGCCTTGATACGAGGACGCCTTCGGAGGCGTCTTGCCCTTCAGGACCTTATGGTAGTAATCGTAGGTGAGCGGCGTCTCGTCGCTCAGGCGCTCGGCATCCTCGACCTCGCCGATAAACAGTAGATGCGTGCCCACATCCACAGTGTCGATCAAACGGCAGCTAAACAGCGCCGCCGCGTGCTCGGTCACATAGGGCATGCCCAGAGCCGTCTCGCGGGTCTCGTACTTGGCAAACTTGTCGTAGTCGCTGCTGGTGCGGAAGCCAAAGTTGCCGATATAGAGCATGTCGGCCGTCTGATCGATCACGGTCAGCGCGAAGGCCTTGGCCGACGCGATGACGCCCGAGGTGACGTTGTCCTTGTTCACGGCAACCGAGATACGCGGCGGCATGGACGTCACTTGCACCGCCGTGTTGATAACGCAGCCGGCGCGCAGCTCGTCTGCCGCGGCGCTCACCACGTACAGACCGCTCGGCATGGTAAAGAACGCAGTTTTGTCCATAACGATCACTCCCCTAACCCGGGTTGGAACCTCATGGATGTATGTACCCACAAAAAAGGCGGCACCCCTAACGGATGCCGCCTTTGAGACATATGTGTCAGAACAGTAAGAAAGATGAGACAGTCGTAGTCGCGGCGGGACAAAGATATCAGTAGTTTTTGTCCCACCGTCCCCGCAGGTCGAGCGCCTAGCGGTTGCGCTCTTTGAGGGCGCGGTCGATCTCGCGCTGGACATCGCGCTTGGCCATATCCTCGCGCTTGTCGTAGAGCTTCTTGCCGCGGCCCAGACCAAGCAGCAGCTTTACGCGGCCATCGGTATTAAAGTAGAGCTCCAGCGGCACCAGCGCATAGCCGCGGTTGCGCAGTTTGCCGTCGAGAAAATCGATCTCCTTGCGGTGCAGCAGCAGACGACGACGGCGGTCGGGATCGCGATTCCACACGCCACCATGGCTATAGGGGTGGATATGCAGGCCCACGAGCCAGCACTCTCCGCCACGGATCAACGCAAAGGTGTCAGTGATCTGGCAAGCACGCTCGCGAATCGACTTGACCTCGGTGCCGCTCAGCTCAATGCCGCACTCAAAGGTCTCATCAATAAAGTACTCGTGATGTGCCGAGCGATTCTTGGAGATGAGCTTGCGCTCGCGCTTACTGGGCATCGCCGGCCTCCTCGGCACCGCCGGCGTTCTTGCTCGCAGCCTCGCGCTTTGCCTTGCGCTCGGCGTTGAGCTCGGCATCGCTCTCGCGCACCAGCTTGATAATCGCCGCGCAGGCCTCCTCGCCCACCAAGTCTCGGGCGCGGACCGTCAAACGCGTCGCCTCACGCTTGTCGCCGTCGTTTGCGGCGTCGGTCGCGCACATAATCAGGCAGATCGCAATCTCGGCCGAAGGCGAGGTCGGCACGCCCTGCAGGGACAGCTCACCCATCACATGGTCGTCGCTCTCGTCCGCGGCATCCGGATAGGTGGTATGAATCGTGTTGAGCAGGCGCGTCGTATGCGCATCGTTGGGCGCCAGGCGCAGTGCCAGACGCGCGCAGCCCACGGCAGCCGAAACGTTCTCGGTCTCGGGCTCCAAGAAGTACTGACCTAGATTGGCGTAAGCGCGGGCGGCGCACTTGCCATCGCTTGCACGCTCCAGCACCGAGAACGAGAGCGATGCCCATTCCTGCTTGTCCTCGAGAGCGCGGAACAGCTCGGCCAAATCCAAGCGATAGTTGCAGTTCATGGGGTCCCAACGCACAGCCTGCATCAGGGCATTACGAGCGCTCACATAATCCTGCTGGCGAATGTAGGCAAACGCCATATCAGAGTACAGGCGGTCAAACGGCACCTCGACCTGCACGAGCTCGCGCGGATCCTTCTCCACGCGGCGATAGGCCAAGCGCTCAAACTTGCTATCGAAGCTAAAGTATTGGCGCTTCTCCTCCGTCTTGCACTCGGCGTCGATATACTCCTCGGCGAGCTCCACCAGGCGCTCCAGCAGCGGCGTCGCCGTAGCCAGGTCGCCCTGCGCCAGATAGTTCTCGGCATACGTGATGTCTTGCAAGCTGATGGGCAGATCCATGGCTACTCCTCGATCTGAGCGAAACACGGCAGGCGCCGTATATACGGTCAATACACAAAACCCGGGTCTCTTACGAGGCCCGGGCGTTCAATTTTGGTAGCCCGTACCAGATTCGAACTGGTGATCTCCGCCTTGAGAGGGCGGCGTCCTAAACCGCTAGACGAACGGGCCATATGTAGCAAATGCAATGGCTGGGATGGAGGGAGTCGAACCCCCATTGACGGAACCAGAATCCGCTGTCCTGCCATTAGACGACATCCCAATGACTGCATCGCTGCGCTCGGCTGTGCCTTTGCGCAAGAAAGAAATATACGGGAAGTCTCGCCGTGACGCAAGCCCCAATTTTGACTTTTTTGAAATTCAGTCAAATTGGCCTAATTTAGTCCAACCCGTGAAGGACCTGTGAAGCCAACCGCTGTACACGAAGGGCAAAACGCCGCGAGCGGTAGCCGCCAACCGTTGGCAGATTCTACCGTGAAAACGATAGCACCAGGCAACACAATCGAAGTATCAATGATCACGTAGATATCGAGGCGCCATGGACGAAGAGCTTGATTACCTATGGGAGACCCTGGGCCTCGAGATCACTGCTGACCTTTGGCCCGAACGGGACAAAATCCATCCCACACTGCGCCCCGCCATCACGGTGATGCAGGCAAAATACCGCCGTGCATCCTTTTTGATCATGCGGGTGTCATGGCACGCGGGACTCCCCGACCTTAAGCGAATCCAGGCAAGCCTCGTCGAGCTGTCCGGTATGCCGACCGTCATATCCGAGGCGCACCTGGAGCAGCGCCAGCGCGAGCGACTGCAACAGCAGCGGATTCCCTTTATCTGCCCCGGCGTTCAGGCATATCTGCCCTTTATGGACGAGGAGTACTGGAGCGGCAAGCCCAACAAGCACGTAAAGGTCTACGATCCGCACGAATGGGCACAGCTTGAGGATTAGCGCATATGCCCGCCAGCCGGGATAGTGCGCATGCCCGCCAACCGGAAAGCTCATCCCGGAATTTACGTCCAGAACGGGACGCGCTTTCCCCTAGAGGCCCCAAACGGAAACCGTATCCCAGATTTCGCGCTCAAACTGGGATACGGTTTCCGCTAGCCCCTTCAACCGGAAACTGCGTCCCGGAATCCGAGCTCAAAACGGGACGCACTTTCCGCAGCCACTACAGCAGCACCTCGGTCCAGGCCGCTTCCTTAAACCCAGGAATCGCAAAGTCGTCGCCCACCAGCAGCGGACGCTTGACCAGCATGCCGTCGGTCGCCAGCAGCTCGTAGCACTCCTGATCCGTCATACCCGCATCCAGACGCGCCTTCAGGCCCAGCTCTCGATATTTCATGCCCGACGAATTAAAGAAGCGCCGCACCGGCAGCCCCGAACGAGCAATCCAGGTCGCAAGCTCATCAGCCGTGGGATTGTCCAAAACGATATCGCGATCGATATACTCTACCCCATGTTCGTCCAGCCATGTCTTGGCCTTCTTACAGGTCGAGCACTTGGGATATTCAACAAACAGTACGGTCATGGGAATCCTCCGAATATAGATCGGCCAACGCAGGCACACGCCACACGAGGCGCCTTCGCATGATGGGCCAATTGTAGCCCACAGGTCACACACTAAACGAACCGTACCCCGAATCCGCGTTTGATGAACGGCAGCAGCTCCATTGCCTCGGGCGTGATATGACCCGCAACGTTCATGCGCTCGTCACCGGGAAGATCGACCCGCGCAATCTCAAGCTCGCCTTCGTAGCGCCCATAGCCGCTATTGCTCACAGCGATCGACCCCGCCTTTCGAAACAGGCCGGCACCGGCATCCGTCGGCACGGAATCCGGGTTAAGCGTCGTACGCGACTCCTGAGACCTAAAGATGAGGGTGCTCGAATCGGGCCGGTCGTGATGAATCTGCCCACGTACATAGGCATAACCGGGCTCAAGCTCGCATTGCAAGTCCACGTATCCGGCGGAAACTTGAGCAAACTGCGCCCAGCCCGCATCGGAAAGATCGGGGTCGCCGACTAACACAATGTCGCAATCGGCGCCATGTGCAAGCTCAAGCATGTTGAGGGCAACCTTTGACGCGCGACCGCGCTGCGCCTCGACCGTCGGCAGTCCCTCGAATACCGGCCCGCGAACGTTAGCATCACCCGGCACAAAAGCCATGATTTCGAATCCAAGCGCCGCAAGACGAAGATTCACCCGAGCAATGTCCTCCAGAGCTAAACCGGTATAAGGCTTGGCGTAAAAATTGTGGCAGGCGGCAAAACGAGTCACATCGGCACCGGCCTCACGCCATGATGCGATTTCATCAGAACTCACCGTCGATGCATTGACCACAATGCGAAATACACCGGACAGCTCCGCGACCCGCTGGGCGCTAAAGCCATAGTCCAAACGAAGGTATTCCAACCCCAGATCGCGCAGGTCCTCGATGCGCTCAAGCCCGAGCAAATCGCACGTGCGAGGCCCCACATCGGCAATGAGCGCAATGCCGCGGGCGGAAAGCAGCGACAGAACATGACGGACTTTATCTGCATACGCCGCTCCCCCATCCTCGGGAATATGCAGCGAGGTGAACGCATAGCGCGCACCCGCCGCGGCACCGCGCTCAATCGTCCGCTCAATATCCTGCAGAGGGCTGGAAAGATAAATCGAAATACCCGTTTTCACGCTTCAACGCTCCTTTAAAAAAGGCCGGCGGAGCAGTTAGCCCCGCCGGCACAACCATATCATCAAGAAATCTGCCGCGCTCCGCGAGCCCTGAGCAACACGGCTCGCGATATCAAACTACTCGCCAAAGAACTCGTTGATCTTCTGCTCGTCGACACCGAAGAACCACGTCAGGACAAAGCCGGCGGCATAGGCAAGCAGCATAGCGGCAACGTAGCCGAGTTGCTGGCCAGGAACGACGATCAGCAGGCCAAACAGACCGGAAACGCCCTGAGAAACCGTGCCGATGTGAAGCAGCGCCGCGAGCGCGCCGCCAAATCCGGCACCCAGGCAGGCCGTCACAAACGGACGAACGAGCGGCAGCGTAACAGCATACATCAGAGGCTCGCCCACACCCAGGATTCCAACGGGAATGGACTCTGCGACGTACTTCTTGAGCTTGGCGTTCTTGGTCTTAAAGTACAGCGCCAAACCGGCACCGACCTGGCCGCCGCCAGCCATCATAAGGATGGGAAGCAGGTAATTGATACCCTTGGTAGCGCCGTCGGGATCGTTGAGCATAGCGTGGATCGGCGTGAGCGCCTGATGCAGGCCGACGGAAACCAGCGGCAAGAAGCCTGCCGACAGGATATAGCCGCCCAGGACGCCCAGCTTCTCGAAGATAAAGGTCAAAACGCTAAAGATGGCAGTCGTCAGCCATGCACCAACCGGCTGGATGACGAGCATCAGAGCAAAGGCGCCGATGATGAGCACCAGCAGCGGGGACAAGAACGTGTCGAGTGCGTTGGGCATAACCTTGCGAATCTGACGCTCCATCCAGGCAAAAAATGCGCCAGCGATGAGAGCCGCGATCATGCCGCCCGCTGCGGGGTTGTACTGCGCATTGGTGAGCGGCAGCAGAATGGCAGTGGCAGGATCAGCCGCGCCAGGCGCAAGCAGGGGCATGGCACTGTTGGCGATGCACATCATGCCGGCGATGCCGCCCAGCGCAGCGGAGCCACCAAACTCACGTGCCGCGTTATAACCCACCAAGATGGGCAGATAGGCGAACAGGGCCCAGCCCATGGAACGAATGCCCTGGTACCACCACTCGCCTGCAAGCGCGCCTGCCGTCGAGACGTTAATGACGTTGCAGATACCGTTGATGAGGCCAGCCGCAATGATGCCGGGAAGCAGGGCGACGAAGACATTGGAAATCTTCTTGAGGAAGGCCTGAACCGGCTTGGACTCGTACTTGGCTTTCTGCGCGGCCTTGTTTGTGGCCGCAGCGTCAACCACGCTCTCGTCGGCAACGCCTTTCGCAAGGCCGGTGAGCTTGGAGAACTCCTCGAGCACCTTATTCACCTTGCCCGGACCCAGCACGATCTGCATCGTGTCGTCCTCGACCAGGCCCATCACGCCGTCGAGCGCCTTAATACCCTCCGTGTCGACGTTGCCCGTGTCTTTGACGGTCACGCGCAGGCGCGTCATGCACGCCGCGTTTGCGAGCACGTTGTCTTTACCGCCCAAAAGGTCCAGCAGCTTTTGAGCCAGCTCTTTGTTCGTCATAACTCCTCCTTGTATTGGGTATCTCGTCTAGATGTCATATCAGCTCACGCCGTGCACCTATTGGACATCGGCATTGCTCTTCTCATGGCCACTCACCGCAGTACGGACATGGCCGTGCGCCCGTTCAAGAGCTACCGCAGCCTGCTCGGCATCGCAGTCCAACAGCACCGAGACAATAGCGGTTTTTACGTGGCCGCCGGCATCCGCAAGCGCCTGAACAGCGCGCTCGCGCGTGCAGCCGGTCGCCTCCATCACGATGTTCTGGCCGCGCACCACCAACTTCTCGTTCGTCTGCTGCACATCGACCATCAGGTTTTGGTATACCTTGCCGATCTTGACCATGGCACCGGTCGAAATCATGTTGAGAATGAGCTTTTGAACCGTTCCCGCCTTGAGCCTCGTTGAGCCGGTCAGCACCTCGGGACCGGGCACGGGCTCAATGGCAAGATCTGCGCTCTCCCCGATCTTCGACCCTTGGTTGCAGGCAATTGCGATCGTCTTGCACCCAGTTGCCTTGGCGTACACAAGGCCGCCCACCACATAGGGAGTACGACCGCTTGCCGCCAGGCCAACGACAAGATCCTTGTCCGAGAGCCCACGCCCCCGCAGGTCGCTCGCGCCAAGCTCCTCGCTGTCTTCGGCACCTTCGACAGCCTTGATAAACGCCGTCTCGCCTCCGGCAATGAGCCCGACAATCAGATCGGGTGACACGCCAAACGTGGGCGGACACTCCGAAGCGTCGAGTACGCCCAGACGACCGCTGGTGCCTGCGCCCATGTAAAAGACGCGCCCGCCGCGCTCGAGTGCCTCAGCAGCCCAGTCGATTGCTGTGGCAACCTGGGGCAACACTTTTGTGACCGACTGGACGGCACGAAGATCCTCATCGTTCATCGTCGTGACGATTTGCAGCGATGTCATCGTATCGAGGTCCATTGACCTTTGATTACGCTGTTCGGTCGTGAATTTTGTTAAATCGAGCATTTCATTCACCTCATCTTTCCTGTTTCTCGATGTAGTTTTGCTTAATGACATGCGTCGCTCGTTCGTAGTCGCTGGCAACGTAAGCAGCGTACAGGGCATCGACAACCATAAGCTGAGCCATACGCGAAGCCATGGCACCGCTGCGGACCAAGGGCTCACTCGCAGCGACGCCGAGCACGGCATCGGCCATGGTGGCAAGCTTGGATGATCCATCTACTTTGGTCACGGCCACTACGGGACAGTTGTGACGTTGGGCCTCGGCGGTGCAGTCCAGCACCTCTTGCGTCAAGCCCGAGTAGCTAAAGGCGATTGCCATATCGCCCTCATGCATGTTCTTGGCACACAAGAGCTGATCATGCCAGTCGTCGTACAGATGGCACTCTTTGTCGACACGCATGAGCTTTTGCGCCAGATCGTGCGCGACCAAACGAGAGGCACCGATACCGAACAGATTGACCGCGCGTGCCCGCTTAAGATAGGCCGCACATCGCTCCAAGACGGTGTAATCGAGCGTTCGCGCCGTCGCTTCGATCGTGCGCACGTTGTTTTTCATCACCTTCCCCACGATACGTTCGACGCTGTCATCCATGGAGATGTCCTCGAGGGCAACGTCTTTCTTGTCACCCAAGAGCGCCAGCTCGGCAATCAGTTCGCGCTGGAACTCCTTGTAGCCCGCAAAACTCAAGCGCTTGCAAAAGCGCAAAATGCTCGAGGGCGAGGAGAACGTGGCATCGGCAAGACCACGGACGGACAGCCCGACCACCTCGTGCGGATGAGCGCTTACATATGCGATGACATTGCGTTCCGCCGGGCTCGCGCTGAGCTCACGCTCGCGAAGCCGCAAAAGCAATCCGTTTGCCATCCCAATCCGTTTGCCATCCCAAACACCTCCGTTGAGAAGAATTAAAGACCAACGAACGATTCGTACCGGATATAAACAGCTTTTACGGTACATTGTGCCGCATCGTGGCGCACAAAGGGCGAGCGTTCTACCGCTCGCCCCTCAAATCCGACCGCTCGGAAATACGCGCGACACAAAATAATTCAACAAGGTCGCATTATCAGAAACGGGTTTGTTACCGGCTAGCGCCTCGCATGGGCGCCGATCGGCCGAGTCGCATGGCGCACCAACGCCGCTGCCAGCAATACCAACAGCATCGCGGTGACATAGCCCGCAGCATCGAATCCTAAATCGATAACGTCGAAATGCCTGCCGGGAACAAAGATCTTATGCACCTGATCGCCAATGGAGCAGGCGGCGCAAAATAGCAATGCGGGCAGGCAACGGGAGCATACGCTCCACGGACGCCTGGAAAAGCAAACCACGACCACCGAGGCGAACAATCCGACGAAGAAAAACTCTACGGTATGGGCAACGCGACGGACGTTCGTGCCCACCCACATGCGAATGGAAGCAAGTCGGCCAGACCGTACATTCGAGGCAGCCGAATCGGTGCCCCCGGTCATTCCGTTCTCCGTCTGAGCTTCACCCGTGGCATTGGCAGCCTGTACGCCCGTAGCCTGACCCTCCACCACACGCGCGGTGGACTCGCTCAGCAACGACGTCTCCACCGCATTTTGCTCCGTCAGCACCCAGATGCCCGCCAGCGTTGCAGCGAACAGAACGATCGCGGTCCATCCGATTATTTGTTTTACGCGCGCCAAGGGCCTACCTCCTTTTTTTGAATATCAGCGAGTGTAGCCCCAAATGACATCGCCACCGTATCAAAATTTGAATCACAACAGGAAGCGACAAAGCGACGCAAACCCCTACCCCGCCTCGCGCATCCAGCGATCGAACGTCCCCACGCACACGCCCAGGCACTTTGCTGCTTGGCTGCGCGTAATATCGCCTGCCTCATAGCTATCGCGCACCAGCTCAAACTGAGGAGGGCACGGCTTGCGAGGTCGACCGAAACGAACCCCTCGCGCCCGCGCCGCTGCAATCCCCTCCGCCTGGCGCCGATGGATATTCTCGCGCTCCACCTGCGCCACGTAGCTCAGCAGTTGCAGCACAATATCGGCAATCAGGGTGTTGGTCACATCCGGCGCGCCGCTGGCCCTGGCGCGCGTGTCAAGCAATGGCATGTCCAACACCACAATGGCAACCCCGAGATCCTTGGTAATGCGTCGCCATTCCTCAAGAATCTCGGAGTAATTACGGCCAAGTCGGTCGATAGAAAGCACCACCAGCACGTCCCCGTCTCCCAGGACGTGCAGCAGCTCGCGATAACGCGGTCGATCGAAGTCCTTGCCGCTCGCATGGTCGGCATAAATATTCGCTGAGCCCACACCATAGGCGCCCAGCGCATCCAGCTGCCGGTTCAGATTCTGATCGCGCGAGCTCACCCGCGCATAACCGTACACCGTCGCCATCTCATCCCCGCTTTCTTGTAAACCTGCCAAAAAGGGACAGGTTTATTTTGGTAGGTTTTACCTCTCAAATAGCAGGTAAGCGGGCAGCCGAGCAGACGGCAAGGTAGTCACGATCCAAACGCGGAGGGCGGCCCCGAAAGACCGCCCTCCGTTCTCCCGCCACGAGTCGTGATTTGGCTAATGGATTAGCTTAAAGTCCAAGTGCCCGCGCGTGGTATTGACGCGCGAGACCTCGATGACCACGCGCTGCCCCAGCTCATAGCGGGTCCCCGTGTCGGCACCTGTGAGCGTGAGCGCGTCCTCGTCAAACTCGAACCACTCGTTGCCCAGGCTCTTAATTGAAACCAGGCCCTCGACCTGCGTCAGATCCAAGCGTACGAACAGGCCCATGCTGCTGACCCACGAGACCGTTCCGGCATAGCGCTCGCCCAGGCGATCCTCGTAGTACTGGGCAATCTTGATCTTTTGCGTCGCATGGCTGGCGGCATCGGCCGCACGCTCCGCATCGCTGCATGCGCGGCAAATCTGCGGCAGAATGCGTGGCAGGGACTCGCGACCCTTACCGATGAGCCGGGGCGTGCGTGCCAAGGCGTCCTTGCCGCCCAGCTGCTCATAGGCCAGCTGCAGCTTGAGCACGCGGTGCACCACCAAATCGGGATAGCGGCGGATAGGACTCGTAAAGTGGCAGTAGCACGGAGCGGCAAGCGCAAAGTGGCCTTCGTTGCGCGGCTTGTACAGTGCGCGCTGCATGCTGCGCAACAGCAGCGTGTTGACAAGCGGCGCGTTGGCCGTGCCAGCCGCGGCGTCGACCGCAGCCTGCAGCTCATCGGGACTTCCCAGGGCAATACCAGCCGCACGGCGGTCGTCGATGATGCCCAGCTGCGCCAGCGCCACGGCGGCGCCGTGCAGGCTATCGGGACTGGGATCATCGTGCACGCGATAGCAAGCCTCAATGTCGCGGTCGGCCAGCCACTCGGCCACGCACTCGTTGGCGAGCAGCATGGCTTCCTCGATAAGCGACGTGGCACACGAACGCTCGCGCGCCACAATCTGCACGGGTACTCCGTCCTCATCCAATAGAGCGCGAATCTCGGCCGTGTCAAAATCGACTGAGCCGCGGACGCGACGAATACGACGGCGAAGTTCGGCGAGTTCGTTGGCGGCGACAAGGAAATTGCCGAGGTCGACGTTGCAGCCGCGGGCGGCCTTCTCGCACGCAAGACCGCGCTCAAGCGCCTCCTCGCGCGAGGCCTCAGCAGCCGCAACATCCTCGGCCGCACCCTCCAGCACCCCATACTCCACCGCGCCGGCACGCACCAGCAGCGCCTCGGCGCCGTCATAGTCCATACGCACACGCGAGCGAATCACGCTGGGGTACGGATCGTAATGCCGCACGCGACCCTGCGCATCGAGCTCAATGTCAACGGTAAACGCAAGACGGTCCTCGTCAGGGCGAAGCGAACACAGGTCACAAGACAGGCGTTCGGGCAGCATGGGAAGCACGCGATCGGCCAGATACACCGATGTCGTACGATGGCGAGCCTCAAGATCGATATGCCCGTTCCAAGCCACATAGTGAGAAACGTCAGCGATATGCACACCCAGCTTGTAGCCACCCTCGGGCGTGCGCTCCAGCGAGATGGCATCGTCAAAGTCGCGCGCGTCGACCGGGTCAATCGTAATGACAAAGCGGTCGCGCAGGTCTCGGCGGAGCGGGTCCTTGAGTGCCGAGGCCACGTCGAGCGAGAGTGCCTCGACCTCGGCTAGCGCGGCCTCGGGATACGTATCGGTATAGCCATAGCGCGCCATCACATACTGAACGCCCAAATCGGGCGCATCATCGCCGCCAATACGGCGCTCGATCGTCACGGTGCCCGATTCCAGGCGCGTCGGGTAGGTCAAAATGCGCGCGACAACGGCATCACCCGGGTGGACGCCCAGACGATCCGCCGAGGTATCCTCGGGCAGAATGAAGAAATCGGCCTTAAGGCGAGAATCAAGCGGCTCGATCACCCCGAGCGGGCCGGCGGTCTGGTACGTGCCCACCACACTAATGGCTGCACGCTCGACGACGCCCTCGATTACGGCACGCCGCTCGCCATGCGGGCTGTTCTTAATGCTCACGGCAACGGTATCGCCGTCCATAATCTCGCGCTTGCCGCGGCCCATGACCTTGTAGTCGCCGTTTTCGGTTACAACGTAGGCGCTATGCTCATGGAGTTGCACGCGTCCGGTCAGACTCGGGCGACGCTCGCTGCGCACCGGCCCGCGCTTATTGCGAGCTCCACGCTTATGCTTGTTATTGCGCCCCATGGCGCCTCCTTACTATCGATGGCCGTTTACACCCCAAGAGTCTACCCAAATGATCCCTAGGGGACGGCAGGATTGCGGATCACATAGCTAGACCAGCGCCGCGATGATCCGCAATCCTGCCGTCCCCTAGGGATCAAAAAACGGGCCGCCCCCAAAAGAGACGACCCGTTGAAGGAACGAATTCCGGCCACGCCTACACGCGCAGATAGCGGCGCATGGCGATGGCGGAACCAAAGAGACCGATAATGACGCCGACCAAAATCAGCGCGGCGTAGGTCACCAGGTAGTACTGCATCGGCAGCGCAAACGACATCCAGCCGATGCTCTCCTGCAGACGCGGAACCATCAGGTTACGCAGCAGCTCCAGCACGCCGATGGAAAGCAGCGAGCCCAAAATGGCCTGCAGCACGCCCTCGGTAATGAACGGCCCGCGAATGAAGCCGTTGCTTGCGCCCACCAGACGCATGATCGCGATCTCACGACGACGCGCCGTAATGGACAGGCGAATCGTGTTGTTAATGAAAATGAACGCGATAAAGGTCAGCAGGCCGACGAGCACCACAGCGGCGAGGCGGACGTAGTTCGTCACCTGGAACAGGCGGCTCACTTCCTCCTGGCCGTACAGAACGCTCGCGTTGACGTCGCCGTCGTCCGCAATCTTCTGAAAATCGGCGTTCTTCTTGAGCTTCTGGGCCGTGCTCTCGACCTTGGACGGATCGTCCATCTCGATCGCAAACGAAGCCGGCAGCGGATTCTGGCCATCGAGCGCGCTCATGGTAGCGTCGGCGTTGCCCGACATCTTGCTCGTATACTCGGCCAGCGCGTCATCCTTGTCCTTGTAGGTCACGGACTTGACGTTGCTCCACGTCTTGAGCTCGGCCTCAAAAGCCTGAACATCGGCCTGATCGGCGTCATCACTGATGAACGCGTTGATGACAACCTGATCCTCGACGGTGCCGATCACGGAGTTCAGCATCGCGGAGCCCATGATGAACAGGCCGATGATAAACAGCGAAAGGAAAATCGTGATGACGGCGCCGAGCGAGGTGGTCCAGTTACGGAAGAAGTGGCTGATTGCCTCCTTGAAGGAGTAGCCCACGTTAGTTGGTGCCATAGTTGCCGTAACCTCCCCTCTCCTGGTCGCGGATAACGTGGCCGCCCTCGAGGGCGATCACGCGACGGTGCATGCTATCGACCATCTCGCGGTCGTGCGTAGCCACGATCACGGTCGTGCCGGTGCGGTTAATACGCTCGAGCAGCTTCATGATGCCCAGCGAAATCGCCGGGTCGAGGTTGCCCGTGGGCTCGTCGCAGATCAGCAGCGGCGGGCGGTTGACCATGGCGCGAGCGACGGCGACGCGCTGCTGCTCGCCACCCGAAAGCTGGTCGGGCAGGGAGTCCATCTGATCGGCCAGACCGACCAGACGCAGGACCTCGGGCACCTGGCTGCGAATGACGCCCTTGGGCTTGCCGATGCACTGCAGGGCAAACGCCACGTTTTCGTAGGCGGTCTTTTGCGGCAGAAGCTTAAAGTCCTGGAACACGGCGCCAATCTGACGGCGCAGGAACGGAACCTTGCGGTTCTTGATCTTCATGAGGTCCTGACCGGCAACCAGGATGCGGCCGCTCGTCGGCTTGACGTCGCGGTTGAGCGTCGACAGCAGCGTGGTCTTACCCGAGCCGGAGTGACCGACCAGGAAGACGAACTCGCCCGGATAGATCTCGATGTTGATGTCGTCGAGTGCAGGCTTGTTGGGCTGTGCCGGATAGATCTTGGTGACATGCTCCATAAGGATGACGGGCTCGACACCGGCCTGCTTGGCCATCTTCTTGCGGCTCGCCTGCGGGTCGATGGGCGCGAACACCGACGTAAAATCGGGGTTGTTGAGCGCGTTATCGAGGCTTGCGACCTCGGCGGCCTGATCGCTCTCGACCACCGGGGCAGCAGGCTGCGTGGGGTCGGGAATAGCGGCAAAGAGACCGGACTGCGCAGGCTGAGGAGCCGGCGTCGCAGGGGCCAAGGGGTCGGGAATGCCGGCCATGGTAGGCTGCGGCGTGGCGGCACCAGCCTGAGGCTGCTCCACGCGAGCGGTCACGGCCTGAACGGGCTCAAAACCCGCCGTGCCGGAAAGCGCGACATCGCTGGTTGGATTGTAGGCAAAGGGATCGGATGCCGGCTGTGCCTGATCTACCGGCTGAGCGGGGGCCTGAGCAACAGGCTGGCCCTCTGAATCCGGAGTGGCGAAACGACTGCCCTGGACGCCTGCCTGCGTCTTGGGGGCATCATCGCCCGCACCGGAGGTACGGAAGTGGTTACCCACTGGTGCTCCTTATCGTCGTGCGTTTAAACTACATGAGCGCTTTGTATTTTAGCAGCATTAGCTTTGCTGCACATAAGAAGCATGGCGTGCTTAGGGATCCCGTCGGCCGTGCACAGGGTTACTCTCCAAATCGTCCTCGGACATGTCGGAGCCCCCGCTGCGCACTACGTGCGGCGGGGGCTCCTCCGTCCTGCGGAAAGATTTGGAGAGTAACCCTGTGTCCGGCCTGCGATAACTAAGGGGTCGCTGCGTTTTACTTGGGTGCAGCAGCGCCGTGCTTGGGGTCTGAATTGCACTTTGCTGGTCTGGGCCCGTTTCCCGGAGAAAGCCCTTACTTGGTGCGGGCCTAATTTGTTTGTTGCCGACAAAAAACAGGGGCGTCCTCTTTGGGGACGCCCCTGTTATGGATTGCATACGGTTGCTGAAGCGATGCTTTGCCTCGCCTTGCCTTATGCCAAGAACTCCTTGGTGGTCGCCACGATGTTGGCGGCGTCCAGGCCGTACTTGTGCAGGAGCTCGGCACCCGGACCGGACTCGCCAAAGGTGTCGTTGACGCCGATCTTCTTAAGCGGCGTCGGGCACTGCTCGCACAGGACGTCGGCGACAGCGCTACCCAAGCCGCCGATCACGGAATGCTCCTCGACGGTCACGACGTGGCCGGTCTTGGTAGCGCTCTTGACGATCAGGTCGGCATCGATGGGCTTGATGGTGTGCATGTTGATGACCTCGGCGTCGATGCCCTCGGCGGCGAGCTGCTCGGCGGCCTCGAGGGCCTCGCCGACCATCAGGCCGCAGGCGACGATGGTCACGTCGGCGCCCTCGCGCATGACGATACCGCGGCCCAGCTCGAACTTATAGGTCTCGGGGTCGTTGATGACCGGCGAGGCCAGACGGGCGAAGCGCATGTACACGGGGCCGTCGCACTCGTAGGCGGCGCGCGTCACGGCTCGTGCCTCCACGTCATCTGCCGGGACGACAACGGTCATGCCAGGGATGACGCGCATGAGCGCGATGTCCTCGCAGCACTGGTGCGTGGCGCCGTCCTCGCCCACCGAGATGCCGGCGTGCGTGGCGCCGATCTTAACGTTGAGGTGCGGGTAGCCGATGGAGTTGCGGACCTGCTCAAAGGCGCGACCGGCGGCAAACATGGCAAAGGTGCTCGCGAAGGCAACGCGACCGGTGGTTGCGATACCGGCGGCGACACCCATCAGGTTGCTCTCGGCAATGCCCACATCAAAGAAACGATCGGGGCAGGCGGCCTTAAACTTGCCGGTCTGCGTGGCGGCAGCCAGGTCGGCATCGAGGACCACAAAGTCGTCGTGCTCGTTGGCGAGCTCGACGAGGGCCTCGCCGTAGCTTACGCGCGTGGCGATTTTCTTGACGTCTGCCATCCTAGAGCTCCTCTCCGGCGGCCGTGAGCTCTGCCATGGCCTGCTCAAACTGTTCATCGTTGGGGGCCTTGCCGTGCCAGCCCACCTGGTTCTCCATGAAAGACACGCCCTTGCCCTTCGTGGTCTCGGCGATAATCGCGGTCGGCTGGCCCTTGGTGGCACGAGCCTCGGCGAAGGCGGCGCGGATCTGGTCGAAATCGTTGCCGTCAGCCAGCTCCACCACGTGGAACTTGAAGGCGCGGAACTTGTCGGCGAGCGGCATGGGGTCGTTGACCTCCTCGACGGGGCCATCGATCTGCAGGCCGTTGTGGTCGACGATCACGCAGAGGTTGTCGAGCTGCTGGTTGCCGGCAAACATGGCTGCCTCCCAGACCTGGCCCTCCTCGCTCTCGCCGTCGCCCAGCAGGGCGTAGGTACGATAGTCGTCGCCCCAGTGCTTGGCGGCGAGCGCCATCCCGACGGCGGCGGAGATGCCCTGGCCGAGCGAACCGGTGGACATGTCGACGCCCGGGGTGTCGTTCATGTTGGGATGACCCTGCAGGTGGCTGCCGATGTGGCGCAGCGTCTCGAGATCCTCCTTGGGGAAGAACCCGCGCTCGGCGAGCACGGCGTACAGACCAGGCGCGCAGTGGCCCTTGGAAAGCACAAAGCGATCGCGGTCGGCCTTGCGGGGATCGGCCGGGTCGACGTTCATTTCCTCAAAGTACAGATAGGTCATGATGTCGGCAGCACCGAGCGAACCGCCCGGATGGCCGGACTTGGCAGCGTGCACGCCGGTGACGATGCCCTTCCTTACCTCGTTGGCAACCTTTTTGAGCTCTTCGTCGCTCATTGTGCCTTCCTTTCATCCTCTTTAGACAAGATGCGCACGGCACAGAAGGTAGTCCCAGCCCGGCCGCGATGCACGTACGCCATCCATTATGCGGGAAAGTGAAGGCTTTACCAGAGTTTTTATCAGTATTTGAACAATTGAGCAGGCAGACGCCCTGATGAAACGGTTTATCAATGTGAACGTCTTTTGGATGCGGTCCCGCTCAATCCTACGCGCTGATGTCCTTAAAGCCCTCGCCGAAGGTTTCCGTGACATCGGCAACGGTCACGATGGCGTGCGGATCGCGTTCGCGCACGATGGTCTTAAGGGTGTTGAGCTCACGACGGCTCACAATCACCATGATCACCGGCTTCTCGGCGCCCGAATACATGCCGGTCGCCCTAAACTTGGTGCAGCCGCGGCCCAGGCCGTACATGATGTCGGCCGCGATATCGGGGAAATTGTCCGAGATGATGAGCACCATACGGCGCTTGTTGCCGCCATCGACCACGGCATCGATCACATAACCGCTAATGACCATCGAAAGGCCGGCGTACAGCGCGTTTTCGATCGAGAACACCGGGGCCGACAAGGCGCACACGGCAACATCGATCGCCATGACGGTTGAGCCCACCGGCAGTGACGTATTGCGCGAGATAATCTGGCCGATGGTGTCAGAACCACCGGTATTGGCGCCGGCACGCAGCACCATGCCGTAGCCAATGCCCGTAACGATACCGCCCCACATGGCCGGCAGCATCAGGTCGGCATGGGCTAGCGGTGCCACAAACGGGGCAAACAGGTCGGTGAAAAAGCCCAGCAGCACAAAGCCCGTCGCCGTCTGCACCACATAGAACATACCGCCCGCGCGCATAACCACCAGCAGCAGCAAGGCGTTCATCACGATAGTCTGGATGCCGACGGGAAGCGACACGCCGTGCGAGGCGCCGACCGCCTGGATAATGGTGGCAAGACCTGTAACGCCGCCGGCAGCGAGGCCATTAGGGATCAAAAACAGGTCGGTCGCGACGGCTGCCAGGGCGCACCCCAGCATAATCTGGGGCAGGTCGTGGAAGAAGTTCATCGAAAGAATGCGCTTGATGTCCAGACGATATGCCATGCTACCTCCCTCAAAAAAGCGCACCCAAACGGATGCGCTTTGAACTTCTTACTCTATTCGATTCTAGCGATTCGCCGGACAAAAACCACCCCTGTGCTGGGTTTATTCTGGATGCGAACCCGTCCAACCGATGGGTTTTGCCACGGCCGAAGCCATCCAGCGACTTATGCGTCCGGCGTTTCCGCATCGGCATTGCCGGTTGCCCAACGATGGTAGCCGATCACAAACGGATCCAGGTCACCATCGTCAAGAACGGCCTCGACGTTGCTGGTCTCCACACCCGAACGCAGGTCTTTGACCATCTGGTACGGGTAGAGCACGTAGCTGCGAATCTGGTTGCCAAAACCAATCGTGGTCTTAGGTCCGCGAATCTCATCGAGCGCCTCGGCGCGCTTCTCGAGCTCAATCTCGTACAGGCGAGCCTTAAGGATTTGCATGCACGCGGCCTTGTTTTGAATCTGACTGCGCTCATTTTGGCAGGTGACCACAATGCCGCTGGGAAAATGCGTCACGCGCACGGCGGAGTCGGTGGTGTTGACGCCCTGACCGCCCGGGCCGCTCGCGTGGTACACGTCCACGCGGATATCGTCGGGGCTGATCTCGATATCGATATCATCGGGTAGCACGGGGATGACCTCGACGCCGGCGAACGTGGTCTGGCGGCGTTTCTTGTCGTCGGTGGGGCTAATGCGCACCAAGCGGTGGACGCCGGCCTCGGCGCGCAGCATGCCAAATGCGTCCTTGCCCTCGACGGTAAAGGTCGCGCGGTCGATGCCGATGACCTCAGCAGCGGGGCAGTCGTTAATCGTGACCTTCCAGCCGCGACGCTGGCAGTACTTCATGTACATCTTAAAGAGCATGAAGGTCCAGTCCTGGGCCTCCAGACCACCCTGTCCGGGCTTGATGGTCACAATGGCATCGCCGTGATCGAACTCACCGGTAAACCAGCTCGAAAGCTCAAGCTCATCGATGGCACGGGCCAGGCGCTCAGCCGTGGCTGTAGCCTCCTCGCGAAGGGCGGCGGCATCCGGGTCATCCCCCATCTCCTCGGCAAGCTCCAGCGCGGCGCGGGCATCGGAAAGCTCGCCGCGCGCGTTGTCCACGGCAGCGATATCTTCCTTGGTGCGCGCGATTTCCTCCATGGTGGCACGGGCGGCGTCGGCGTCATCCCAAAAGCCGGGGGCCACGCTTTTGGCCTCGAGCTCGGTCACGCGCGTGCGCTTTTCGTCCAAGTGGAGATACGACTCGACCTCGCCGAGCCGGTCCGCAAACGCGTCCAGCTCGGCGGGCGTTACCTCTAAAGCCTCAGCCATTAACGATTCCTGCCGTGGCAGTACTTAAACTTCTTGCCGCTACCGCAGGGGCACGGGTCGTTGCGGCCCACGTTGACGTACGGATCGTCGCTCTCGGACTTGCGATAGGTGGTCACCTTGCCACCGTTGTTGACGGCAGCCGGACCACCCTGGACAGCCGTGCGGGCCTGCACCTGCGCCTGCTTGCGCAGCACCGAGTCGCCGTTGTCACCATCGACCTCGGCAGGACCGGAGAAGTGCGCACCCTCGAGCGCGGGCTCCTCCTTGTGCTCCACGGCACGCGGGGCAGCCTTGATCTCGATGCGCAGAACCGTGCGCAGGTAATCCTCGTACATGGTGTCGACGAGGATCTGGAACGCGCCGTAGGCCTCGGTCTTGTACTCGACCAGCGGGTCGCGCTGGCCAAAGCCACGCAGGCCGATGCCGGTCTTGAGATAGTCCATCTCCTGCAGGTAGTTCATCCAGCGGGTATCGATGACGCGCAGCATGACCTGGGTGTTGAGCTCGCGCATCAGGTCCTCGCCCAAGCGCTCGGCCTTCATGTTGTAGCACTTCTCTACGTAAGCCAGGACATCGGCAGCCAGAGCCTCATAATCCTCGTCGGGGAACTTCGGCGTATCGATGTGGCCGGTGAGCTCCACAACCCACTTGCGCAGGCCCTCCAGGTCGCGCTCGCCATCGTGACTGTCCTTGGTGCAGAACTCCTGAACGCAGCGGTACACGGTGTCGTGCATGACCTCGGTGATGTGGTCGGTCAGGTCCTTGCCGTCCAGAATCTTATTGCGCTCAGCGTAGATGACCTGGCGCTGCTTGTTCATGACGTCGTCATACTCAAGGACGCTCTTGCGCATGGAGAAGTTGATGCTCTCGACCTTGTGCTGGGCGCTCTCGACGGCCTTGGAGATGATCTTGTGCTGGATGGGCATGTCGTCGCCCATATCGGCCGTGACCATCATCTTGGAGACGCGGTCCATCTTGTCGCCGCCAAACAGGCGCATCAGATCGTCCTCGAGCGACAGGTAGAACTGGGTCTCGCCCGGATCGCCCTGACGGCCGGAGCGGCCGCGCAGCTGATTGTCGATACGACGGGACTCATGGCGCTCGGTGCCGATGACGGTCAGGCCGCCGGCGGCAAGCACGCGCTCGCGCTCGGCCTTGCAGGTCTCCTTGGCCTCGGCGTTAAACTGCTCGAGCTGCTCGGGCGTCACGTCCTCCATGGTCAGGCCCTCGTACTCAAGGCGCTCGCGCACCAGCTCGTCGGGGTTGCCGCCCAGCAGGATGTCGGTACCACGACCGGCCATGTTAGTAGCGATGGTCACGGCGCCGTAGCGTCCGGCCTGGGCAACGATATGAGCCTCGCGCTCGTGATGCTTAGCGTTGAGGACCTCGTGCGCGATGCCGCGCTTGGTAAGGGCGGCCGACAGCTTCTCGGAGCTTTCGATGGAGACGGTGCCCACCAGGACCGGCTGGCCCTTGGCGTGACGTCGCTCGACGTCATCGGCAACGGCGTTGTACTTGGCCTGGATGGTGCGGTACACCAGGTCCTCATGGTCAACACGCTGAACGGGCTTGTTGGAGGGGATGACCTCAACGGGCAGCTTGTAGATCTCGCGGAACTCGGCATCCTCGGTGAGTGCCGTACCGGTCATGCCGGAGAGCTTGTCATACAGACGGAAGTAGTTCTGCAAGGTGATGGTGGCCAGCGTCTGGTTCTCCTCGCGCACGAGCACGCCCTCTTTGGCCTCGATGGCCTGGTGCAGGCCCTCGGAATAGCGGCGGCCTTCCATGATGCGGCCAGTGAACTCGTCGACGATCTTGACCTCGCCGTTAGTGACCACGTACTGCTTATCGCGATGGAACATGTACTGGGCCTTCAGCGCCTGCTGCAGGTGGTTGACCAGCTGGCCCGAAAGGTCGGCATAGATGTCCTCGATACCCAGGCGGCGCTCGATCTTCTTAAGGCCGCGCTCGGTGGCGGCAATGGTGTGCTTGGCCTCGTCCATGACGTAGTCGCCCGTGGGCTCTACGTCCTCGGTGGCGGTGAGCATGTCGTGCGAGACGTCCTCGCCGCGCTCAAGGCCGCGCACGGCACGCGCGAAGTCCTTGTAGGTGCTGGCGGACTTGGTGCCGGCACCCGAGATGATGAGCGGGGTACGTGCCTCGTCGATCAGGATGGAGTCGACCTCGTCGACGATGGCGTAATGGTGGCCGCGCTGCACGCGCTGCTCGGGGCGAGTGACCATGTTGTCGCGCAGGTAATCGAAACCGAACTCGGAGTTGGTGCCGTAGGTGACGTCGGCCTGGTAGGCCGGACGCTTGAGCTCGAGCGGCATGTTGTTCTGGAGCAGACCGACGGTCATTCCCAGGTACTTGTAGATGCGGCCCATCCACTCGGAGTCGCGCTTGGCCAGGTAATCGTTGACGGTCACGACGTGTACACCCTTGCCGGCAATAGCGTTGAGGTAGCCGGCCAGCGTGGAGACCAGGGTCTTGCCTTCGCCGGTCTTCATCTCGGCGATATGCCCCTCGTGCAGTGCCATGGCGCCAATGAGCTGCACGTCAAAGTGACGCATGCCCGTGATGCGCTTGGAAGCCTCACGCACGGTGGCAAAAGCCTCGGGGAGCATGTCGTCGAGCGACTCGCCGTTGGCGTAACGCTCACGGAACTTATCGGTCTGGGCGCGGAGCTCTTCCTCGGTCATCTTCTCAAACTGGGGCTCAAGACCGTTGATCTGATCGACGATCTTGTAGTAGCGCTTAAGGTCCTTATCGGATCCAAAGGACAGCAGCTTTGACATGAATCCCATGTGGTTTTCCTTTTTGGCCATCGCCCACGCCATGCAGCCTCGGGCGAGTTAAACACAGATAAATGTACTTTAGCCAAACAGGACGCGGCCTATACGGTCGACCTCGACCGCCACGTAATAACTACGACCAACCTGCCAAAAAGGGACAGGTCTATATTGGCAGGCTTTATCTGGGCAAACGCTGTATCTCTACCTTTTGGTGCAATGGGGACAGGTTGGTTTGCACCAATAAAAAGAAAAGGGCCGCGCACCCAAACGGATGCACGGCCCTTATGCCATGAATGCGAGCGATTCCGCGGCGAGCTATTTACTCAGCAGCCTCGGTGGTCTCGGCCTCGACAGCGGCCTCCTCGACGGGAGCCTCTGCGGGAGCCTCGGCGGCCTGCTTGGCAGCCTCCTCGGCGAACTTAGCGGCACGCTTAGCCTTCTCGGCAGCCTTAGCCTCAGCGGCGGCCTTGCGAGCGGCCTCGGCCTCAGCAGCCTTGGCGGCCTTGGCAGCCTTGGCCTCCTCAGCCTTCTTGAGCTGGGCGGCAGCGGCGCCACCGAACTTGTCGGCGAAGCGCTGGACGCGTCCACCGGTGTCGACGAACTTCTGCTGGCCGGTGTAGAACGGGTGGCACTCGTTGCAAAGCTCGACCTTCATCTCGGACACGGTAGCGTGCGTCTTGAAGGTGTTGCCGCAGGAGCACGTCACCGTGCACTCGACATACTGGGGATGGATACCCTGCTTCATGGTAGGACTCCTTATTGGTCAGGCGCTGGTTACCGATCAGCGCATAAGGCGTCTTGGTTTCCGACCAAGACAACAAACTCGGCTATGGTACCACGGCGCCGCGTGTCCCACAAAAGGTTCACGGTCTTTTAAGCACAACATGAGCTGGCCCTTGAATATCAGCTTCATCCGAACACTCCCCCACATTCATCCTTCGTATGTATCGAGGTATTCCTGCTTGAGCGTTTGCGATGACGACTTGATCTTTTCCACGAGCGTGCCGGCCTCGATGAAGTAGAACGAGTTGGTGAGGTCTGCCAGGTCGTCGAGCAGGTGGCTTGAAATGAGCACGCTGCGTCCCCGCGCCACCTCGCTGCGCATCGCGTCGCAGGAGGTTTTCCGCTTTCCCGGATCGAGGCCGTTCAGCGGTTCATCGAGGATGAGGTACGGGCAACCGGTCGCTATCGCCATGGCAAGCTTTACCTGCTGCTTCATTCCCGTCGAGAGTTTACGGGCCGGCTTGTCGAGATATGGGGAGATTCCGAGGGAGCTGCAGAGCGAGTCTATGTCGGCGGCCGATTTCCACGCCTCCCTAACGAAAGCAAGGTGCTCGAGGGCCGATAGCGTGGGGTAGAGATCCGCGCCGCCCGAAGAGCTCAGGTAGACGAGTTCTGCGAATTCGGCTGATCGGCGTTGGCAGATTCCGTCTGCCGCCAGGCTTCCCGAGCGGATGCGGGTTGGAAATTGGCCCGACAGCGCTTCCAGGAGGGTAGTTTTCCCCGAGCCGTTGGGGGCGACGAGCCCAGCCGCCGTTCCCGGGCTCAGGAAAAGCGACCCGATTGAAAGTATCGTCGTGCTCCCGTATCCCACGCTCGCGTCCAGAAGCTCGAGCCCATGGTGCTTTTTCGCGGGTCCAGACTGTTTGGGCGAACGTGTCGCAACGGCGCCGACCGCAAAAAGGACCGCGACGTATGCCAGGGCCACGGCAAGCATCGATGCGCTGCCTGAACCGGAGCCAATGAATTCCGTCGGGAAGCATCCCACGTAGCCCGTGGCCTCGATAGGCGAGAACACGGCCAGCGGCAGGAGCCCGAGCACGGCATTATGCCCCAGCGCCGAATCGGACAATAACGGGAATGCCGGGGCCGCGACAAGCAGCGCTGAGGCAAGGGGGCCCGCGAGGACGCGCCTCGTTGCGGTCGATAGGACGACGGAGCAAACGGATATCAAGGTTCCGCCCGCAAGCAGCGCGAGAAGCAGGTCCGTGAAGACGTCTCCCGCGGTCGTGGTGGCAAGCGCGCCGTCATGGAAGAAGGCGATCGGGTACCCAATCTGCCCGAAGCCGTTTAGGACCAAGGCGCAAATGCCCCCGGGTGCGAGGCCGGCGAGGAGCATCGCGGTCCCCGCGACGATTATCGAAAACACGATCTGGATAAGGCGCCGGAATTTGGGCGCGGGCGCCTTCGCCGCCAGGGTCCCGGGCCTTATGGCGCCGAGCACGAGTATCGACGAGAGAAGGAAGGGGATGAAGGGAAGGAAAGACGGCACCGTGGCAATGGCGTAAGGCAGGAAGGAAAGGAATGGCAGGTCGCTTGCGGAGGCCGGGATATCCGTGATGCCGGAGCTGCTCAGGGCGCGGCAATATGCGAGCGCCGCGTCATTGGTCTCTCGGTCTCCCACGATGGACCCGGATTGGAAGCCTTCGCCCATGAGCGCGTAGTAGCTCTCGGCAGAATCGAGAAAGTCGGCGTCGGTTTGAGCGGCAAGGGCGGCGTTCGCGTATCTTGCAAGCTCCGCGTCATCTTGCTGCTCTGGCGATAGGTCTGTGCCGCTGGCCTGGGGCGCGCGCGTATTGAATGCGTCGACAAAGCCCTGCATGCCCTGTTTCATAAAGAAGGGCCCGTAGATGGGTGAATTGAACGCAATGGGGACGGAAAAGGCTGCAGCAAGAACGAGCGTACAAATCCATACGGCCCTGTCTCTTAGGATTAGTTTGAGAAGAAGTCGACAGTACATTCAGAAGCACCTACGTTCCTCAAAGAACTGTTAGATTAAAAGTAACAGACCGGATGAAGATACGTGCGACGGGGGCGAGGCGAATGGCTGAGCGGTATCGATATGCGGGTTCAACGGCATCACATTGGCCACATAGATTATTAACTCGCATTTCTACCCGCCCTCTCCGTAGAGCCGCCGATACGCGCTTAGCGCACCCTCGGCGCGTCCGGCAGGCCTTGCGAAATGGGATCCGGGAGACTTCGGCGCAGCATCATCTTGCGGAATGCTTCTAATGAGCCTCCCATCCTTCAAAAACAGAATCTCATCGCACAGTCTATCGACCGAATCCAAGATGTGGGATGACATGATGATGCACGTACCAGAATCGGCCAGCTTCCTGAGAATCCCGGAATGCAAGTCCACCCTGCTGGGATCGAGCGCGTTCATGGGTTCATCCAACAGGAGGTACCGCGCACCCGTCGCATACGCAATCGCCAAGGTAAGCTGCTGCTTCATACCCTGGCTCAGAGCGCGGATCCTCATCTTCGCGAACTCGCCTATCTGCGTTTGCTCCACTACCTCCTCGATATCACGAGCATGCGGCCACATATCGCAAACCATCTTGAGGTGATCTTCCGCACGCAATCCGGGATACAGCAGCGTCCCCTCACCAGGTGCATAGAAGATCATAGAACGGACCTCTCTCGCACCCGTACCCTGCACCTCATCCAGAACGATGCTCCCGTCCACGCGAGGACCCGGCAAACCTGCCATCGCACGCAGCAACGTCGTCTTTCCATGCCCGTTCGGAGCGACGAGACCGTAGACCGTACCCGGGGCAAACTCAGCGTTCACCGAATCTACGAGCACCTTCTTTCCATAAGAGATCGTCAGCGTTTGAAGGTCAATCATCGAGATCATCCCCTTTCGATCTTTGGAACACTCAGGCGCACCATCAACGGAGATACGGCGCCCAAGACCACCAGCAGAGCGCCCGATGCGCCGACGACCTCTCCAAAAGGCATCGCGTTCGTCCCTCGCCCAAGGAACCCAATCGTCCCCACCTGGGAAGCGGGATCAAACGAGGCGAATGGAGCCAGCAGCGCGACGCCCATGCCCACGCTTTCAACATGAGCGCTCAACGAACCCAACACCAAGAGAACCGCGCAAACCATTCCGGTGACAACGGGGTTGCGGCTAATCGCTGCTGTCAACGCAGCGACGACGGAAATCACGCCGTATGCCATGACCAGCAACGGAATGCTGCACAACACCGCCTCCCCCACCGTGGACGTTGTCGAAGCTCCCGCCCGAATGAGAGCGACGGGATACTCCGATCCACCCGCACCGTTCTTAATCACGGACACAACGACAGCGGGAACCATCGACACCGAAAGCAGCACCAAGCCAAGCAGGAGAGCCAGCGCAACAGCCGTCAGAAAACGCACATGCGCTGTTGCGGGGATCTGGAGAACCAGAAGGGAACGACACTGCAGGTGGGTGCACGCGAGCGATGTGACAACCACGGGCAACAGCAAAAATAAGGAGGGAAGCGCTGCCTGGAGATACGAAAGGAGGATTAATGGGGGCATCTTCGTACTTAACTCGTAAACCTTGGGGTCCGGCAAGCTCGCGATCGACTCAAGCAGAAGGGCGCGCGCCTCCGCACGAGAAGGAGTCTCCGGCTCGATTCCGATCGATTGCAGGAGAGTCGCATCTGCCGCGCCCAGCTCACCTCGAGCGCGCTCGTACGTCGCAAGGCTTCGAAACCCCTCAGCAGGCATAGGCGCGTACACGAAACCCGAAAGAGCATCCCGCATGTCTTCCAGGGCCGCTTTGCCCTCGACGTCCATATTCGCAGCGTTCTGCTCTAGATACCGATCTATTGAACGGAGCTCCCCATCCCTATACCGAACAGCGGAAACGTTATCAGCGTCAGGAAACATCTCGACCAGAGCCGGGGCCAGCATCGTCGTCGACATTGCAATCGCGCATACGGCGAGGGTAGGAGAACGCAGGAGCAGTTTCCCCATCGTTCTTACGTATGCAACGGCGGAGGCACAAGCGCTCGAACGAGTTGCCGTTCTCGATGCAGTGAAGGAACCTCTCTCAAGACAAATCGGGGATATCGGGCACGCGCAGCCGCTCTTTCCAGCAACGCAAAGCAGGCTAATTGCCAGCACCTCGATCCCGATTGCGCATACGAGGGCAATCGCGCCACGCTCGAAGCAAAGTCCAGGCAGATTCACTATCTGCGTTGTCGGGTACGGGCTATAGGCGCCGACGGTCAACTCAGTGTTCGCATACGTAAGGGGATTCAACAGGGCGAACTCACGTAAAGCGATGGATCTTCCGTAATACCCGGGAACCATCGTCACCCCCATCAGGGCACATACGAACACGATTCCAAGCGTAGGGTTATTGGCAATCTTCACGGCAAGGTGAACGACAAGCGAGATGAACGCTGCCACCAAGAATTGCAAGATGGCCGTCTGCGCGAACACCAGCCAAGCCGGTTTGATAACCGGAGTCGCATATTGAATGTAGCCTATCGGATAGAACGGCGAGCCCGGGCCATTCTTCACAAGCGCGGCGATTATCCCTGGAAGATTGATGGCGAGGACGGCAAGCATTGCAAAAACACTCGCCCATACGCTCGATGCAACAAGTCTACCCAGCTCGCCCATCGGTGCCTGGATGATGAGCTTTTCACGTTTGTTAAGACGCGCGGCAAGGAACGAGACGGCAACGGCCGTTGCGACCCATAGCAAGTACTCCTTCGATCCGTCATAATAGGTGTACTCTCCATCCGATATCTGCAGAAACGGAAGTAGGGGAGAGAGCGGTGCCAAGATAAGACGTCCCGCGGCAAGAGGGTACAGAAGCGCGGGCATGCTTGATGAAGAGGTATAGACACCGTCCTCCCCCGCATTCACAAGCGCATCCGCTTAGGATGCTGACAATTCCTGCTCAACACGGGTTATTCCCGACTCGAGGTATTCGACCCGTCCGTCGATGCCAGCCGCGCTCCTGAAGACGGGCAGAGCACAAAGAACCATCAACGCAACAACGACAACACAGAGCGACCTGGAGGAGAGAAGCGACCTAAAGATCACCTTCGAGATTTTGAACATACGTATCACCAGCTCGTTTCAACACGATTCAGCCCGATGCACGGGGTTACGGTTGCAGCATGCTGTGATTACTTGCCGGCAAAGTCAATTTAACATAAACTGTTAAAAAGTAACCTGAGTTTTTTAAATTCTTCGGAGGTTATTATGAGTTCCGACAATCGCACTCCCCGGCTTCATTCCTTCCGCATCGCATGTGCGATAGCCTCTGCGACCCTTTGCGCCACCGCCATCGCACAAGTGGCGTTCTCCTTAAAGCCAGCAATCGAAGTGCTCGACAACCCTGTAATTGCAGACTCCCCCGCGTATCCAGCCCTTGCGATCTCGACATTGGTCCCTGCCGTCATCGGTATCGCTACGACCATCCTCAGCGCCGTTCTCGTGTGGACGATCAAGAGCGCAGACCCCTTCAAGAAAGGGTCTGCGACATGCTTGAAGGTGCTCGGCATTCTCTTCGTTGTTCAAGCTGCCACCAGCCTCTACGCCGGCTCACTCAAAACCTCCGTTTCGATGTTTGGCGGCGAGGGGGCCGTCGGCGCCCAAGAGACCGCTTCATCATTCGATTGGACCTCTCTGGTTCTCGGCATCGTCCTGTTCATGCTTTCCCAGCTCTTCTTGTACGCCCGAGAGCTGTACCTCGACTCCGACGAGATTGCGTAAGGAAACGCCATGCCCGTAATTGTTCGCCTCGACAAGATCATGGCCGAGCGAAAGATTTCCTCGAACGAACTTGCCGAAAGGATTGGAACCACGCCCGTAAACCTGTCCCGTATTAAAAAAGGGCATATTCGCGGCATTCGCTTCAACACACTCGAGCAGCTATGCCTCGCCCTTCGTTGCCAACCCGGAGACCTTCTCGAAGTCATGAGCGAAGAGGATGCCCGAAAGGAGTTCGGACTCGATTGGTCCGCCGAGGATTAGAGGGCGGTCGTACTCGCCCTGCACACGGGGATGCGAATCGGCGAGGTCTGCGGCCTTCGGTGGTGCGATGTGGATTTCGAGACGGGCCTGATCTCGATCAGACACTCGGTGGCGTACGCGAAGGGAATGGGTTCGTTCATCAAGGACACCAAGACCCATGACGCCAGGGGTATCCCCATCGACCCGGTCGGCCTACTCCCCTTCCTGAAGGAGACCCACGAGATCGACTGCGGAAAGCTGCGCTTGCGCGGCCTTACCGGGGCGGTCGAGATCGGGGACTGCTACATCCTGTCGGAGCCGGGCGCGACCTTCGCGACGACAAGCTATATCCGCAGGGCGTTCAAGACGTTCTCGGAGACCAACGGCCTCATGGGCACCAACGACGAGCTGATCACGTTCCACGGCCTTCGCCACACGTTCGCAACGCAGTGGATCCGCCAAGGCGGCGATATCAAGGCGCTCCAATCGATCCTCGGCCACAAGGACGCCATGGCGACGCTCAACGTCTACGCCGACATCGAGCCCATCTCCAAAATCCATAACATGCTGCGCGCCACGCCGTGCCTTTGGCGCGGGCACCTCGGGCCGAGGGTCGATCCGGGTCCCATGTTCCAACAGAGGATCCAGGAGTCCATCGAGACGCTCCAGGCGTTCGGCTACGGCATCACCGAGCCGGACGACCGAAATATCGCCATACGCGACGTGAAGACGAACAGTTGGCTCTAGCTCACCGAGTACGCGGCAGTGCTGGGCCCATCCCAACTGAGGTCACGGTGGTCCGATAGGGGCGCCGCCCGCGGCATGCGCCGCGGAGCGGTATCCCCTACCGAAGGGCGGGGATACCCTCCGCTTCCAGTTCGGAATCAGCCGTCGGAGGCGTTCGGCTGACTGCGGGAACGGCCTGTCCGCTCAATGTGTTCGGCTGAGATCGGAAATCAACCCAACACGAGCCGGACACGCGCCAGACGGCTCTTCCCCGTACGGCCTTCCCCCTTACGCTCATGTTGCAGGCATGTAACGCCGCAGCGAGCGCGCCTTTTTTGCGCCAGACAGGTACAATGATGAACACTGTACCGTAGCGGAGCGCCCCGCGCGCGCCGCAATCACGCGAAAGGGTTTCCCATGGCCGAGATCTCGTCCTCCCGTATCGTCATCACCGTCCTTGGCAAGAACCGCCCCGGCATCGTCGCCGGCGTCACCCGTGTCCTAGGCGAGGCCAACGTCGACATCCGCGACATCACGCAGTCCATTATCGAGGACATCTTCACCATGACCATGCTGGCCGATACCGCCGAGTCCAAGCTCGACTTCGCCGAGCTGCAGAAGGCGCTGGCCGAGGCCGGCGAGCTTTCGGGCGTCAACGTGTCCATCCAGCGCGAGGACGTCTTCAACTTTATGTACCGCCTGTAGCGAGCAAGCCGCTGGGGATAGCCTGACGCGCGCATGCCCATGCAAGTCACCCCGATGCGGCCCGGAGAGGAGCGCGCATGGCCTACGACGCCAAGAAAATCTATTACCGCTTCGATGACCACTTGAGCCGCCTGGTTCTGGATTACGAAGCAAGCCGCCAGATTTCGCCTGAGAGCGAAAGCCTCTACCACGGCCTGCCGACCGACCCTTATGACGAGGGCCTGTTTGTTGAGCACAATGTCAAGCGCGGCCTGCGCAATGCCGACGGCTCGGGCGTGGTCGCGGGCCTCACTCGCATCTCGGATGTGCACGGCTACAACAAGGTCGACGGAAAGGTCGTGCCCGATCAGGGCAAGCTCACGCTTCGCGGCTACAGCATCGAGGATCTGGTCAACAATGCCCAGGCCGAGAATCGCTACGGCTACGAGGAAGTCGCCTATCTGCTTATCACGGGTTCGCTGCCCAACAAGGAAGAGCTCGACGGCTTTTGCGAGCGCCTGGGCGCCTTTAGACATCTGAGCGACGAGTAC
Source organism: uncultured Collinsella sp. (assembly GCA_900542125.1). Classification (GTDB taxonomy): domain Bacteria; phylum Actinomycetota; class Coriobacteriia; order Coriobacteriales; family Coriobacteriaceae; genus Collinsella. Next base: position 12,687 of record UQMO01000002.1, on the reverse strand, counting down.
GTCAAAGAGTTCCCTATGACCACGGTGTCGTCGAGCATCATGAACATGCTCCAGCGCGCCGTGCTGCTGCTCTACGCCTTCGATGCCGAACCAGACGTGATCACGCCCGAGCATGAGATCGACGTGGCTATTTCCATGCTCGCACGTCTCCCGCGCATCGCCGCCTTCGCACACATGGCCTCGATCGCCAAGCTTCGCGGCTCCGAGGTTCACGTGCCGCACCCCACGCCCGGCCTCTCCACCGCCGAGACCATCCTACAGGTGCTCCGCGGCGGTATGGCGTTCACCCGCGATGAGGCCATGCTGCTCGACGTGATGCTCATGCTGCATGCAGAGCACGGCGGCGGCAACAACTCCACGTTTGCCTGCCGCGTGCTGTCCTCCTCGGCCACCGACCCGTATTCCGCCTACGCCGCGGCCATCGGCTCGCTCAAGGGCCCGCGCCACGGCGGCGCCAACGCCAAGGTCGTGTCCATGCACGAGGACATCCGTGCGCATGTCTCCAACTGGGAGGACGAGGACGAGGTCGCAGCCTACCTGAGCAAGATTCTCGATAAGCAGGCCTTCGACGGCACGGGCCTCATCTACGGCATGGGCCACGCCGTCTACACGCTGAGCGACCCGCGCGCCGAGGTCTGCCGCCGTTACGCGCGCTCGCTTGCCGCCAAGAAGGACTTGGGCGAGGAGTTCGCGCTCATCGAGCGCATCGAGCGCCTGGCCCCGCAGGTGATGCGCGACCACGGCATGACCAAGCCCATCTGCGCCAACATCGACCTGTACACGGGCTTTATTTACAAAATGCTCGGCGTGCCCGAGACGCTCTTTACACCGCTGTTCGCCGTCGCCCGCATGGCCGGCTGGTCGGCGCACCGCATGGAAGAGCTCTTCTGCGCGCACCGCATCATCCGTCCCGCGTATCGCCCGGTTATCGAGCCGCTGGAATACAAGCCGCTCGCCGATCGCTAGGACGCGGACCGTTATAGAACCCGAGCGTGGCCAGGGCATCACCGCCCTCGGCCATGCTTTTTATGTCTCTTGGAAAGGACCACATCAGATGATCGTGTTTTCCGATATGGATGGAACGCTGCTGACGAGCGACAAGCAGATGAGCGACGCCACCTGGGCGATGCTCGACGAGCTCGCACGTCGCGGCATTGAGTTTGTCCCCTGCACGGGCCGCCCGCTGTCGGGCGTCTTTGAGCCAATCCTCGCCCACCCCGCCGTGCACTACGCAGTCTGTGCCAACGGCGCCAGCGTCTGGCAGCTCAACGAGGATATGCCCACCGACGCCTCCCGCGCCACGTGCATCCTGAGCCGTCCGCTCGATCGCGGCATTGCCCACCGCATTCATCGCATTGCCGCCGACCACGACGTCACCTTCGATATCTTCGCCGACGGCCAGTGCTTCCTCCTCCGCTCGCTCTACGAGCGCCTGGACGAGTTCTGCGGTGGCGATCCGCATATTGCCGGATCTCTCAGGCGTACGCGCACGCCCATCGACGCGGACGTCGACAGCAAGATCGACGAGGTCGAGACGCTCGAGCGTATCGCCATGTACTGGCACGACCCCGCCGACCGCGACGCCATCGCGGCGGCGCTCGGCACGCTTGGGGGCATCGAGGTCACTCGTTCGTACGAAATGAATATCGAGGTCATGGGTGATGGCGCCACCAAGGGAACGGCTCTGACGTGGCTGTGCGAGCATCTGGGCGAGCCCCTTGCCGATGCCTGGGCCTTTGGCGACAACATCAACGACATCCCCATGTTGCAGGCGGCGGGCCACGGCATGGCAATGGTCAACGCCGAGCCCGAAGATCGCGAGGCCGCCGACGCCGTCACCGAATACGACAACGACCACGACGGCGTCGCCCGCACCATCATGGCCGCCCTCGCCCAGTCATTGGTCAGTCATTGGGTGTTCCTATAGTTTTGTCAACCGTCGGGGCTACTCCCGGTAGGGCACCCGGTCGCGCATCACGGCGTATATCGCCCTGAGCCGCTTCCTCGCGACGGCCTTGAGCGCCCGCCCGTGCACCATGCCCCGCGCCCTGCAGGCCCGGTAGTACTCGCCGTAGCGCCCCGAGGACCTCACCAGGCTGTTGCACGAGAAGATCAGCAGGGACTTGAGCCTCGCGTCGCCGCGCCTGGACGCCCTGACCGACCTCACCGACGTGCCGGAGTTCCTCACCCTCGGGGCTATGCCGCAGTACGAGGCCAGGTGGTCGTGGTCCGGGAACCTCCCGATGTCGACCGACACCGCGAGCTGCGCCGCGGTCCTCGGGCCGATGCCGGGCACGGTGAGCAGGCACGCGTAGGTCTCGTCGCCCTCGAGCAGCGCCGCCGTCTCGGCCTCGAGGGCCCCGGCCTCGTCGAGGGCCTCCGATATTCGGGCGGCCAGGAACCTGACCTGCCTGTTCTCGGCCTCGACGAGCGCCGGCGGGGGCGCGGTGGAGGCGGCCGCGGCCTCCCCGGCGGCCTCGGCCCGCGGGCCCTCGGCCCCGGAGCGGGCGATCCCCCACGCCCCGCCGAACCCGGCGAGCAGCTCCAGCCACCGCCGGTCCGACAGGTCGACCGCGGCCTCGAGGGCCGGGCAGGACTCGAGCAGCACCGCGCGCAGGCGGTTCTTGTCCCTGGTCGCGCAGGCGACGACGTGGTCGCGCTGCGACGAGAGGGCGCGGGCGGCCTCGAGGGCCTCGCCGCGGCCCGGGACCCCCGACAGGGAGTCCGGCACGCCCAGGGCGGTCCGCGCGATCACCGCGGCGTCGCGCTCGTCGGTCTTGGCCTCGCCGGCGAACAGGCCCGCGGCGCGGCTGGCGGCGAGCCCGGGCAGGTAGGCGACCCCGAGCCCCGCGGCGCGGGCCCGCCTCACGGCGAGGGACCCTATGTTGCGGAACTGGTCGACGACGACGAGCGTGCCGGCGGGCGCGGAGGCGAACAGCGCGTCGAGCTCGGCCTCCCTGTTGCGGACGGGGGCGCTGGCCAGCACCTCCCCGTCGCGGTCGATCAGGCAGGCCCAGTGCGACGACTTGCCGACGTCCAGGCCGAGCACGGCCGCGGGTCTGGTGGATGGCGCTTTCACGGTGGTATCCTTCCGGTAGTCGTTCGACCGGATGGCCTCCCCCTCGGCACTCACATTACCAGCCGCGGCACCTGCCCGGCACTTTCCTATCAGCCGTCGGGGGCGGCGCGCCCCGCGCCAGCAGCACCCAACAGGCCCTCTCGGGGGCAGGGACGTTCGGCCGTGCGCGGGCGCCCGGTCGGCGGCCCGTTCTGGGCGCGCCTCAATCGTAGCCCGAGATGGTCCCAGGCTGACAATTTCGACTGTAATGGACGTTCTTAAACGACTACATAGAACAAGAGTGGATGATCTCCCGGTTTGAGCCTGCATTCAAGCTCAAAGTGGGAGATCATCCACTCTCGTTTCGTTTGTTGATTTCGATGCCTACATTTGTAGGAACAGTTCGTGGAGGCGGGTATCGTCGTCGAGCTCGGGGTGGAAGGTTACGCCGAGCTGGTTGCCCTGACGGGCGGCGACAATACGACCGTCGACTTTCGCTAAGGCCTTGGCGTCGCCGTGGACCTCGACGATGCGGGGCGCGCGGATAAACGTCAGCGGCACTTCACCGTCGATGCCGGCTATTTGCCCCTTGGTTCGAAAGCTGCCGAGCTGCCTGCCGTAGGCATTGCGCTCGACAAGTACATCCATGGTTTCCAGACGCGGCGTGCCCTTATCGTCATGGGCGGCAAGGTCGTGAGCCAGTAGAATCAGGCCGGCGCAGGTGCCCAGGACGGGCATACCTTCAGCGATACGGGCACGAAGCTCCTCGAGCATGCCCAACTCATCAAGCAGCTTCCCTTGAACGGTAGACTCGCCGCCGGGAAGTACCAGACGGTCAAAGTCCTGCTTCAAATCAGCCGCCTGCCTCAGCTCAATACAGTGTGCGCCAAGCTCGAATAGTCTTGCCTCGTGCTCGGCAAATGCGCCTTGGACCGCCAGCACGGCGACCGTTTGGTCTGCATAATCGCTCATGTGCGATCCTTTCTGCCGGACTAGCGTCCGCGCTCCTCCATGATGATTTCGATCTCGTCGGCGTTGATGCCCACCATGGCCTCGCCCAGGTCCTCCGAAAGCTCGGCGATGAGCTTGGCATCGGTGAAGTTTGCCACGGCCTTGACGATGGCGGCGGCGCGCTTGGCGGGGTCGCCGCTCTTAAAGATGCCCGAGCCGACAAAGACGCCCTCGGCGCCCAGTTGCATCATCAGCGCGGCGTCGGCAGGGGTCGCTACGCCGCCGGCGGCAAAGTTCACAACGGGAAGCTTGCCCGTGGCATGGACCTCGCGCACCAGCTCGACCGGAACCTGCAGTTGCTTGGCTGCCTCAAAGAGCTCATCATCGCGCAGGGCAACAACGTCGCGGATTTGCTTTTGGATCTTGCGCATGTGGCGCACGGCCTGGACCACGTCGCCCGTGCCCGGCTCGCCCTTGGTGCGAATCATCGTGGCGCCCTCGGCAACACGGCGCAGCGCCTCGCCCAGATCGCGGGCGCCGCAGACAAACGGGACGTCAAACTGGGTCTTGTCGATGTGATAGACGTCATCGGCAGGGGAGAGAACCTCGGACTCGTCGATGTAATCGATCTCGATAGCCTGCAGGACCTGCGCCTCGACAATGTGACCGATGCGGCACTTGGCCATGACGGGGATGGAGACGGCCTCTTGGATGCCCTTGATCATCTTGGGGTCGCTCATGCGCGAGACGCCGCCTGCGGCACGGATGTCGGCCGGGATGCGCTCGAGTGCCATGACGGCGCAGGCGCCTGCCTCCTCGGCGATGCGTGCCTGCTCGGGCGTGGTGACGTCCATGATGACGCCGCCCTTGAGCATCTGCGCGAGTTCGCGATTGAGTTTGACGCGATCGGCCTTGCTGGTCTGTTCTGCCATGGTTGCTCCCTTGGTTGGCATGTGCATTGCTTGACGGAACATCCTATCGGGGAGCTGGGTATGGCAAAATACTCAGTTTTCGAGATAATAATAATGTCAGCCTAATACCAGATTGAACAGCTCGATAAGGTCAGGTGGCAAACTCATGCTTGACTACAATTTGGAAAAACGCGGCGAAGCATCGCTTTATGAGTATGTTTACCAGCAAATTCGAGATGATATTGTTGCTGGACGTATTGTGGCGGGGGAGCATCTTCCGTCTAAGCGCGCCTTTGCCAGTCATCTGGGAATCAGTGTCATTACCATCGAGAATGCATATAGCCAGTTACTTGCCGAGGGCTATATTTGCTCAATGCCGCGTCGTGGCTACTACGCTTGCAAGCTTCCGGATGCACCGGTTTTGCCTTTGGCTTCGCAGGGCATCGACCGAGATACCGTCTCTGTGGGCCTCAGCGCGCATGATGTCAACGGACAGGTCGAGCTGTTCGATGCACTTTCTCCTTCCGCTTTGGAGGCGGCGCGGCTTTGGCAAAGCGCACTACGGGCGACGCTGGCATCCGAAGACGAGCGCGAAATCTTTTCGCCCGCACCGGTGCAGGGCACCGCTCGGCTGCGACGCGCAATTGCTCACCATCTGCGCGGGACAAGGGGTATGAATGCCGACCCCAACAACATCGTTATCGGCGCGGGCGCCCAGCTGCTCGATACTATGTTGGTTCAGTTGCTTGGCGCGGACAAGGTGTATGCCGTTGAGGATCCGGGCTATTTGCGTCTGACGCGCATCTATCAGGCTATGGGCTGCAAAGTTCGACATATCCCGTTGGATGATGAGGGCGTGGACTTGAGCGCTCTGCAGAAAACTGGGACCGATGTCCTTCATCTGATGCCGTCCCATCAGTATCCGACCGGCCTTGTGACGAGCATTGCGCGTCGCTATGCGCTTCTGAGCTGGGCCGCCGAGCGACCAGGTCGATATCTCATCGAAGATGACTTTGATTGTGAGTTTCGCCTTGCCGGCAAGCCGATTCCCGCGCTTGCGTCGATCGATGCCGCCCAGTCGGTTATCTACACCAACACATTTTCGAAGAGCGTGTCATCGGCGTTGCGTCTAGCATACATGGTGTTGCCCGATGAGCTAATGGAGCGGTTTAGGCGCAACCTTGGTTTCTACGCCTCGTCGGTGAGCTCTGTTGACCAGGTTGCTTTGGCGCGTTTGCTGGAATCGGGTGATTACGAGCGGCATGTGAACCGTGTGCGCGTTCGTGCTCGCGAGGCGCGTGATGGCCTAGCGGCGCTTGTACGGAAAGCGTTTCCGGCAGGGGAAGTCTCGATCGAACACGCAGACGCGGGCCTTTACTGCACCGTGGTTGCGGAGCGTAGAACGGGCGGAAGCTCTTTTGCGCAGGCTCTCACGCGCTCGAATATCCCATTTATCGATATCAGTGACTGTTTTTGGTGTGCCGATGGTGCGTCTGCCCCTGAAGACTCAACTAAAATTCTTGTCCAGTATGACGATTTGGGTCCAAAAGCGCTTAACGCCTTGGAAGTACAGCTAATGGGGGGCACTCTGCAATCTAAGTGAGTAGACTTTTGGCACTTTGGCGAGCAGGCAGTTTTGTAGCAAGCTATCTACCTGCGGTTTTGAAAAGCAGGATGACCGGCCTGCTCGGGATATTCAAAAAAGTCTACTCACTTGCCGCGCAAAGCTTCTACATGAGAAAAAATGGGGTTTTCAACAGGGTTTCGTCCAGCTCTTGGCAAGCTTTTGGCCAGTTGGGGAGGGCTGTTGAAAACTTGGCAGTCCGTTCGGCGCCATTTTTGGTGCGTTCGCGCCAATGCGTGACTAACTGGGTTGAAATTCGTGTTTTCCTGTGCCTATGAAGGATCTACTTTGTGACATATCGGCTTTTAGGTACTGGCGTTTGCCTCCTCAAGTCCGCGCTTTGTGTCCGCCGCTTCCACGACCGGAAGAAGACCGGCAGCGATATGATCTCGCCCGCAACCCGACGGCTGCGGTCGCGCTCGGTTTTCCGTTGCATACATTGGTTCGGACGAGAAACAAACGGACTTGTCCTGCCAGCATTAGGCAGCGGCTGTTTCTTGGTGAGCTCCCCAGGGAATCCGTGCTGGAAACGGAGCATGGATTTTTGATTACGTCTCCTCTACTGACGGCATTCATCATGTCACGGCATCTGACGGATCTTCAGCTTCTTTTGGTATTGGCGGAGATGTGTGGCTTGTTTGCGGTGTGCGCTCTGCCGGTGGCACTTGAGGCGGAGCTTACGCGTGCAATTGATTCGGGCGCGATTTCGACAACGTTCGGTTGGGTGCGCTGTCCGTCCGAGGACGGCACCGCTTCATATTTATGGCGTCGAGACGCTTTGGTTTTGGGCAGAGACCTTGACCGTTTTTGTTCAGATGTTTGCGGGATGCGTTACGGCAATAGATTTATGGCGGTATCGCAACTTGTTCCATTGGGCGCCGCGTCGCCTTTTGAGGTCGAGGCGTATTTGTTGCTTGCACTGCCGCGAGCCCTGGGAGGCGAAGGGTTTTGCGACATAGAGCTCAATGTCGAAGTGACGCTAAGCACAAGTGCTCGAGCGATTGTGGGAAAGTCCCGTGTATATATCGACCTACTTCTTTCTTCGCCGGACGGCAGGCGACAGGTGGCCATTGAATGTCAGGGAAAGGCCTCGCACGGACGCGCAGGGGATGGTTTGCGTGACGCTGACCGCATGACGGCCCTTCAGGCTATGGGCTATGATGTACTTCTCCTGACACACAGACAGATATCCGATGAGGATAGATTCCGCGCCGTCGTTAAGGCCGTATGCAGGATGCTCGATGCTGAATATCGTGATAAAAGCTCAGATGAGCAAAGGGCTGAGACATTACTCCGGTCTGAACTATTCGTTTACTGGACAAAATTGGGAGTAATCGACGGAAAGATGACCGTTAGACGCAAAACAGCTCGATCGTGGACGGCTGCGGTTCTAAGTGAGTAGACTTTTGGCACTTTGGCGACCAGGCCGTTTTGCAACAAGTCATTTAGCTGCGGCTTTATAAAGCAATATGGATGGTGTGCTCGGCAAGTTCCAAAAAGTCTACTCACTTAGTTTTTGACGAGAAACCGATGCCTAAGGTGGTCTTATTTCAGGGAGTTAACAAGTTCGTGAGGCACGAAAAAGGCCCGAACCGTGCGGTCCGGGCCTCATCGAGCTAGAGATTGTCTCTCAGGCGGCTGTCTTAGCCAAAGTAGCGCTTGAGCAGGCCGGCGAAAGCCTTGCCGTGGCGGGCCTCGTCGCGAGCCATCTCGTGCACGGTATCGTGGATGGCATCGAGGCCAGCGGCCTTGGCGCGCTTGGCAAGATCGGTCTTGCCGGCGGTGGCGCCGTTCTCGGCCTCAACGCGCATCTCGAGGTTCTTCTTGGTGGAGTCGGTCACGACCTCGCCCAGGAGCTCGGCGAACTTAGCGGCGTGCTCGGCCTCCTCGTGGGCAGCCTTCTCCCAGTACAGGCCAATCTCGGGGTAGCCCTCGCGATGAGCGACGCGAGCCATGGCCAGGTACATACCGACCTCGGAGCACTCGCCCTCAAAGTTGGCGCGAAGGTCGGCAACGATGTCCTCGGAGACGCCTTCCATCTTGGCGACGCCCACGACGTGCTCGGCGGCCCACTCGAGCTGGCCCTCCTCCTGCTTCAGGAAACGAGAACCGGGAACGCCGCACTGGGGGCACTTGAAGTCCTCGGGCAGCTGGTCGCCGTCGAACTCTTCCACATAACCGCAAACGGGGCAAACAAACTTCATGATTCGATCCTTTCGATCGATGGCGATTGTGCGCTCGTCCGGTCCCGTAAGGGCCCTCTCCGGACGTGCGTCTTGACGAGTTCTATTATCCATAAATGCAACCAAATGTGAAGCCTATTAGGAATGATTTTTAATAAAACAATTTTGAGATATGAAGATGTTGATTGATTAACGATTGGCAAGCCGTCTTTGACCGCCGCTGAGTACAATCGGTCGAGCAAATGTTGACCTATCAACAAATATAGGAGTTTCCTTTATGCATCTAGCCCGTCGTGCCTGGTGCCGAACATATCAGACGGTTTTTCGCATTGCATTGCCGATCCTGCCCTATACCGAGCCGCACATTTTGGAGCATGCCGAGGATGTGCCCGCGGTGCTTCAAAAGCGCTCGATCCAGAAGGTCCTTATCGTGACAGACCCTGGTATTGCACGTTTGGGGCTCACGGCATCGCTCGAGCGTGCGCTTACGGCTCAGGGGATTGGCGTTACGGTCTATGCCGAAACGCGTGCGAACCCCACGGTCTCAAACGTGGAGAAAGCGGCGTCCCTGTACCGAGAGAGTGCCTGCCGGGCCATTATCGGCTTTGGCGGAGGATCGGCCATGGACTGTGCCAAGGGCGTGGGCGCACGCATCGCGCAGCCAAGCAAGCCCATCAACAAGATGCGTGGCCTGTTACGGATTCATCGTCGCCTGCCGTTGCTCATCGCCGTTCCAACTACGGCGGGCACGGGAAGTGAGGTAACGCTTGCAGCGGTAATTACCGATGACGAGACGCACTACAAGTACCCCATTAACGACTTTGTGCTTATCCCGCGCTTTGCGGTGCACGACCCCGAGTTTACGCGCGGCCTGCCCGCCTCCATTACGGGGCAAACGGGCATGGATGCTCTAACGCATGCTGTCGAGGCCTTTATCGGGCGCAGTACCACGCCCTATACGCGCAAGATGGCGCGTCAGGCGGTGCTGCTCATCCACGACAATTTGCTCGATGCTTATGAGCGTGGGGACAACATACGGGCGCGCCGCAATATGCTTTCGGCAGCGTATAAAGCGGGTGTTGCCTTTACGCGCTCCTACGTTGGATACGTTCATGCCATCGCGCACAGTCTGGGCGGACGTTATGGGATTCCCCACGGTTTGGCCAACGCCATTATCCTGCCGCACATGCTTCGCGCCTATGGTGAAGCTGCTGCTCCTAAGCTCGCCGGCCTCGCCCGCATGGCTGGTATCGCGCCGGCTAACGCACAGGACAACCTGGCGGCCGAGGCCTTTATCGATTGGGTCGATCGAATGAACGCCACCTTGGACATTCCCAAATATGTCTCGGGCATTCGCCGCTCCGACATTCCGCAGATGGCGGCGCATGCCGATGCCGAGGCCAATCCCCTGTACCCCGTTCCGCTTTTGATGGACCGCTTGGAGCTCGAGCATATGTACGAAGTCGTTGCAGGTGGTATGTTTGAGGGCGAGAACTAGGAGGGTCCATGAACACCGGGGAAATTGCGCGCATCGTCGGCGATCAGCGCGCCTACTTTAAGACGCACGCCACGTTTGATGTCGATGCTCGACGTCGCGCGCTCGCGAGCTTACGCGATACGGTGCGGGCCCACGAGGCCGATATTGCCCATGCGCTCAAGACCGATTTGGGTAAGTCGCATGACGAGGCCTACATGTGCGAGATTGGCACGTCGCTTTCCGAGATTCGCCATCAGATCGCTCACGTGGCTCGATGGAGTCGTCCGCGCCTGCGTCCGTGTGACCTTGCCAACGCCGTGAGTGTGTGCAAAACGCAAGCCGTGCCCTATGGCGTCACGCTCATCATGGCGCCCTGGAACTATCCGTTTTTGCTGACGCTCGAGCCGCTCGCTGGCGCCCTTGCCGCGGGCAATACCGTGGTTATCAAGCCGAGCGCCTATGCTCCGGCATCGAGTGCGGTGCTCAAGCAAATCTGTGAAGAAGCATTTGATCCGCGCCTGGTGACGGTTGTCGAGGGCGGGCGCGCCGAGAATGAAGCGCTGCTCGATGAGTGCTGGGACAAGATTTTCTTTACCGGTAGCGTTCCAGTCGGCAAGCTCGTCATGGAGCGCGCAAGTAAAAACCTTACGCCCGTGACGCTTGAGTTGGGCGGAAAGAGCCCCTGCATCGTGGATGCGACGGCAAATTTGAAGGTCGCGGCACGGCGTATCGCCTTTGGCAAATGGCTCAACGTGGGGCAGACCTGCGTGGCGCCCGACTACCTGCTGGTCGATACGCGCGTGCACGACGAGCTGCTGGGCCTCATCAAGGAAGAGGTCCGCCGTATGTTTGGCGAGCATCCGCTCGATAACGAGGATTGCGGGCATATCGTCAATGCTAAGCATTTTGCGCGCGTGCGCGGGCTGATCGATCCCGATAAGGTCGTGCTGGGAGGCACGGCGCGCGAGTCGTCGCTCAAGATTGAGCCGACGATCCTAGACGGCGTGACCCCCGATGACGCCGTGATGCAGGAGGAGATCTTCGGTCCCATCTTGCCGGTGCTGACGTTTGAGAGCCTAGACGAGGCCGAAGCGTTTATTACGGATCGTCCGACGCCGCTGGCCCTGTATATCTTTAGTCAGGATCGCGCAGTTCAGCAGCGCTTCGTGCGTTACGTGCCCTTTGGCGGTGGCTGTGTCAACGACACGATCATGCACTTGGCTACGAGCCATATGGGCTTTGGCGGCATGGGCGCGAGCGGTATGGGGCAGTACCATGGACGCGAGAGCTTCGATACGTTTAGCCACAAGAAGAGCATCGTGAACAAGGCAACGTGGCTGGACGTGCCATTCCGCTATGCTCCTTACGCAAGCTGGAAGCACAAGTTCGTGCGCATGTTTGTGCATTAGAAAAGGGTGCGGGCAATACGAACAGATGTTCCTATTGCCCGCATTTTGCGTTAGACTACTGCTATGGAGCACGGATGGGCCAACTCCCTTTAGAAGGGATTTGGTATGAACGTAAGCGATGTTATTTCGTTATTGGCGTTGTTGATCGCGGCTATCGAACTCGGCCTGTTTATCGGCCGAATGAAATAGCCGCCCCCGCGTAAGCGAAGACGGCCACTTCTCACGATGAAAACGTGTATCGGAGTTGGCAAGACCCGCAGCCACGGGTGCCATCCGTGTCCCTATCTTAGCTGTAAGCGTTCCGCCGCGCAAGCGTTGCGGCAAGCGATTGAAAGACGCGGACGGGATGAATTTGTGTCCGCACGGGCCCGTAGACTTCTCAACTATGTTGTGGATGCTCGCTAATCGGTAATGGAGGCGCACGTGTTTGATGACGATGACCTGTTCGATTTGACAGATGATCCGTTTGAGTGGGATATGCTGCTCGACGATGATGAGCTGGAGCAGGATCGTAAGAAGCGGCAGGACAAGAAAACCCAGGGCGACGCTTCGAAAAAGCAGGACAAGCGCCGCCGTGGACTGTCCGGCGGGCTCTTTGGCTAACCGCCGCATCGCTGTGTCTGTATACTTAGCAAGAGATTGACGCGTTGCGAAATGAGGGCATAGACGATGATGTGGTTTACCGCCGACCTGCACCTGGGCGATACGAATATCCTGCATGATATGGATCGGCCGTTTGATTCGGTCGAGAAGATGAACCGCAAGGTCATCGATGCCATCAATGAGTGCGTGGCTGTGGATGACCGTCTCTACATTCTGGGTGACTTTACCTATCGTTTGCCCCTGGCGGAGGCGGTGCGCCTGCGCGAGCGTATTGCCTGCCAAAACGTGACGCTCATACGGGGCAACCATGACGGTGACTGGGAAGATCCCGACGTACCGCAGATTTGGGAAGACGTGCGCGATTACCTGGAGATTGCTCCCGGCTATGCCAAGGGCCATCGCCTGGTTTTGAGCCATTACCCCTGTCTCTTATACACATCTCCGAGCCCACGAGACGCTCATGAATCTCGT
>UQMO01000001.1 GCA_900542125.1 uncultured Collinsella sp. | reverse complement strand
AGGCGGAGCCGGCCGCGTCGTCGAACGCCGCCGCGCGGATCACGTCCCTGACGGATTCGATCGCGCGGCGGCGCTCGGTCTTGCTGAGGTTCGCCATGTCCTTCTTGAAGTTGAGGACCAGGTCTTCGGCGTTCATGCTGCCCCCATCATCGCGGTCTACAGGGCTAACGATATGGCACCGTGGGGACACATGTATGTCAATCCTGGTCTAACAGAGCCTAACAAAAAGGCCCCCGCAAAGCGGAGGCCTTAATCAAGGCTATGTCGAGGTGCAGGATTCGCGCTACTCGCAGAGCGAAAGGGCGGCCTCGTCGGCAACGACAACGCAGTTGGTGTGCAGCTGCAGGATCGAAGCCGGGCACTCGGGCGTAACCGGACCATAGCACATGTCATGCACAGCCTGAGCCTTGGCCTCACCGTTGGCGACGACCAGGATCATGCGGGCATACATAATGGTCTGAGTGCCCATGGTGTAGGCCTGACGGGGAACATCGTCGATGCTGTCGAACAGGCGGCTGTTGGCCTGAATGGTGCTCTCGGTGAGGTCGACGCAGTGCGTGCCCTTGGAGAAGTGGTCATCGGGCTCGTTGAAGCCGATGTGGCCGTTGTTGCCAATACCGAGCAGCTGCAGATCCGGGTAACCGGCCTCGGCGACGATCTTGTCGTACTCAGAGCAGGCAGCGGCGGCGTCGGGGTTGGAACCGTCGGGCACATGCGTGTTGTTCAGGTCGATGTTGATGTGATCGAAGAAGTTCTCACGCATGAAGTAGTGATAGCTCTGGGGATCGTCGTGCGAAAGGCCGCGATACTCGTCCAGGTTGTAGGTGCTGACCTCGGCAAAGTCGACGTCGCCCTTCTCGTACCAAGCAGCGAGCTGCTTGTAGGCACCGATCGGGGTGGAGCCGGTGGCAAGGCCCAGCACACAGTCGGGCTTGAGGATAACCTGCGCCGAGATGATATTGGCGGCCTTGCGGCTCATATCCTCGTAGTCTTTAGCTTTAATGATCTTCATTACGCGTCCTTTCTCGTACAAGAGAGGCAAGGCTCCCTTACAAGCACTTGCCCGCGGCCCGCGTCGGCCGCAACCAACGTGTGCGGCCACCAGGGCGAGGTCGCGTAATGTATGTGTCTCGTGTCTAACCGCGTCGAGGCCCCTGCCCGTCCACGGTGACCCAAAGCCTTTTAGCTTCGGACAAATCCCATCTTGCCACGGAGGGCGTCCTCTTTCAAGGGCGCCCTCCGTAAACGTGTTTGAATTGTAGGCTAATGGCCACGTGCACTTGCTAGCGCTCGCGAGCAACGATGAGCTGGTCCATCTCTTCGACATGCACGCCAACGGAGCCCTTGATGCTCGAGAACTCAACGGAGTTGCACACCAAGATGGGAACCGTCACATCGTAGCCCTCGGCAGCAATTGCCTCGCGATCGAACTCAATGAGTACATCGCCCTTATGGACGATGTCACCCACTTGCGCATGTACGGTAAAGTGCTTGCCCTCGAGCTGAACGGTATCCAAACCAACGTGAATGAGCACGTCCAAGCCATCGACCGTGTTAAGCGCAACGGCGTGTCCCGTGGGAAAAATAGCCTCGACCTTGGCATCAGCCGGCGCGATCACGCGCGTTCCGGTGGGCTGAATCGCCACGCCCTGGCCCAAAAGGCCGGTAGCAAACGTCTGATCGTTTACCTCGGAGAGCGGAATAACGTCACCCGAGATGGGAGCATCCAACGTAAGGACTCGACCACGCATACCAAAAGACCTTAGGACTTTAGTGAACATGCTCCCCCTCGGACATACCGATCAACCAAAATAACCTTAACAGTTTACCACTTGGCACCCGTTTTTGACCATTAGGGAAGTTCGCGCTTGACAACCTCGACGATGTCGTCGACAACGCGCTGGGTCAGCTCGTGCGTCTCGGCCTCGGCCATCACGCGGACCAGCGGCTCGGTACCGCTCGGGCGCACCAGAATGCGGCCGCGGCCGTCAAGCTCCTTCTCGGCAGCAGCAACGGCGTCCCAGATGGGCTGGCAATCGTCCAGACCAGCCTTGTTGTCGGAATGCACGTTGACGAGTACCTGCGGGTACTTCTTCATGATGCCGGCAAGATCGGTGAGGGTACGACCGGTGCGCTTGAGCACGGCCAGCAGTTGCAGAGCCGTCACCAGGCCGTCACCGGTGGTGTTGTGCTCCAGGAAGATGATGTGGCCGGACTGTTCGCCGCCGATGACGGCGCCGTCCGCGAGCATGCGCTCCAGAACGTAGCGGTCGCCCACGGCGGTCTGGACCATCTCGAAGCCCTGCTCCTTCATAGCGATGGAGAAGCCCAGATTGCACATGACGGTCGAGACGATCTCGGAGTTGGCGAGCTTGCCGCGAGCGGCGAGGTCGGAACCGCAGATAGCCAGGATGTAGTCGCCATCGATCTCGTTGCCCTCGCTGTCCACGAACAGTACGCGGTCGGCGTCGCCGTCGTGGGCCAGACCGATATCAGCATGGGTGCGCAGCACGAGCTCGCGCAGGGGCTCGAGGTGCGTAGAGCCGCACTCGACATTGATGTCGGTGCCGCAATAATCGGTGTTGATGGCATGGACCGTGGCACCCAGGCGCTGCAGCGCGGCGGGCGTAGTCTGGCAGGAAGCACCGTGACCGCAGTCGACGGCAACGACCAGGCCATCGAGCCTCAGGCCATCGAGCGTATCGATGGCGTGGTCGACGTATGCCTTGCGAGCGTCCTTCATCTTGATGATGTGGCCCACGCCGGCACCGGTCGGCAGCGTATCGGCAGCCATGGCTTCCTCGGACATGACCCAGGCGCTGATCTCTTCCTCGACAGCATCGGGAAGCTTCATGCCCTTGCGGCTAAAGAACTTGATGCCGTTGAACTCCGGCGGATTGTGCGAAGCGGAGATGACAATGCCGCCGTCGAGCTCGTTCTGAACAGTGAGCAGTGCCACGGCAGGCGTGGGGATGACGCCGCAGCAGTGCGGACGGCCGCCCTCGGCCATAATGCCGGCGGTCAGAGCGCTCTCGAGCATGGTGCCCGAAAGGCGCGTGTCACGGCCGATGCAGATGTCCGGACCAAGAAACTTGGTCGCCGCGCGGCCCAGGCGAAACGCGAGGTCGCACGAAAGATCGGCATTGGCGACGCCACGGACGCCGTCGGTACCGAAGATGTTCTGGGGCATAGGATTGCTCCTTCCCTAGCAGGCGATATGCAACCGCCCACCCTAGTCGAAAAAGAAAAGCGGGACCCGCCGAGGAATCGGCAGGCCCCGCTTGTACATTGTATCTCGAAAGGAGATAAAACCTTAGCGCTTGGAGAACTGGGGAGCGCGGCGGGCCTTCTTGAGGCCGTACTTCTTGCGCTCGACCACGCGAGCATCGCGCGTAAGGAAACCGGCCTTCTTGAGGTCAGCACGGTAGTCGCCAGCGTTCAGAAGAGCGCGAGCGATGCCCAGGCGCAGAGCGCCGGACTGGCCGGAGATGCCGCCGCCATCGCACAGAGCGATAACGTCGAACTGACCGGCGGTGTCGGTCACCTTGAAGGGAGCAAGGGCGTTCTCAACGAGCTGATGACGGCCGAAATACTGCTCGGCGTCACGCTTGTTGATGGTCACCTTGCCGGTGCCGGGGACGAGACGGACGCGGGCGACGGCGTTCTTACGACGGCCGGTACCCTGGTAGACAACGGTGTTCTCAGCCATCTTTAAGCCTCCAGCTCAATTTTCGTGGGGTTCTGGGCAGCATGCGGATGCTCGGCACCAGCGTAGACCTTAAGCTTGGTCATCTGGGCACGGCCGAGAGTGGTCTTGGGCAGCATACCGCGAACGGCGCGCTCGATGACCTTCTCCGGGTGCTTCTCCATAGCCTGGCGGAAGCTCTCAGCCTTGAGGCCGCCGTTGTAGCCGCTGTGGCGATAATAGGTCTTCGTGTCGGCCTTGTTACCGGTAAGCTGGACCTTATCGGCGTTGATGACGACAACGAAGTCGCCGCAGTCGCTGTTGGGCGTGAACTGGGGCTTGTTCTTACCGCGCAGGATCATTGCGATCTGGGTGGCAAGACGGCCCAGGACAGCACCATCGGCGTCGACGAGAACCCAGTTGCGCTGGACCTCGCCCTGCTTGGCGTAGTGAGTCGATTTCGAAATCACTTAGACTCCTCCATGTACAGTACGTGTTGTTACAGAGATTCACGGGGCTCTGCAAGTAACCCGTCCATATTACCCCGCTCGCCGTACGAGTCAACAGGTATTTTGGCTCCGACCAGAGTTTCTGCACATGTCATCCACGAGCCGTGATTTTCCAGCTCTTTAGCTGTTGCCATTTTTTGAGGGTTCGCCGTCGTTAGCGCTCAACGAACTCTTGTATTTCCGCGAGCAGGCGCTTTGCCTCCTGACGGCCCTGGATATACAGGTCGAGGAGCTTTGCCGAATCGTGCTCGACATGGCCGACCTCGACCGGCTTTTGCGGAGCGACGACCAACGCACGGCCCTCGCGCTCATACTTCCACAGGTGCATGCGCTGGATGTTGTAACGGTCGTGGCGTGTCTCGATAGCCTCGAGCAGATAGGGGTAGTCGGCATAACGCGCACGCGCGGCCGGCAAAAACTCGTAGGGCTTTTTCTCATACGAACGGTCCTGCGTGACGATGACGACCGCACGGTCGAAGCCCGCCTCCTCCAGCACGTGCTCGATGGGGACCGAATCGGCCACGCCGCCGTCGACGTATTTGTGCCCGTCAATCTCGACCGGCGGCGTCACCAGCGGCAGCGACGTCGAGGCGCGCACGGCATCGAGGTCAAGCACGGCGCTTTTGACCGGGAGATACGTGGCGGTTCCAAAGAGCATGTCCGTCGCGACGGCGAACATCTCGATGGGGCTCGCGTCGAACGTCTCGCTGTCAAAGGGATCCAGGCGGTCCTGGACATCGTTGAAGATAAAGTCGTAACCCACAATGGAGCCCGTGGACGCAAACGATGCGGCGCCCATGAAGCGGCTATCGTTGCAGAAAGCCAGGTTGATGCGGTTGGCACGGCCGATCTGGTGCGACTTGTAGTTCACGCCGTTGAGAGCGCCGGCCGATACACCGTAGACAGCCGGAATCTCGACACCGGCCTCCATGAGAACGTCGAGCACGCCCGCGGTAAACTGCCCGCGGAAGCTGCCGCCCTCCAAAACGAGCGCGACCTTGCCGGCGTTCTTTGCCTTATCTTCTGCAGTCATATTGACCTCCTGCGATTGCGTTTTGGCCTTCTTCTACCCAGTTTTGGGATGGCGAGCGCGCGGTTTTTTCGAGGCGGCAGGTGAAGCGGAAAGTGTGTCCCATTCTCAGAGCAAATTCCGGGTCTCATTTTCCGCTGAGCCCGTCATCAGGAAAATGAATCCCATTTCCCGCTTAGATTCCGGGACGCGCCTTCCGCTTGATGTGTCATCCGGAAACTACGTCCCAGTCTGAGCGTGAATTCCGGGACGTGCTTTCCGCCTGGGCTGCCATTGGGAAAGCACGCCCCACTCTGCGTCACTGAGGCGTTTTCTTTACGCCCGCGCCCTGCACAGAGTTCGATTCTCCGCGGTACGGACTAGAAATAAAAAGGCAGGTAGATATGAGTATCTACCTGCCTGTTACTTATGGTGGAGGCGCGGAGAATCGAACTCCGGTCCACGAAAGCCCCCTGATTGGCATCTCCAAGCTCAGTCGCTGGTTTAGTCTCGGACGCTTTGCGCGCAGCGACACGCTCGCGGCATCCCAACCGGTTCGGTCTTAGCCCGCGCCATACCGATTACGTGCGCGGGAGCATTCCCCTAAAATGACGTCGCGCCGGTGTCGGGGAAATCACCGGGTTGACGCGCCGCTATAAACTAAGCAGCGAGAGCCATAGGCTCAAAAGAAGAGTTGTTGTCAATTCAATTTGACGGTACCCCTGTTTAACGAGGCGAGGAGACCTCGGCTTGCTTCCTCTCTCAGGGCTATCGTGTCGAAACCAGTCGCCCCCGAATGTTGGGAAAGTCTGGATGGTATCGGGTCTGCAAACACCCGATAACCGTCGACTTTTCAAGGAACACGCGGGGTGAACCCCGCTCGTGGATAGCTATCTTACCACGTTCTAAAGGTAGACAGCTGTTCTATGCACGAGCTGTGAAGACCCCAATGTGCGCCGCACTTCACACTTTTGCTACCGATCGCGTCACGTATATTTTCGCCAAGCAAAATTGACCCGTCGAAAGGACCGTCATGGATACCAAACAGCAACTCGTCAATGCCCTCGCAGGCCTGGGCTCAACCATTACCGAAGCTATGGATGTCATCGAAGGCTTTGTCCCCTGCGGACATCCCGCCCTCACGGTATCGAACGCACTCGTCGCGCTGGACGCCGACGATAATGCAGCTCTCGCCCAGCGGCTTGAGACCGTCGAGGGCTTTATCGACCACGTGAGCGAAAACCGCGGCGTGACCGCCTACCACGGCGTCGAGGTCGAGCTCGCGGGTCCCAAAGCCGATCTGTTCGCAGCAATCCGCGAGGTAGGCGCCCTTATGCAGACCGCAGGCGTCAAGAACACCCAGGTCAACGAGTGGGTCTACCGCAGCCTGGCCGCGCTCGACAGCTCCGACGAAAAGGCAGCCGAGCAGCTCGCAGAAAGCCCCGCCATTAAGGCCGCGCTTTTGTAAATAGCAGACGCGGGCCTCTTGGCGCATCGTCGTCCAAGAGGCCCGCAAACAGTTCGCGTCAACCGATAGCCGCGCCGCCGCGTTCGGCCAAAGCCAGAATCGGCATCATTTGGCGCGGGGTCTTTGCTGCAAGATCGGCATGTTCGAGCAGCTTGCGATCGTTGGTCACCAAGTAATCGACCTGCGCACGCTTGCACGCGGCGAGCACCAAGTTGTCCTCGTAATCGCGATGGAGCGCTAAGTATTTGTCGGCCAGCCAAAGGTCCGACGCATCTGCGCCCACGGCCGTGGCGTTTTCGGTCATGTTCCGAACAAACGCCAACGCCGCATCGCCAATTGCACGGGCAGACGCCTCGTCGAGCGCTCCCCCGCTGGCAAGAACGCTACGCTTCAGCTCGTGTTGGACAACGTACAGCACGTCTTTAGCGATATGCACCGGGAAGAACAGCAACGCCCCCGTCCCCGTCGCCCGTCCGATAAAAGCACGTGCGGCAAGCGACTCGGCATGGTCGGCGCAAAACGAATCAACCCATACGTTGGCATCCACCATTATTTTGAGGGGAGCCCCGCTCACAGGATCATCCCCTTTTGGCGATAGCGCTCGTCCATGGCATCGGAATAGATTGTGTCCCAATCGCGATCGTCGGATACGGGCGACATAGCGATGCCCAAATCTGCATAAAGCCGGTCTGCCGCTGCCCATGATGCGGCGAACGGAGTATCGTGCGCGACGGTCTGTTGCCGGCCATCAACGGCAGACAGCACTTCCTCACACTGCCCGCCACCCTGTGCGACCTTGGCCACGACTTTTTTGATGAGCTCGGGCAGCGAAGCGCCCGAAAGCCGCAGCGCCTCCTCAGCACGGTTCTTGACCTGGCGATCCACGCGAACGTTCACCTGCGCCATGCCGCTAACAGCACCCACGTCGACTCCGCTCCCTTCAATTGCTAGCCTTGCTAGCAACAATATATAAAGAAGCTAGCAAATGGTCAAATGCAAAAGGCCTGCGCCTGGACGACACAGATGCCGTCTGGGCGCAGGCCAGATAACGTGAGCGAACACGTCTGCTAACGCAGGTAAGCCTTCGCGTTGCCCAGGCTGTAGGCAATCGTCGAGCCGTTGTGCAGCAGTGACGACGCCTGCGGAGTGATCATGCCGGTAATACCCAATGCCAACAGCGCCGAGTTGGTGAGCATCACCTTGGAATACGAACTCGTCAGACGGTCGATAAGCCCCTGGCTCATGCGGCGCAGGCGCACGATCGCGGCAAGATCCGTATCGGTCAGGATGATGTCGGCGACCTCCTTGGCGATGTCGCTCCCGCCGCCCATGGCCAGCCCCACGTCGGCCAAACCGAGCGCCGGCGAATCGTTAACGCCGTCGCCCACCATGGCAACGTGGCGCCCCTCGCGCTTAATCCGCTCCACATAGGCGTACTTGTCCTCGGGCAGCAGCTCGGCCTTAAACTCGTCGACACCCGCCTCGCGCGCAATGCGCTCGGCCGTGCGCTCCGAGTCGCCCGTGAGCATGACCACGTGCTTAACGCCCAACGCGTGCAAGTCGGCGATGGCCTCGCGGACCCCGGGCTTAAGCGGGTCCTCGATACCGAGCACACCGACGACCGTGCCGTCGACCGCCAGGTACAGCGGCGACAGGCCCTGCATCTGGGACTCGATTTGCTCCTTAATGTCGGACTCGAGCTGCGCGTTCTCGTCCTCAAACACAAAGTGTGCCGAGCCGATGATGGCGCGACGTCCCTCGATGGACGAAGCGATGCCGTGCGCCACAATATACTCGACAGCAGCGTGACGCTCGCGGTGCTCGAGCCCACGCTCGTGAGCAGCGTTGACCACGGCACGCGCCACCGGATGCGGGAAATGCTCCTCCAAGCAAGCGGAAAGGCGCAGGACCTCGTCCTCGCTCCAGCCATCGGTGGTGAGCACGCAGGCAAGACGCGGCTGCGCCTCGGTCAGCGTGCCGGTCTTATCAAACACAATCGTATCGGCCTTGGCAAACGACTCAAAGTACTTCGCGCCCTTGACCATAACACCCATCTTGGCAGCATCGCTCATGGCGGTCATGACGGCGACGGAGCCCGTGAGCTTGAGTGCGCACGAGTAGTCGACCATCAGCGCCGCTGAGGTCTTGATGAGGCTGCGGGTGGTAAGCGCAACCAGGCCCGCAAGCAGGAAGTTCCACGGGACGATCTTATTGGCAAGGTCCTCCATATGCGACTGGCCCTCGGACTTGAGCGAGTCGGCCGTCTGCACGAGCGAGACGATTGAGCGCAGTTTGGTTTGCGCCGTATTGGCGCGCACGCGCACCAAGATGCCGCCGTCTTCCACGACGGTACCGGCGAACACGTCGTCGCCCACGCTGCGCTCGACGGCCAGCGGCTCGCCGGTCAGGGTCGCCTGGTTGACCATAGCGCTCCCCTGCTCGACAACACCGTCGATGCAGATGGACATGCCGGTGCGCACGGCGACCAGATCGCCGGGCTCAAGCTCGGTCGCGGCAACGCTTACCTCGGTGTCGCCGACAACCTTTTGCGCCTTGTCGGGCACATCGAGCAGCGAGTTGATGAGCTCGTTTTCGCTCATGGCGCGGGTGTAGTCCTCGAGCAGCTCGCCCACGTTGAGCAGGAACATCGTCTGGCCCGCGGTGTCGACATCACGCTTGACGAACGAAATGCCGATGGCCGAAGCGTCGAGCACGGGAACGGTCAGGCGCGGCTGCGCGAGCTCACGGAGGGCGGCGCGCAAAAATGCCATGTAACCGGCCACGACAAACACCGCACGCAGAGGCGTCGGCAAGAACCAGCGGCGCGCGTAGTGGGCGCCGATAAGTGTCGCCAGGTCCATAACGAGTTTGTGCTTGCGCGGCTCGAGTTGCATCACGTAGCCCGACTTGGCATCGGCGATAGCTTGAGCATCGAGTGCGCCTAGGGCGTCGAGCACGCTTGCGCGGCGCGGCTCGTCGTACTCCAGCGCCATCTGGCCAATGCGGCCATACACGCGCACCTTGTGCACGCCGTCGATATCGCCGCTGAGCTTAAGAAGTGCATCGAGATCGCTCTCTGGCACAGGACCCGCCAATTGAAGACGGGTCCTGCCGGGGATCTCGCTAATAATCGAGAATCTCATAGTTTGTGCCTGAGAGCGTTACTCGGCTGCCTCGTCAGCAGCGGCCTCGCTCTGGGTGATGTAGGCAGCCTCGGCAACCATGTCGTCGACATTGGCCTTGGCCTGCTCGACCATGTCCTGGTAGCCGTTCTTGATGCGCATACCGCACGCGATGCCCTGCACGCAGGCGTTCTTTACCGGAGCGCTGGTGAGCAGCTTGATGCCGGCCGTACCAAGCAGAAAACCGCCACCGACAAGCAGGGTGTTAAACGTCGACTTCTTCATGTTGCTTCTCCCTTTTGCCGCACAAGCGCGGCATGGTGCCTTAGCACCCGAGTTCATTAGTTTGCTCGAGCACGCTTTTGAGACTAGTTTAGTCGAACTATTTGGTCAACAATGGCTAACTTTTTGGAAACTATGGGGATGAACTCAATATGACAAAGGGATTGTCCCTTTGTCACATTCCTATAGCCGCCAGGCAGCCGCCTCCTTTTGCAGCGCAACCATGCGGGCGAATTCTCCACCTGCCGCCTTGAGCTGCGCCGGAGTGCCCTGCTCGGCAACCACGCCATCCTTGAGCACAACGATTTTGTCGGCATTTTCCACCGTACGCATACGGTGGGCAATAACGATAACCGTCTTACCTGCAAGCAGACGGGAGAGTGCCTGTTGCACCACGGTCTCGTTCTCCACATCCAAGCTTGCCGTCGCCTCGTCCAACAGCACGATGGGCGCGTCTTTGAGCAGTGCGCGGGCGATGGAGATGCGCTGGCGCTCGCCGCCGGAGAGTTTGGAGCCGTTCTCTCCAATCATAGTGTCATAGCCCTGCGGCATGCGGTTCACGAACTCGTCACAGTTGGCGGCACGCGCGGCTGCAAGCACTTCCTCATCGGTGGCATCACGACGCCCGAGGCGGATGTTTCCCATCACCGTGTCGTCAAAGAGCAGCACGTCTTGGAACACAATGGCGTAGTCGCGCAGCAGCACCTCGGGATCCACGCCCGCAACATCCACACCGCCCACGGCAACCTTGCCCGCAGTGGCATCCCAAAAGCGCGCGGCCAGGCGGCTCACCGTAGACTTACCGGAACCCGAAGGACCGACCAGCGCCGTGACCTCGCCTTCCTTGGCGGTAAAGCTCACATCGGTAAGAACTTTCTCGCCGGCGCGTCCGTCCTCGCCCGCACCATAGCCAAATGCCACGTGATCGAACACCACATCGTGGCCCGCAGGCTCAAAGTTCTCGCTGCCCCGCGCCACAGGCTCTTCCATGATGGAACGCATGCGCTTGGCAGACGACTCGGCGGCAAACAGCTCGGACATTAACATTAATGCCTGGTCAAAGGGCGCATAGATACGGCTCACCATAAGCAGGAAGGCAAACAACACCAAAAAGTCGACCTGCCCGGAGGCGACCATCGCGGCGCCCGTGACCAGCGTGGTGGCAATGCCCAGACGCAGGATGGCAAAGGCGGAGTTGACCAAAAGCCCGTTAACGAGCTCGCCCTTGGTGGTCTCGCGCTCCTCGGCATCGATCACGGCGTTGAGTCCCTCAAGATAATGGGCCTCCTGGTTGGTGGCGCGAATCTCGCGAACGCAGTCGAGCGTCTCTTGAATAGCCTCGGTAACCTTGACCTTCTCGGCGCGCACGCGATCAAACACCGGAGTCATGGGGCCGCGTGTTAGATACAACACGGCAAAGGCCACGGGAACGCTCCAAAACGCCGCAATCGCCAGCTGCCAGCAAAAGAACAGCGATGCCACGAAGACAATGGCGCTTGCGATGATGGCACCCCAAAGCTCTCCCAGCACGTGGCTGTAGGCGTGCTCCATGGCCTGGACGTCGCCCATGATGGTCTCGGTTAAATCGGCCAGATCACGACGACCAAAAAACGACAGCGGCAGTTTGCGCAAGCGCTCGGCAATCTCCATACGCTGCTTGCCGCACTCCTCGTAAAAGATGCAGTAGGTGTAGTAATACTGCTGCCAGTTAGAGGCAAAGAGCAACACGAAAAAGACCAGGAGGCCGCCCACGATCGGCAGGGCATCCGGCAGGTCAGCCCCGCTGACGAGATGCTCGACAAAGCCGGCCATAACCAGGAATAAAAAGCCCATGCCGGCCATGGTGATGAGATTGGTGAGCGTGGTCCAGAAAATGCCGCGTTTTACGCCGGCGACGCCTTTATCGGATAGGAAATACTTCTTTTGGAATGAGGCGAACATTTAGGCCTTGCCTCCCTTCGTGACGGTGGCATCCGCGGTCGCTGCAGTGATTTTCCAGCTCGCGGCCTGTTCGTACTCGGCCCACATCTTGGCATACAGGCCATTTTGGGACAGCAACTCGGCATGGGTACCCGACTCCTGCACGCTGCCCTGGTTGAGCACCACGATTTGGTCTGCGCCCACCACGGTCGAAAGCCGGTGCGCAATCATAATGACCGTGCGACCCGCCGCCAGCTTGCTAAAGGCGCGCTGAATGAGCGCCTCGTTCTCGGGATCGGCAAACGCCGTGGCCTCATCGAGCACCACAATAGGCGCGTCTTTAAGGATCGCGCGGGCGAGTGCCACGCGCTGGACCTCGCCGCCCGAAAGATATGCTCCGCCGGCACCGAGCATGGTATTGATGCCCTGTGGGAGCTTGGCCACAATGTCGTCGCACTGAGCTGCGGAGAGGGCCGCACGCACTTCGTCGTCAGTGGCCGTAGGCTTGGAGGCGCGCACGTTATCGGCAAGTGTTTGCCGGAACAGCTGGTTGGTCTGGAACACGAAGGCGACCTGGTCCATAAGCTCGTGCGAATCCATATCGCGAACGTCCACACCGCCTACGAGCACTCGACCCGAGGAAACATCCCAAAAACGCGGGATCAGGCTTGCGCAGGTTGACTTACCGCCACCAGAGGGACCCACCAGGGCGAGGGTGCTACCAGCGGAAACGCTGAAACTCACATGGCTAACGGCAGGTGCTTCGGCACCTTCGTACGTAAAGCTCACGTCCTCAAATCGCACGTCGCCGCCGGCAGGGTGCTTGGGTTGTGCGGGCACGGAAAGCTGCTTGGAATCCATGACGCTTCGAATACGAGCCAACGAATCGGCACTCATCTGAGAGGCCTCGCCCACAAACATGAGCTTGGTCATGGCCGTCGGTACCACGGCCGAAAATATCGCGTAAAACGTGAAGTTGGTCATAAAATGCGCGAAGTCCGTCTCGCCTGGCGCCAACAGCAACGCCACGGGCAACAGGAATGCCACAAGACCATTGAGCGCGGTAAGGTTGAGTACCTGCGGACCTCGGCAGAACGTGCCCGCATAGTTTTGCGCCATGTCGGCGTATTCGGCGATTGCATCGTGGAAGGCCTTAAAGGAGTAGACCGTCTGCTGAAACACCTTGACCACGGGGATGCCGCGTACGTATTCGGTGCCGGTCTTGTTCATCTTGACCAGCGCTCCCATGTAGGCCTTCATGAACTCGGCGCCTTCGCCGCTCATCATGGTGGCCATGGCGCCAAACGAAACGACGACCGAGATAAGGCATGCCGCGCCCAAGCGCCAATCGAGGGCGAAAAGCAGCACGAGCAAGCCCACGACCATGGCGGCGGCGCCGGCGATATCGGGCAGCATGTGCGCGAGCAGGGTCTCGGTGGAGGCGGCGCATCCGTCTACAATACGGCGCAGCTCACCGGTGGCGTGCGTGTCAAAGTAGCCGAGCGGCAGCTTAAGCAGGTGCTCGCTCGTAGTCTTGCGGATATTGGACGCGCAGCGAAACGCAGACAGGTGCGTGCACATGAGCCCCACGAAATAAGCTACGATGCTTGCCAGCGCAAACCCCACGGCCCACCAGCCATACATCGCGATGTCGCAGGCTTCGCTCCAGTTAGGTGCCACGGCGATCAGGTCGCGAGCGACAAGCCAAATGCACACGTACGGGCCAAAGCTCAGCAGCTGCGAGAGCGCCGAGAGCGCCATGCCCAAATACGTTAGGAATTTACGGTCACCGGCATACGCGAGCAACTCGCCGATGCCTCCACCTTCCCTTTTTGATCCCTTTGCCATGAGATTCCTTTCTAACGGCTTGAGAGTTAACCGTAATGAACTTATCATTGATGTGTTAGCCATGGCTCACAATCAAGCCAGGCGTGGACGTTTCTGCAAAGGAAAGGGACGCTTTTGCAAATACGGCGGGCAGCGACCGACATAACCGAGCTCTACGCACCACAGTTTGAGCAGTTTGGCCTGGAGCTTTCCGGCAAGGGCGCTGTCTTTACCGGCGAGGTGGCAAACGATCGGGCGCACGGACGCGCATGGATCATGCCCCTCTCCCCTGCCTGCATCGTCATGGAGCATTTCATCACCCCGACGCACGATATGTACCTGGCCGAATACACACCCGAGCCATATGCCTGCGTGAGCGAGGTCAGCGCGCCCACACTTACATGCATGCCCGAGGCTGGCATAACGCCCGCGAACCTCAAACCATTGCATGGACCGTGGCCAAACAATGCCGTTTGCAGCTTTATCCAAGATAACTGTGGCGAGGAATTAAGCCCGCTGTTTGCGGGGGAGCTCTATCACTCGCGCTCGGTGCTCTTTTTGCCTGGATATTTTGACGAACTGGAGCACCGCTATCCCACCGAGTTCGCGGGAATCTTTGAGGCGTTTGCCGAGCCATGGCACGAGGAAGCGACGTCTGCCATCTGCCACACGCTGCGCCGGATTAACGAGGACCGCGCTCGCACCGTAGGCGGACACGTCTATATGCAGGGCATCGTGGAGACCATGGTCGCGGAGCTCGCCTGTTCGCGCGCGGCCCACAAGCAGGCGCGGCAGGCGGCAGACACACGCGTCAGCATAACCATTGCCGAAGAAGCAACGGCAATGATTGAGCGCGCGCTCGACAAAGGCAGACGTGTGGGTATCAACGAGGTGGCCGAGAGGCTCTACACAAGCCGCTCCAAACTATGCGCCACCTTTAAGGCCCAAACTGGCGAGTCCCTGGGCGCCTACATTCGCAGACGCCGTATGGAGCGAGCACAGGACCTTTTGGCCGATGGCGCGCTCACGATAGCGCAGGTGGCAGAGCGTCTAGGCTACCCTCAGCAGGCCGCCTTCGCCCAAGCCTTCAAACAATACACCGGCATGACACCCACGGCTTGGCGAAGCAAGCATCGCTAAGGCCCAAGCTCCCTGGCCGTAACGGAGCGATTAATTAGCCGCCGCCCGTCAGCTCACCCAGGATCTAAACGTCAAGATGTGCACAATCAAGCGCCTTTTTGATAAGAGGGACAGATCGATCAGCCAAATACAACGGAATGTTGAGCACCCCGTCGTCGAGCTTTAGGTTCTTAAGTGAGTAGCGGACCCTCAATGGAGTCGTCTCCGCATGCTTGTCGGCATAGTACTTAAGGCTCTTGGAATGAACGACCTCTCCCGATTTGACCTCGACGGGAACGATTTCGTTTCCGACTTGAATCAAAAAATCGACTTCGTGCTTCGGCTTCTCGTTTGTCCAATAGCGCGGAGCGACATCCAGCTGCAGAAGCAATGCCTGAAGCACATAGTTCTCGGCAAACGAACCTTTGAACTCGGAAAATAGCGCATCCGAGATGGCAAAAGCGGACGCATCCAGCCTTGCCATGCGGCGCAGCAAACCGACATCAAGACAGTAGACTTTAAATGCCTTGAGGTCATCGTATGCAGAGAGCGGCACGCCA
The DNA here is from genome assembly GCA_900542125.1 of uncultured Collinsella sp. Classification (GTDB taxonomy): domain Bacteria; phylum Actinomycetota; class Coriobacteriia; order Coriobacteriales; family Coriobacteriaceae; genus Collinsella. The sequence goes on along the minus strand of UQMO01000001.1, from coordinate 57,419 downwards.
CCGGCAGCATTAAGGCGAACCGCCGTGATGAGCCCAGCATCGGCAAGCCATTCCAGAGCATCCTCGTATTCTCGAGCACGAGCCCCCTCGCGCACCGCACCCCAAACGAACTTTTTATTCTCGCGCGCCAACTGAGTTGGAATCGAGTTCCATATTTGCGAAAGCTTGGCGAACTGCGCACGGCCACCATGCTTGGCAAAATCGCGCTCGTAGGAATCCAAGAGATCGGACAACACCTTATCGACCTGAACGATATCGCCCGTCTCCACCCACCGACCAAGAGCCTCTGGCATGCCGCCACATGCAAAATAACGACGAAGATGCTCGACGAGACGGATATGGAAGAAATCGGGCACTGTCTCGATCTGATCCAGGCCGCCAAGGTATTCGTCGTAGTTTGCAGCGCCCTCGGCTTTCAGAAACTCGGAAAAGCTCATAGGGTGCATCTCCATGAACTCGACCTTTCCCACCGGAAAAGCGCTGGTCTCACGGGACAAGCGAACGCCCAACAAAGACCCTGCGCATGCGACGTGATACTCGGGGGCCTCGTCACAGAAGTATTTAAGGGCGCCGACTGCAGAAGGACAATCCTGGATCTCATCAATAATAAGCAGCGTCTCGCCGGGATCGATAGGCTGTCCAAATGCCAGGGAAAGGTTTGAGATGATCCGCCGAGGATCGCGCGTACCTTCGAAAAACTGAGCGTACTCGCTCTGTACCCCAGGTGACGGTTCCTCGAGCGTCAGATACACAAAATTGCGGTACGAGGTTCGACCGAACTCCTTAAGCGCCCACGTCTTTCCAACCTGGCGCGCCCCCTTAAGGATAAGCGGCTTACGATATTCCGACGCTTTCCAAGCGTTAAGCTTGGCAATGATATCTCGCTGCATGACCGAACCTCCCGCAAAGAAACTTCCGCAAACGTGATATTTCCCACATTTTACCCTAGGTAAAACGTGACATTTATCACATTTACGGAAGTTTTAAGCTCATTTCGCCACACTTTCATCACATTGAAAAGGCGGAGGCGCCAGTGGCGCCTCCGTCACCATCTTTCTATCAGCCCACCTGACCCGAACGGCCGAGTCGTCACAGAACCCGGGAGCCCCGGCAGGGCGGGTGCTTGCTCAAAATGAGTTCCCTTCAAAACAATGGGCGCGCCAACGGCACGCCCATTCACTCAATTCCATTCAGCCCACCTGACCCGAACGGCCGAGTCGTCTGGCCGGGGAAGCCCCGAGTCGCCGGGGTGTTTGCTCCAAATGAGTTCCGCATGCAAAGAAGGCCACTAAATGTGGCCTTCGTCTTGCATAGGACTGTTTGAAATTTGGAGGAAACACCCCGGCGACTCGGGGCTTCCCCGGCCTCGCAGCTACGAGAGCGACGTTCTCAGCAACTCGTTGAAGAGTTTCGGGTTGCCCTTGCCGCGGCTCGCCTTCATGCACTGGCCCACCAAAAAGCCGATGACCTTTTGGTTGCCGTCACGATACTGCTGCGCCTGATCGGTACAGTTTGCCAGCACCTCGTCCACGATCGGCTGCAGCGCGCCGGCATCGCTCACCTGACGCATACCGCGCTCGTCGACGATCTTGTTGGGGTCGTCGCCGGTCTGGGCCATGGCCTCAAAGACCTCGTGCGCTTGGTTGGAGCTGATGGCATCGGTCGCCAGCAGCTTGGCCAGCGCTGCCACCTGAGCCGGCGCAATGCCGGACTCGGCAAGCGACACGCCCGCGCCCTTAAGATAAGCAATCATCTCGTTGACCAGCAGGTTCGCGACCGTCTGGGCCTCCTTGCCGGCCATACCGGCAGCAGCGGCCTCAAAGAACTCGGCAAACTCGGGGTCGCCGGCGATCTGCTCGGCATCGGCGGCCTTAATGCCAAAGTCGGCCTCAAAACGGGCGCGCTTGGCATCGGGCAGCTCGGGAATCTCGCCACGGCAGCGGTCGATAAACTCGTCGTCCAGGTCGAACGGAGCCAGGTCGGGGTCGGGGAACAGGCGATAGTCGTCGGCCGTCTCCTTCACACGCATGACCACGGTGCGCTTGCGGCTGGGCTCCCAGTGGCGGGTCTCCTGATAGATGATGCCGCCCTCCTCGAGCACCTCGGCCTGGCGGCAAATCTCGTAGGCAAGACCGTCGTGCAGGCTCTTGAACGAGTTGAGGTTCTTGAGCTCGGTCTTGGTGCCCAGCTTGGTCTCGCCACGGCGACGCAGCGACACGTTGCCGTCGCAGCGCATGGAACCCTTCTCCATGGAGCAGTCGGAAATGCCCAGCGTCGCAAAGATGCGACGGAGCTTCTCCATAAACAGGCGGGCCTCCTCGGGCGTGCGCAGATCGGGCTCGGTAACGAGCTCGATCAACGGCGTGCCGCAGCGGTTGTAGTCGACGAGCGACTCGGCCGCAGCGGTAATGCGGCCCTCGGCACCGCCCACGTGCACCATCTTGGCGGCGTCCTCCTCCATGTGGATGCGCAGGATGCGGATGGGCACCGTGTAGGAGCCGTCCTCGCGGCGCTCGGGCATCTGCAGGTTGGACGCATCGTAGCTGGCCAGGTGGCCGGCGCGCTGGTTGCCCTCGCGCATGGTCGACGACATGGACGTGGACAGGCCCTCGGCGTTGGCCGAGGCGCTTGCCAGGCTCTGGGCCTCGGCCTCGCCAAACGCGCAGTCGGGGCGCTCGGCGGCACCGCGTCCGGTCACGTCCAGGTCCAGATGACCGTACATGGCAAAAGCGACCGGACCCTGCGTGGTTTGGAAGTTCTTGGCCATGTCGGGGTAGAAGTAGTGCTTGCGGTAGAACATCGAGTGACGCTGGATCTCGCAGTTGGTGGCGAGACCCGCTTTGACGATGCTCTCGATGGCGCGCTTGTTGGGCACCGGCAGGGCGCCGGGCAGGCCCAGGCACACCGGGCACACGTTGGCGTTGGGCTCGTCATCGTGGCTGAGCTTGCAGTTGCAGAACATCTTGGTATCGAGTGCGGTGAGCTCGGTATGGATCTCCAGGCCGATCACGGCCTCCCAATCCTGCAGGACCTCGGAAAGCTCCTTCATTACAGCTCGCCTCCCTTCCCGGCAAAATCGGGCGCGACGGAAAGCGCGGGCGCACCCGTGGCGGCATCGGCAAAGCCGCGCTCCAGGGCGCGGGCAAACGTGAGCAACTGACGGTCCTTAAACGCCGGACCCACCAGCTGGGCAGAAACAGGCAGCTGAGTATCCTCGCCCAGGCCCAGCGGCACCGAAATGCCACCGTTGCCGCAAATGTTGAGCGAAATGGTGTACAGGTCGGAGAGGTACATCTGCGTGGGGTCGCTGATCTCGCCAAACTTAAAGGCCGTGCGCGGCGAGGCGGGCATGAGGATGGTGTCTACCTTGGCATACGCGGCGTCGTAGTCCTGCGTGATGAGCGTGCGGGCCTTTTGCGCAGCGTAGTAGTACTTGTCGTACACGCCCGAGCTCAGCAGGTAGGCGCCGAGCATCTGACGGCGCTTGGCCTCGGCACCAAAGCCGTGGGCGCGCGAGAGCGAGCTCTGGTCGGACAGGTTGGCGCAGCCCTCCTCCTGGTAGCCGTAGCGAATGCCGTCGAAACGGGCCAGGTTGGAGAACGCCTCGGCCGGGCCGATGACATAGTAGGCGGCGATGGCGGCGTCCAGGTGCGGCAGGTCGACCTCGACCAGCTCGGCGCCCTGGTTCTGCAACTCCTGGGCGGCGCGCTGAACAGCGGCCTTGACCTCGGGCGTCAGGCCCTCGGCCTCCATAAACGCAGGGATGATGCCCACGCGCTTGCCCTCGATGCTGTCGTTGAGGTGCTCGGTAAAGTCGACGGCGCAATCCTGACTGGTGCAGTCGTACGGATCATGGCCCGCGCCGGTAAGCGCGTTCATGGCCAGCGCGACATCCTCGACCGTGCGGCCGAAGGGACCCACCTGGTCGAGCGACGAGCCAAAGGCAACCACGCCGTAACGGCTCACGGCGCCATACGTGGGCTTAAAACCCACCACGCCGCACAGCGACGCCGGCTGGCGAATGGAGCCGCCGGTGTCCGAGCCCAGCGAGAGCGCGACCTCGCCCGCGGCGACGGCGGCAGCGGAGCCGCCCGAGGAGCCGCCGGGCACGCGCTCGGTATCCCAGGGGTTGTTGGTGCGGTGGAACGCCGAGCTCTCGGTGGAGCTGCCAAAGGCAAACTCGTCCATGTTGGCCTTGCCCATGGGCAGGCAGCCGGCATCGAGCATGCGCTGGACGCAGGTGGCGGTGTAGACGCTCTGGTAGTCCTCGAGCATGCGGGAAGCGCAGGTGGTGCGCGTGCCCACGAGGTTCATGTTGTCCTTGATGGCCAGCGGCACGCCCGCGAGCGGGGGCAGCTGCTTGCCTGCGGCACGGTCGGCATCCACGCGCGCAGCGGCCTCGAGCGCAAGCTCGGGCGCCACCTGCAGGAATGCCTGGACCCCGCCCTCGCGCGCCTCGATGGCGGCAAGGGAGGCCTGGGCCACCTCGGTAGCGGTAAAGTCGCCGGCGGCAACGCCCGCGGCGATCTGGGCGGCGGTAAGGGAATCGAAGCTCTGCGCCATTACTCGCTCTCCCCCTCTCCCAAAATGGACGGCACGCGGAAGTAGCGGTCGCGCGCGCTGCCGGCGTTTTCGAGCGCAACGTCGAGCGGCAGGTCGCGCTCGGGCTCGCGCAGGTCGTCGCCCATCACGTTGGACAGGCTTCCGATAGGATGGAACGTGGGCTCCACGTCGGGCAAGTCATATTGCAAGACGGGCTCGAGCATCTGGACGGCGTCGTTCAGGTAGGACGTCATCTGGGTGAGCTCGTCATCGGTCAGTGCGATCTTTGCGTACTCGGCGATGCCGCGCACGTCTTTCTCGCTGAGTGCCATAGGCGCTCCCTTCCGCATAACAGTTAAACCGCTCTAGTATACAGGGCGGCGCCGGCTTGGAGCAGGCGCTTTACCCAAATGCAGCGAAAACGTAACGAGGACGGCGGTTGGCAGGCTGCGGGCTGGCGGTTCTGCAGCGAAACCGCCCGTCCATAGCGAAAACCATCCAGCCCGCAACGAAAACCATCACAACATTCGACGCTTTTCACCAAAATCGAGATTTTCATCGAATGTTGTGATGGTTTGGAAGCCCCGACCACCACAAAGATGCCTGTCCCCATTGTGGTGGGTCTGAACGATGTCCTATGCCGAGGCCTTGGCCTTGCGGCGCTTGCGGACCGCGTGGATCACGATGTCCAGCAGCAACAGCACAATGGCTACGACCACGATGAGCACGGCAAACTCGCGCTTGCCCCAGTGGCGGCCGGCCAGCGACTTTTGCTTGTCGACGTCCTTCTTGCTGTACTTGGTGCGCACGCAATGCACCAGCAGGCGATGGTCGTTCACGCCGTAGGGCGTGCAGGTGACGAGCGTCACCTTGTCGGCGCCGGGCTCGATGGTCAGCGACTCCATCTCCTCGGGCAGCACCACCTCGGAGTCCACCATCTTGTAGGCGAGCGTCTTGTTCATGGTGTGCAGCAGCACCAGGTCGCCGGGCTCCAGCGAGTGGATGTCGTCGAACATGCTCAAGTTGCGCATGCCCGAGTGCGCGGTGAGCACGCAATGCGTCGAGGTGCCGCCCACCGGCAGGCTCGTGCCCTCCAGGTGGCCGACGCCCGCCATAAGGACTTCCTCGCTCGTGCCGTGGTAGATGGGCATGCTCACGTCGATGGAGGGGATCTCGACCCAGCTCATCATGGGGTCGCGGTCAAAGATGAGCTGCTGGGCGTAGGGCTCGATCTGGTCGGCGGGAAGCTCGGTGGCCTCGCCCGCCAGTTGCTCGTTAAAGGAACGCGCCTGGAGCAGGATGCGCTCGCGCTCCTCGGCAGACAGCGCGTCCACGGTGCTGGACACGGTGCTGATCTGGTTGAACACGCCCGAGGCCTCGAGCCGGTCCAAGATCCACGGCCAGGTCATAAGGCCCACGCCAATAAGGATGATGACGATGGTGATGAGCCGGTCGGCCCAGCGCGGCAGTCGCTTGCGACGGCGTTTGGGCTTTGGTTGAGGTTTGGGCTGCGGGCTCGAGCCGCCGTTATCCGCGGTGTTATTGCCCTTCATATGTTTGGCGCCCTGCACCATCGCCGGTCACTCCTCTATAGCTCAGGTTGTCTAAACAAATAATAGCCGATTCGCGAGCCCCTACCTCGGACAACGCAGCCAGACTGCATTATCCGGTCGGGCATAGGTCAGCATTTGAGTTTTCAAAATGTCCCGAATCGACAGAGTGATTCGGGATACAATAGCTACAGGAAACGACGCATCCCGCGTAAGTGATCGAAAGCGCGGGCGGCCTAGTTTTCTGGTTTTGTTAAATGCCCGGGCTCCGAACCCCGGGCATTCTTATTTGCGCTTGTTGTGGCGCAAATGCCTTCTACCGTCCGCACCGCGCGTGCGCCTACGGACCTTAAACCGAACCTCATACGAGTCAAGAAACGCGATGACGAACGTGCCCACCGCCGCGAGGGCGGCGAGCGCGTTAAGGAATTTCAGCATTTGGGGACCTCCGATCGAGTCGTCGGCCGCCCGCGCACGGGATGCGTCGCAAGGCCATTTTACTGCGAGCGTATGCACCCGCAGCTGGTAAACGCAATAATTGCAAACATCTGTTCGATATTCATACGCTCGATCCATCGGCAATGGAGCCTGGCTGCGTTCTCCCAAAAAACGGGGCAGACTCCAGTGCGGAGTCTGCCCCGAAAAGAGAATGGCAAAGCAAGAACGTGGATGGACGAGAAAAGTGTCCGCAAGTCTCATGGCCATCACATCCCACCTGCCAAGGGGATGGGTGGGCGAGCGTTACTCCTGCTCGGACTCCTCAGCCCGCTTACGGCTGCGGATGAGGTGCGCCACGCCAATGCACAGCACCGCACCACCAGCAATCCAAGTGAAGGTCACGCCGTTGAGACCGGTGAGAGGAAGGCCAGAGCCCTTCTTGTTCCGAATGGTGACGGGGATGGTCGCGTCGTTTGTATTCTTGGGGGTAACCATAACGGTATCGCTGGACGTCACATCGAGAGTCTTCAGATTGCCGTTATCGTCGTATGTCGGATCCACCGTAATGGTAAACGGAGCAAGGGTGTTGTAACCAGCAGGAGTATTGCATTCGGTAATCTCATACGTTCCTGCAACAAGACCAGGGATATAAATCTTGTCAGTGCCCTTGCTGGTCGTGAATTTTCCGGCCTTTTCCTCTTCGTCGGTAATGCCGCCAGTTTGGGTCAGCCACTTTTTGGTCTCAAGCGGAGTATTTCCCTCTTTGGTCATTTTAACTTGGAAGGTAGCTTGAAGTTTTTGGCCCTCGTTATCCTTTTCGACCTTGGTCACATCCAGGCGGAAGACATGGTCAGTAACTCGCTTCGGCGTGGAGGTGCCAGTACCGTCAACCATGGGGTTATTAGAATAGACAAGCTTAACCTCATTGGTGTTACCGGCGGCAGTATATTCAGCCTTCTCAGTCAGCGTTGCTTTGTATTCCACAACGACCTCGGAATTCTCATTGAGTGTAACACCTTTGGCCTCCGCAGCAGCCTTGAGGTTAGCGAAGGAAATCGTCAGATCATGGCCCGTAGATTTCCCGGAATCGTCCCGGGTTTCCGTAAGACTTGCCGTATAGCCATTTGCGGGCTGAGAATCATCTACACGAGGGATGGTAATACCGCCAATAGTAACTTTAACGGTACTCAAGTCGGCGTCCAGTCCAACAGAGAGATGGTCCTGGAACTTATACTTGTACTCATCATACGAGGCAATATTGCTCGCAACAGTACCGGTCAACTTATAGTCGATTACCTGGCCAATCCAGGCGTCGCCCACGTTCTTCCAGCTACCTTTCCCGGCAGTATCATCGAGAACCTGTTTATTGACCGTAGGGATACTGGTCTTCTCGGTAACCTCTACATCGCCGGCGCCCACGACGGCATAAATCGGCGAAGTGGCAGTATTCTTGCTTCCGGTCGTCGACTTATCCGAAGCCAAAGTGTCCGCGTCAGTCAGAAACAGGTAATAACCAGATTTATCGAAAGAAACCTTGGTACCCGCCCCAAACGAAGCCTCTCCAACGCCCGTCGGGTTAGTCGGATTGACATTCTTCGCAACCAGTCCAGCAAGCGTATTGAGCAAATCGGTGTCTTTGAGAACCGTCGTGTTTGTGGTCCCGGTAATGTTGGCAGTCAGCCAATTGGCAACATCCTGCGGGCTGGCATCGGTTGTCAGATCGTCTGCTTCATCTTTATTATAGTCGTTGATGGCCCTAATAATGGCTTTTTGCGTCATGTCATTAACGCCAGTTGCCCACTTAACATTCGAAACGACCTTGTCAGTCTTGCCGCTCTCATCCACGACATCGGCCTCGAAAATCTGGTAGGCCTTGTACTTCACGCTGCCATTATCGTTGTTCTTTTTGATCGTGATGCTATTGGTCGTAGTAGTCGCTTCCTCAGCAAACGCCATGGTCACCGGGGCCATCACGCCGCCGAAGCTCAGCGCTGCTGTGAGGCCGGCGGTTACTGCCAGGCGTGCGATGTTCTTGCTCATGCTCATCTTCTTTTCCTCCGTTTTCCGTTTGATTCTCATTCGATCGGTCATCATCTGTCTGTGTCTTAGCATCTACTTTGCTACGTCTCGCCCCGCTCTCTGTGGGGCTGCCAGCTACTCTTTATGGCTGCCACCTCCCCGCTTGACCAGGAGCGCGACCACGATGAGCGCGGCTCCGGCGACCGCTGCGGCGGCCGCGGCGTACATTGCCATATCGCCAGTCGAGGGCATAAAGCCTCCGGTGGTAATGCTAGGGGGTGTGCCGGTGGGCGTGTTGATGAGCGACGCCTCCAGGCTGCCCGTCGACCCGTCCGCGCTGTCGGCGCGCAGGGGCAACTCGGCCGTGATGGTGAGCTTGGGCTTGGCGGCGGCCACCTGGTCGACGTCCAGGCCCTCGGCCTTAACCGTCACGGAGCGCGTACCCTCAAAGGCGGTGTAGCCCTTGGGCGCCTTGAGCTCGCGGACCTCCAGCTTGCCCGAGTCCACGCCCGAGACGGTCACGCGGCCGTCCTCGCCCGTGGTGACGGTGGCCTTGCCATCCGCATCCCACGTGCCGTCGGCCGCCAGCGTGCGACCGCGGTCGTCGGCGATGCTCAGGACCGCCCCGGCAAGCGGCTTGTCGCCGTCGCTGCCGCGCTTGGTGAGCGCGAGATCCCAGGTGTAGGCGCACGCGTCGTCGCTCGGCGTGCGGGTGAAGCCGGCGTCGCCGGACTGGTCGGCAAAGGGAGAGCGCGGGTAGCGTAGGTAGACCTCGTTGGCGTTGCCCTTCGCGATGCCGTGGTTGCACGCGCTGTTGAGCGGCGCGTTGTACACGGCGACCACGCGGGCGCCCGCGGTGAAGGCGTCGGCCCCGCCGAGCGCGGCGATGAGGTCGCCGGTGCGCACGGTGAAGGTTCCGTCCGCCGCCACCTTGGTGGCGCACTGGGACGTGATGTCGGTCCAACCCTTCGCGGGCTCGGTGCCGGCGCGGCCGTCCTTACCGGCCGAGACGGCGTCAAAGCCACCGTCCGCGCCCGCCGCCACGTACACATGCATGCTCGCGGCCACCTTGGAGGGGTCGAGCCCCGCGCTCATGGTGTCGACGAACCACACCGTATAGGTGTCGTAGGCGGTGAGCCCCGCGGGGACCGTGGCAGAGAGGCGCCAGTACAGGTCGTCGGCGATCGTGGCATCGGCGGCCTTCTGCCAGGCGGCGGTGCTGTCCTCCAGCACGTGCTTGGCGACCTTGGGGGTCGCGGCCTTGGGCTTGACGGTGACGGCGCTGCCGCCCACCAGGGCCATGATCGGCGCGGTGCCGGCCTCGTTCTGGGAAATGGCGTCGTCGTCGGCGACGATGAGCCAGTAGCCGCAGGGCAGCTCGGCCGCCGTGTTCGCGTTGAGGACCACGGGCACGGGGCCAGAGCTCTGGAGGGAACGAGCGAGCTGTGCGCTCAGCGCACTCGTAAGGTGAGAATCGGTGTTGAGCCACTCGGCAGCTTCCTGCGCGGTGGTCTGGGAATTGGGCATGCCGGCGCTGTGCAGCACAGGCAGCGCGGCGTCGCGCACGGCGTCGCTTGCCCAGGCGAGGTCGGTGGCGATCTTGGCGTCGTTGTCGCCGTCGACGACGTTGGCGCTAAAGATCTGGTAGGCGTCGTAGCTGCTCGCCACGGTGCCGCTCACCGTGATGGAACCGGTCGAGGTCGGCGCGGCCTGCGCGGATGCGGGGAACACAACCGCGCAGGTGCCGATCAGGAGGGCAAGCAGCGCAAACAAGATCGGGAAGGAGCAAACTTTCTTATTCACGACGCTCGCCTCCCTTCGCATTCGCCTTGCGACGAATGTGCATCCAGGCCGCAGCAACGCAAAGCACCGCCGCGCCGGCAAGGTACGTCAGAGTGACGCCCGACATACCAGAAAGGGGCAACGTGGTGGAGTAGGTGTTAGTGAAGGTGGGGGTGGAGTCGGTGAACGTATGCTCAGTGTCGTCGGTCACCAGATTACCATTACGATCTTGAATCTGCTTGTAGGTTGCAGAGATGTCTATCTTGCCTTTAGAGTTATCAGCCGCCTTGACCGTAATTTGATAGACCGACTGGTCATACTCGTAGTTCGTGAACGGCGTCGTCGGCCGCTGTTCACGGACGTAATAGGTGAAGGTCTTGCTTGCACCACGACCGGTAGGGTCAGATTCGAGCTTTTCGAGTTGATTGAGTTTGTACTCAATCTCGTCGAAGTCCAAGGTCTGGGACTTGGAGCCGTCAGCCTTGGTCGACTTATCGTTGACGATGCTCGTGAACTCCTTGTCGGTCGCGAGCTGAAGCGTAAACTTCTTCATCTCGCCACCCTTGACAACCTTCGTAGCCGCCGGAGTCCAGGAACCCTTGGAGTCGTACGGCGTGTATGTGTTGGTGAAAGTCTTTGAGCTTGTTAGCGCGACGTTTGCAACGTCACCTTCGGGTATTGGATAAACCGTAGCAACAGACGTAGTACCATTAGCGGCGATTGTGGTGATTGCCACACTACTGACCGTATAGTACGTGTACTCGATATCAAGCACCTTATGCGACTTTTTTTCATCCTTTACGACCTTAGGATCTATCTTGTAGATAGTCTCGTCGCAAGTCACGCCAGAAACGGGATTGTCACCGGGGTCCTCAACGAGGTAGTAGACGATCGAGTCATCGGAATAGACCTCGCCCAGATTAAAGGCAAAGTTGCCGCCGCCATCATTCGTGACCCCATTGCCAACTTTTGTGCAGCCATTGAGTCGCAGCTTGTGATCGGCAAACGAGGGATCCTGCTTGTTTGTACCCTGTTTGAGCAGCTGGAACTTGAACTCTCCGTCTTTAAGCGCACGACCCATTAGCGCCTTAGTGCCATTGAGCTTCATCTTGGGGTACACGCTCACCTGCATGGTGGAACCAGCGACAACGTCGCCGTTGGTCATGATGCCGCCGCCGTGGATGTTGGATTTGTTGCCCGTGATGAAGAGCGTGGCATTATCACGGGCAAGCCCTTGATCACCATCGGAAGGATCTGCATCGAGGCCAATCATGTACTTAGCCTGGGCGCCCTCGTACTTGCCGATGGTCGTAGGCGGCTGACCGTCGATCGTGCCCCTCCAGTTGGCAGCGCCGCCACCAAGCATCTGACCAGTTACGGCAGCGATGTAGTCGCTATTATCTGACTTGCGAATCAGGAATAGATCCTTATGGCCGTTTTGCTTGAAGGTATCAGTGATTTCGCCGCCCTTAACGGTTGTGGGCTGATCTTCATTCTTACCATTAGTACCACCCGATAGGTGGGCGCCGTTTTCATCGCGGTTTCCGAAAATCGCAATACCATTGGTATCGGTAATAGCCGTTTTGCCGGTCGGGCAGGCAGCGAAGCCACCGCCATAGCCCTCGGCCGAATTGTTAGTAATCAGCGCGTTGTAAATCTTAAGAGTCGCTGAATTAACGTTTTCATCACTGTTGCCGCCCTGGACGAACACGCCGCCACCGCCCCAGTCATTAGTGGTATTGGTCGTATTGTTGGTGATATAAGCGTGTGAACCATTCGCAACTTCAAACACACCAACGGTAGGCGCAGCAATGCGGATACCGCCACCCTCTGAGTTTTGCGCCACATTGCTGGCGATGGTTCCACCAGAGAACGTAAACGTGGAAAGAGCCTGCTTCCAAGCGCCAGCATAAATACCGCCACCGGCCTCGGCAGAATAGTTACCGGTGATGTAGCCACCGTTAATCTTCAGGCTACCGCCATTAAAAGCAGCAATACCACCACCACCGTGGCAACCGCCGCCCTTGTGCACCCAATTAGTCGAATCGGTATCTTGGTAGAACTGATACTTGTTATTGGTGATGTAGCCGCTCGTAACGTTAACGGTTGATTCGAACGCACAGATACCTGCGCCGTAGCCAGACTGGCTACCAAACGTACCGTTGCCGGAGATAATGCTGCCATCCACGTTGACCATTGAGCCCTTAGCGTACACGCCGCCGCCATTGGGAGCGTAGTTACCTGCGATAACGCCACCGGTTAGATTAAGGGTCGAAGCAGCACCCTTTTCATTAGACACCATAATGCCAGCGCCGGTGCCCGAGGTTCCCGTAGAGGCACCGCAAACGTAGCCACCGCTCATATTGACGGTAGAACCGTTCTCGGCGTAGACCAAGTTGGCAACTTTACAGCCCTGTCCTTGCGTCAGCACGCCACTTTCAAGATTGAACGTACCGCCCTTACCATTAGTGCCATAAAGATTGATGAGCTTCAATTTGTCGTTACTATTGCACGCCACGATGGCGCCGCCGATGGTAGCTTCATGTTTATAAAGAGCCTCGGTAGTGCTAATGCCATCTGGATTTACGGACGATCCGGTTACATAGTAGGTGAGATTTGTAGGAATATTAGAAGTCTCATCAGGGGCCACAGAGGCAAGGTTGCCATTTTTGCTAAATGTGTTGTCGGAGCATACATATTTGTCGCCCGTTGGATCATCCACTTCAGCTTGCTGACTATCCATGACGGTTAACGTCGCGCCCCCCGTAATGTTGAACAGGGGCTGGCTCGAGCTCTCGTGTTTAATTTTGTGACCGTTTAGATCCAGCGTGATCTTGCTGCCGTCCTTGCCAAGCTGGATTGTCCCGCCGGTATCGACATCATTCATAAGCTTGAAGCTAGCGACACCGCTTGCATTCTCCAACTTGTTTTTCAAATCGTCAGCGCTATTTATCTCGACGGGCGCCGCTTCGGTTTGCCCACCTTCCGCAGCTGCCATAACGGCGCCGTCATCCGACGACTCGCCGTCTTCGACCTGCAACTCGCCCTCAGGCTGATCCTCAGACTGACCCTGCTCAACACCATTTGAAGAGTCGGCCTCGCCGCCGTCGACCTCGTCGCTATTCTGGTTTTCGGTATCCCCGTTGGTAGTGTTGTCTACACCAGTAGACTCACTTGAGGAACCCCCCCCCATTACAGTTTCCTCGGTAGGAGCTGCCTGGGCATCGTTGGCAATGGCCTGCGAGATCGGAGGCATGACGAGCGACAGTACCAGGCTCAAAACGGATGCTCCACACAAAACGCCTGCCAGTACGTGGCGCGTCGCTTTTTTACTCTGCTTAGTTTTTTCTGAATTCGCTTTCATCGATGTCTCCTCCCCAAGAGACCGCGATCTTGCTCTTTCACTATCAAACGTATCTGCGCAATCTGTAATTGCGCACGCTTAGTAATACTATTGTAACTATTGTTTAAACATCCGAGCAACAAAACCGACATTTTTGTAGCCAGTTCTCAATTCTCTTGACATTTACTCAGATTTGCTTTCGTTTATTCGCTCTGAAATATCTGTTTCTACTGGTAATTAAGTTAGTTATCAGTTTTTTAATAGCATTTTATTTATTTGCACAACATTTTGCTCAAGAGCAAGCATCCTGTGAACGGTCGAAAATCAACCGCGAATGGTAGGTCATTAACCGGGAGGAATAGACTACCAAATTGATGGGAATATTTTTATTTCATCGGTAATTAGAAGCGTAATGTTCAGACAACCATATCTGAATTTACGCGCAGATTTTAGGCATCAATTCGCCCAAATCGCCTGAGGCCACTGCAAAGGAGCCTGTCCCCTTTTGCGGTGCCCCCCCCGGCGCTACAGCAGATGTTCCTCGATAAAGATCGCGATGCCGTCTTTGTCGTTGCTCGCGGTTACAAAGTCGGCGGCGGCACGGGTGGCGTCGCTGCCGTTTGCCATGGCCACGCCCACGCCGGCGTCAGCCACCATGCAGGTGTCGTTGTCCGCATCGCCAAACACGCAGATGTCCTGGAGCTCCATGTCGTTGAGCTCCGCCACGCGCACAAGGCCGCGCGTCTTGGACACGCGCGGATCCATGAACTCGTAGAGCCGCTGCGTGGTTTGCAGAGCCGCCGCCTTAACAGTGTCATCGGCAAACGTCGACGCCCGCTCAATCACCTGCGGCATCACCTCGGGCGCCATGGTAAACATCACCTTGGGCTGCGGCTCGCGCAAAAACTCGGCAAAATCGACCACCTGGTAGGGCACGCCGTCGACGCGCGACAGGTGCTCGACGCACGCGTTGCTCTCGGGCACGTAAAACACGCCGTCTCGGGGGCAGACGGGTGTTGCCGGAAGGTCCGCCATGTGCCTGCAGATGCGTGCGATGGTCTCGCCCGGCAGCGGATAGCTCAGCTCGTTGATGTCGTGAGCGCGGTCGATGACCTCGGCGCCACCGCAGCCCACCATCACGTCCACCAGGCCTTCGATGCCCCAGAGCTCGTACATGGCCTCGGTCGCGTGGGCGTCGCGCCCGGTGCACAGACCAAAGAGCACGCCGCGCTCGCGCAGGGCGCGGATCGCCGCCACGGTGCGCGGGGACACCGTGTGCTGGCTCGTGAGCAGCGTGCCGTCGATATCGCAGAACACGGCTTTGATGTGGTTGAAGGTGGCGTCCATGGGGGCCTTTCTGGGTTGTGCGGCGGTGTGGGGTGTATTCGTGAACGGCGTACATGGTATACCAAGGTGCATACGGAGCGCTTGGGCGCAAAACCACCACAAAGGCGCCTGGCCCCTTTGTGGTGGCCGGACCCGAAGGGTGGCCGGACCCGGGGCGCAAAGCATCACAACATTCGACGTTTTTCGCCAAAATCGCGATTTTCATCGAATGTTGTGATGGTTTTTACTGCAAAGCAAAAACCATCACAAAGGTGCCTGGCCCCTTTGTGGTGGAAATGACGTTTGCCCAGATAAAACCTGCCGAAATAAACCTGTCCCCTTTTGGCAGGTTTTAGGCCAGATGGTCTTGGATCAGATCGCAGATGGCTCGGGCGTCGTTGATGTTGATGGCTCGGGTCGCAAAGCCGGCGTCGAAGGCCTGACGTGCCAGGACCTCGTTGCAGGCAAGGGCCAGCGTGTGACCGTCGACCAGGTCGAGCGAGCTCTTGCCGCGCAGACGGTCGACACCCGAGCGCGCGACGACGATGTTGTCGAAGCCCTCGGTCTTGTAGCCCTCGATGATCACCACGTCGACATCGTTGTAGCGCGACAGCAGCTCGCGCGCGGGCATCTCGTCCTCCTCGCGCGTGTCGGCGTACTCCGCCCAGCGCGTGGCGCAGATGAGACCCACGTGCTTGGATCCGGCTTGGTGATGGCGCCAGGTGTCCTTAGCGGGCACATCGATATCAAAGCCGTGGTGCCCGTGATGCTTGAGCGAACCCACGCGCAGGCCGCGGCGGGTGAGCTCGGCAATGACCTTCTCGACGAGTGTGGTCTTGCCCGAGTTCTGGTAGCCGATAAACGCGATCGCGGGGACGGCCGGTGCCGGAGCTGCGGGCGCGACGGCGACGGGTGCGCTCGCGGACGCGGCGCCGTCAGCGGCCACGGCCTCAACGGCAGCGGCCTGACGCCCGGCACGATCCCACACGCCCGAGCGGCCGCCCTCCTTGTGCAGCAAGCGAACGTCGACGATCTCCATGCCGCGATCGACGGCCTTGCACATGTCGTAGATAGTCAGACACGCGGCACTCGCGCCGGTCAGGGCCTCCATCTCGATACCCGTCTTGCCCGTCACGCCGGCCGTAACCAGTACGTGAAAGCCAACCTGCCCGTCCGTACGCGCCGGCGCCCAGCCCTCGGGAACGTCCTCGACAGGCGTCCCCGCCGCAGCGATGGGCACAATGTCGCACTTACTCTTGGTAATGAGCAACGGATGACACATGGGGATGATGTCACTCGTGCGTTTGATGGCCATAATGCCCGCCACACGCGCGCAGGCAAGCACGTCACCCTTTTTGGCGCGGTCCTGCAGCACCATGGCCTGCGTCTCGGGATGCATGAGGATGGTGCCCTCGGCGATGGCAATGCGATGAGTCTCGGCCTTGTCGGACACGTCGACCATGCGTACCTCGCCCTTGGCGTCCACGTGCGTCAGCTCGTCGCGGCGGGCGTCGCGGGCGGGCTCGGCTGCAGCGCTGGCAGTCGGCTGTGCGGACGCGTCGGCGTTACCAGCATTAGCCGCAGCCGTGACTTTGTGGGCAGACATCGCGGCCCTGCGAGCGGCCTTGGTGGCATCGGCGTACCTGCTCTTGGCCATATGATCATCCTCCGATTTGGGACATAAATCGTTGCGTGCCCTCAATTATCGCGTGTTCCTGCGGTTTGTGGGCCACGGCATCGCGCCAAATCGAAAGTACCTGCATATCATCACCACGGCGCAGGGCGTCGCGCACCGAATACTCGGCATCGCTGAACAGGCACGGACGCACGTTGCCATCGGCCGTCAGGCGCAGACGATTGCAATTCGCGCAAAAATGATTGGACATGGCGCTGATGAAGCCGACCGTTCCCGCCGCGCCCGGAAAGTGCCAATAGCGCGCAGGGCCCGCGCCGGCAGGAGCGTCGTTGATGTCGAGCGGCTCGAGCTCGCCCAGTCCCGTCGCGGCGGCCCCGGCATTGATGCGCGCCCGCAGCTCGTCGCTCGGCACGGTATCGCTCGCGTCCCACAGCTCGGGATTGAGCGCGGGCGCATGCGGGTCCACAGCGCAATGCGAGCTCGTGTGTTCGTCACCGATGGGCATGTACTCGATAAAGCGCAGATGGATGGGGCGGTCGACGGTCAGGCGCGCAAGGGCCGCCACATCCTGGTTGAGCCGGCGCACCACAACGCAGTTGACCTTAACGGGCTCAAAGCCCCAGGCCAGTGCCGCGTCGATGCCAACCATGGTCTGCTCGAGCCGGCCCAGGCGCGTGATCTTTCCAAAGAGCGTAGGGTCGAGCGTGTCGAGCGAGATATTGACGCGGTTAAGCCCGGCATCTTTGAGCTGCGTCGCCAGCTTGGGCAGCAGGGCGCCGTTGGTGGTGAGCGAGATGTCCTCGATCTGCGGGATCGCGCGGATGTCACGAATAAGCGGGATGATACGGCGGCTGACCAGAGGCTCGCCGCCCGTCAGACGCACGCGGCGAATGCCCTCCCCCGCCACCAAGCGCACAAAGCGGGCGATTTCCTCGGCACTGAGCAGCTCGTCGTGCGCGCGGGGCGCCACGCCATCGGCCGGCATGCAGTAAATGCAGCGGAAATTGCACTTGTCGGTAACGGCAATGCGCAGGTAGTTGATATCGCGGCCAAAACCGTCATGTTGCACGTGCCCGTCCACGCAGCCCTCCCCTCACGCGGTGTTTTATTCTTCGGAAAACATAATACCCCACGCGAGAATCATGCCGACACCCGTACGACAGGACAGGTCGCTTCGAGCAAGACCGGCTTTCCAAGCCCATCCTCAGCATACAGACCATCACAGCATTCGATGCTTTTCCCGTTTTTGGCAAAAAACGTCGAATGTTGTGATGCTTTGCCTGCCCACGGCACCCCGTAGAAGGACCGGAACGTCCCTAAAGGCCGCCGTCCCAGTGCCGAATCACGAATTCTCGTAGGTCGTTCTGACGTTTCTGGAACGCTTCGCTTCGGTCGCACTTAAGGCCCATAGCGAGCGCGATGGCATTCATCGCCCGATGCAATTGCAGTTGATGGGCAAACTGAGTCCCGGTGAGGACGATCATCCTAAAGCCCAGCGCGCTCAGCACGGTCATACGCTCCGCATCCGACGCGCTGCGCTGTTTATCAAAATGGTCCGAGCCGTTGTATTCAATCCCCGTACCGTTTGCAGGCGCAAATACGTCGATCTCGAAATACCCGGCCTTAGCGAGATATTTGAACTCGTTGGGAACATCGACCCGATGGTTGAGCTCAACCTTGGCGTATCCCAGACCGCCCTGGGAACGTTTTGCTACGACCATGATTGCGGTGGCCGTCTCCATGGGCGACCGCGCGCCATCGTGCACGCGCCTGAGCACGGCGGCCGCGCGTATGGCCCCCTGACGAGATCGGTTCTCATTACAATAAGCAATCAAATCGGCAACGGTATACCTCTGCCCTATCTCGATATAATCGCCTGTCGACAGATGATTCAAATGGTATCGGGCACAGATTTCGTAGCCATATTCCAGCTGCTCGGGCTCACTCATCCACGAACCCGCTTGGACAAAGCACATGGCCTCATCAACCACCAGAAGGCCCTCTGCCACCTCGATAAGATGGCATGGAGGTATCGGCGCCCCAAACACGTGGCACCTAAATCCAGCCGGCGTCGAGCGCTCAAAATCGAAGTTGACGAGCGTGTCGATATGATCGAGCTCTTCTCGTGGAATACCGATCGAGACCAGATAGTCGGTAACGATCCCGACCGCCGTTGAAGCCCTCAGCCCCTTGGCATCGAGTCCCAATTTGGGCAGGCTCGCGGTCGGCTCCGCCTCGTTAGCAAGCGAGTCCTCATCGTATAGGCTGCTTGCCCGCGAGAGCGGCTCGGACGGGCGCGCCACGTTGTGGTACAGCCAGGCAGTCTTATGGGACAGGACGATCGGCAGGTCCATGAGCCCTCCAATGGAGTCGGATAACCAACCTTATTCCCCTGCTCACGGGTTCGCACACCTTCGTGCGCAAGAAAGCGATTCCACCCGGTCGAGTGGTAGAAAAACCATCACAACATTCGATGCTTTTCCCGTTTTTGGCAAAAAACGTCGAATGTTGTGATGGTTTGAGTCGAGGTGAGGGGCACGGAGGGATCAAAGCATCGTGCTCGAACGGGTTAATCCAGCTCTTTTAAGCCATGCGCCAGCTGCCAGTACTCGCCGTGCTGGGCGAGCAGCTCTTCGTGCGTGCCGCGCTCGATGATGCGGCCGTGTTCGAGGACCATGATGGCGTCGGCGTCGCGGACAGTGGACAGGCGGTGCGCGATCATAAACGTGGTGCGACCGCGCATGATGCGGTCCATACCGCGCTCGATGAGCTTTTCGGTACGCGTGTCAATGGAGCTCGTGGCCTCGTCCAGGATGAGCACCGGCGGATCGGCGACGGCCACGCGCGCGATGGCGAGCAGCTGACGCTGACCCTGCGACAGGTTGGCGCCGTCGGCCGTGACCGGTGTGTCGTAGCCCCGCGGCAGGCGGCGGATAAACGAGTCGGCGCAGGCGGCCTCGGCAGCGGCGCGCACCTCCTCGTCGGTCGCGTCGAGCTTGCCAAAGCGGATGTTCTGCGCAATGGTGCCGCTAAACAGGTGCGTGTCCTGCAGCACAATGCCAAGCGACCCGCGCAGGCTGGCCTTGGCAATGTGCTTGACGTCGATGCCGTCGTACGTGATCTCGCCGTCATCGACCTCGTAGAAGCGGTTGATGAGGTTGGTAATGGTCGTCTTGCCGGCGCCCGTGGAGCCCACAAACGCAATCTTTTGCCCCGGCTTGGCAAACAGGTTGAGGTCCGTGAGCACGCGGGCGCCCGGCACGTAGGAAAAGTCCACGGCATGGAAGCGCACGTCGCCGGCAAGCGGGACCAAGCCACACGTGAGCTCGGTGCCGTCGGCGGCCACCGCGCGGCCCGACTCATCAACGGCTGCCACGTCATGCAGATGCCCGTAGACGCCCACGCCCTGGCCCTCGGGAATTTTCCACGCCCACGCGGCATCGCCCGTCTGCACCAGCTCCACGCAGCCCTCGTCCACCTCGGGCTCAAGGTCCATAGCCGCAAACAGGCGCTCGGCACCGGCCAACGCGTTGAGCAAGAAGTTGCCGAGCTGCGTAAACTGGTTGATGGGCATGGCGGCCTGGCGCACAAAGACCAGGTAGCTTGCAAGTGCGCCCACATCGGCGAGCCCCTTGATGCAGAGCATGCCGCCCGCCACGGCGACGATGGCATAGTTGACGTAGCCAATCACGACGGTCATGGGCACCATGGAGTTGGCATAGCTCACGGCGGCGGTACCGGTGCGGCGAAGCTCGTCGTTGCGGCAGGTGAAGCCGGCGACATTCGCCGCCTCGCGGTTAAAGACCTTGATGACCTTTTGGCCCGAGACCATCTCTTCGATATATCCGTCCAGGTCGCCAAGCGATGCCTGCTGGGCGGCAAAGAAGCGCTTAGAGCGCGCGCCCGAATAGCGCGCATACAGCACAATGGCCGCATCGCACACGAGTGTGATAATCGTGAGCTGCCAGTTAAGGATGATGAGCATGGCCGTGGTGCCCACAACCTGAATGGTGGCCTGAATCACGTTGGCAAAGCTGTTGTTAAGCGCCTCGGAGACGGTGTCGACGTCATTGGTGAAAAAGCTCATGATGTCGCCCGAGCGCGTGCTGTCAAAATAACTGAGCGGCAGCGTCTGGATGTGCGCGAACAGGTCGCGGCGAATATCGGACACCACGCGTTGGGCCGCGCGCACCATGATCTGCGAGTAGCCCAGGGCCGAAAGCACGCCCGCGGCGTAGATGATCGCCGTCAGGATGACCTGCTTGGCAAGCAGTTCCTCCCCGCCCGTGGCCAAACCGTTAACGATGGGGCGCACCATGTAGGTGCCGGCGAGGCTCGCGATGGCGGCGACGGAGGCGAGCACGCCCACCGCGAGCAACGAGAACTTGGCATGCCCCATGTAGGAGAGCAAGCGGCGCACAGTGCGCTTGAGGTCGGCCGGGCGTGCTTGGGCTGCGGTCTTAGGCATGACGCTCACCCCCTTCCAAGGGCGATCCGCATGCGACGGAGGAAAACGGATCATTCGCGCAACCATCGTCACTGCCGTCGCCGGCTTCCGCGTTCCTCGCAAACTCCATCTGCGAGGCGTAAATCTCCTGGTAGATGTTGTCGCCCGCCAGCAGTTCCTCGTGCGTGCCCACGCCGTGGACACGACCGTCGTCCAGCACCACAATGCGATCGGCATCCATGACACTCGCGATGCGCTGGGCGATGATGAGCACGGTCGCATCGGGAATCCGAGCGATGTGCTCGCGAATCTTTGCGTCGGTCGCCATATCGACCGCGCTGGTGGAGTCATCAAAAATGAGCACGCGCGGATGCTTGAGCAGCGTGCGCGCGATGCACAGACGTTGCTTCTGGCCACCCGAGACACCGGCGCCGCCTTGGCCCAACTCGCCGTCCAGCCCGCCGATGCGATCAAGGAACTCGTCCACGCACGCCGCGCGGCAAGCCGCGAGGAGCTCATCGTCCGACGCCTGCGGATTGCCCCACTGCAGGTTCTCGCGCACGGTGCCCGTGAACAGCACATTCTTTTGCAGCACAATGCCCACAGCGTCGCGCAAGGCGGCGAGGTCGTAGTCGCGCACGTCGCGTCCGCCCACAAGCACGGCGCCTTCGGTGGCGTCGTACAGGCGCGCAATCAGCTGCACAAGCGAGCTCTTGCCCGAGCCCGTGCCGCCGAGGATGCCCACCGTCGAGCCGCTCTCGATGCGAAGGTCGATATGCTCGAGCACATCCTCGGCTGCATCCGCGCGGTATTTAAAGGAAACGTCGCGAAACTCGATACTGCCGTCCGCTGGCGCCGCAATCGCGAGGTCTCCCGCGGGGTTGGCGATAAAGGGCTCCTCATCGAGCACCTCTGCGATACGGCCCACACTCGTAAGAGCGCGCGTGAGCAGCAAAAACACGTTGGAAATCATCATGAGCGAATTCATGATCAGCAGCACGTAGCTCATAAAGCCCGTGAGCGAGCCCACGCCCAGCTTGCCGGCGAGAATCATGTGGCCGCCAATCCACAGGATGGAGAGCGCAGCCACGTACATCGACAGCTGAAACACCGGCAGGTTGAGCACCGCGCTGCCAAAGGTCTTTGTCGCAGTGCGCGCGAGCTCGGTATTGACGGTGTCGAACTTGGCCTCCTCGTGCTCGGTACGAACGTAGGCCTTGACGGCACGCACGGCGGTGAGGTCTTCCTGTACCACGCCGTTGAGGTGGTCCATCGAGGTCTGGAGTTGGCGGTAGAGCGGGCTCACGCGATAGGTGATGACGCCCAGCACGATTGCCAGCACGGGCAAGATGATCGCAAAGACGGTGGCGAGCGGGCGCGACAGCATCAGCGCGTAGATAAGGCCGACGATAAGCGTCACCGGGCCGCGCACCATAGGGCGAAAGCCGTTGCCCACAGCATTTTGGATAACGGTGATGTCCGTGGTCATGCGGGTGACGAGTGAGCTGGCGTCGTAGTTGTCCAGGTTACCAAAAGCGAGCGTCTGAATCTTTTTGTACTCAGCCTCGCGCAGGTTAGCGCCTAGGCCCGAGGCAACGCGGGCGGACGTGTGTGCATAACCCAAGCCCAGTACCAGCGAAAGCGCAGCGCACACCAACATGTACGACCCCTGCAGCAGCATGTAGTTGATATCACCCGCAGGCACGCCCACATCGATGATGTTGGCCATGATGACCGGGATAAACAGTTCGAGCACCGTCTCGACCGACACAAAGAACACGCCGAGGATGGCATCGCGACGGTATGCCCCTAGATAGGAAAACAGTATTTTGAGATTGCGCACGCAGGTTCAACCCCCATCAAACGTTGTTCGCAAACGCACGTATTATTGCGCGCCGAATAATGGTGTCAAGTATTCCGAAATCGTTTTCTGCAAGGTTAGCGCCGGCGGCGAGTTCTCGTGATGTGTGTCCATATTCACTCGGAATAATAGTGCACGCGACTTATTTCGCCCCACTGTCGACATAAACCTTGACTCTACAATCGTTGTAGGGTTTTCACTACACTGGTACGTAAACAAACCCAGCCAGAAAGCCCCGCCCATGGAACACGACTTCACACGCGGCAATGTCCTTAAGACCATCGCGGTCTTTGCCCTGCCTTATATGCTCTCGTACTTTTTGCAGATGCTCTACGGCATGGCCGACCTGTACATGATGGGGCAATTCAGCGGTGCCGCCGGCATCACCGCCGTGGGCAATGGCGCGCAGACGCTTTACATTATTACCGTGACGCTCGTGGGCCTGGCCATGGGAACGACGGTTATCGTTGGCCACGCCGTGGGCTCGCGCCGGTTTGACCGCGCCGAGACCGCCATCGGCAACACCATCACGCTCTTTATGGGTGTCTCAGTGGTACTGGCCGCTGTCCTGCTTGCGCTGTGCCCGCAGATCGTGGCACTCATTGGCACGCCGGCCGAGGCAGTCGAAGGCACCTCCGCCTACCTGCGTATCTGCTTTGTCGGCATTCCCTTTATCGCCGCGTACAACATCCTTTCGGCCATCTTTCGCGGCCTGGGCGATTCGCGCTCGCCCATGTACGTGATTGGCGTGGCGTGCATCATCAACATCGCGCTCGACTTTCTGTTTATCGGGCACATGGGGCTCGGCCCCGTGGGCGCGGCGCTCGGCACGGTGACCGCCCAGACGGCCAGCGTTGCCCTCGCGCTCGTGTGGCTCAAGAGCCGTCGCACGAACATCCACGTTAAGCGCAGTGACCTGCGTCCCCAGCCCGAGGTGCTCGGCAGCATTCTTAAGATCGGCGTGCCTGTGGCCGTGCAGGACGGCTGCATCCAGGTGGCGTTTATGTTTATCACCGTCATCGCCAACCACCGAGGGCTCGTCGACGCCGCCGCCGTGGGCCTGGTCGAAAAGATGATCAGCTTTTTGTTCATTGTGCCGAGTTCCATGGGTGCCACCGTCAGCGCGCTCACGGCGCAAAACGCCGGCGCGGGCAAGGGCGATCGCGCGCGTCAGGTGCTCAAAGACGCCATGACGATCTCGGTGGTGTATGGCTGCCTGATCACGGTGCTGATGTGGCTGGTGGCACCGGCGTTTATCGGCTTTTTTGCCAAGGACTCCGCGGTCGTCGCGGCCGGTACCGGCTATATGCGCAGTTACATTTTCGACGCGATTTTTGCCGGCATCCACATTTGCTTTAGTGGCTTTTTCGCTGCATACGGCAAGAGCTACATCGGCTTTGCGCACAACGTGCTGGCCGTGGCACTCATTCGCGTGCCGGGCGCGTGGCTGCTGTCGAACGCCTATTCCGACACGCTGTTTCCCATGGGCATCGCTTCGCCATGCGGCTCGATTTTGTCGGCAGTCATCTGTGTTGTCGCGTTTACCGTGCTCAACCGGCGTGGGGCTTTTGACAAGTTGGCAGCGTAGAGGATCGTTTGCGTCGTACGACCTCGGCGCCCCTTCCCCGTCCATTGAAAGGAGCGGCGCCATGACCGACTCGCCAACTGAACATACCGAGGGTCTGCTCCGCATTGGCGAGGTGGCGCGCTTGTTTAACCTAAGCGTGGGCACGTTGCGCCATTACGAGCAGATGGGCTTGCTGGACCCGGCACACATCGATCCGGCGAGTGGGTACCGCTACTACGGATCGCGGCAGCTCTCCACTCTCAACACCATCAGCCACCTGCGTGTTCTCGACTTGCCGCTCGCGCTAATCCGTGAGTTTGTGACCACGCGCGACGTGAACCTTATGCAGCGGCAGCTGGCTCAGCAGCAGGAGCTCATCGAGCGCAAGCGCCGCGAGCTGGAGCGCGTGTCGCGCAAGATCGACAACCGGCTTGCCCTGCTTCACAATGCCCTGAACACCGAGCTCGATACCATTTGCGCAATCGATGCGCCCGAGCTTCGCTGCGCCGTATTGCGCGAACGCGTCAAGCCTACCGACGCCTATGCGCTGGAGTGGCAGATTCGTCAGCTGCAGAAGGGCCAGCACGAGACCTTTGTCTTTCTGGGCAACTTGGGCGTTGGGATTAGCGCCGAGCGCCTCGCCGCCGGCGACTTTGATGGCTACGACGAGGTCTTTTTGCTGCTCGATGACACCGATGATTACGTGGGCGACCTCGAGACGCGACCCGCCGCGCGCTGCCTGACCATTAGCTTTCGCGGCACGCACGGGCAAGCAACCCCACGCTATGAGCAGCTGCTCAGCTATATGCGCGAGCGCAACCTGACACCCGCCGGTCCCTCGCGCGAGATCGCCCTGATCGACGACATCATCAGCGACGACCCGGGGGCGTATGTGACGAGGATCGCGATACCGGTCCGCTAATCACTACCATTTATCGAGCAATTCCATCCATTTACCTTAATCCGAATTAGATTGTATTATGTAGCAAATAAAATGACAGCATATTGCCCCCCATAGGCAGGAGACATTATGCCCAGAGTTCAATCACGTCGCTCGTTTCTTCTCGGCCTAGCCTCGATCATCGGCTTATCCGCGTCACGCCCAACAAGAGTATTCGCTGCCGACTCAAACTCATCCGTCGCTTTTACATCAGACCTAGCACAAGACTACGCGCTTTCCCTGTTGCCCATCGTCGACGGATCCGCGAACTTAGAGATCGAGCAAATCGTTCCCGTATGCCAACAAATCGGCCTTATCTGTGGCTATGAAATCAGTGTCACAAGGGAAGGAAGCCCTTACGGTTATTTAATACTTGACGCATCATATCCTGGGCTTCTGAAGGAGATAACCCTCGGCGATACCATTCTTCCGATTTCAGCTTCTCTATCAAACGCCATTTCAACTTATTCCGGCCAACAGGCCACAAACCCAACCGTACTAATTTCGTACAACGATATTGAATATGGAACTTTGGTGCCAGGAACTAGAGACTGTGTAACCAACTATAACAATATACGGTCTGTCCCAATTGTCACCGAAAAGGGTATAGCACCTCAAAGCAATAACCCAACTTCATGGGATGCAGTCATTATCAATGAAGATGACTTGATGTTGCATTTCCAAATAGACGATTTAAACGGAATACCGTTCCGAGGAGTCTCGGAATCATTAGTTGAAGCCCGCACTAATAAGTATGCATGCGTCGTTTCTGCCTTGTACGCTGTATCAATGCATTACGGTCTCACCAGTTCAAACGCTAATCAATTTAATCCCGATTATTATAAAGAAATATGGAACGTCACTGGCACAACAACGTATAAGACCAATGATCAGGGCGTCGAGTACGGAAGCACGATCATCCCAGATGGAATTGTTCCGTTTAAAAGTCTTGCCGCTCAAAAGGGTAGAGCACTTAATACTCAATTTTTCGGTTATCAGCCTCAATTCGCTCAGTACAGAGCAACTATCGATCAAGGGAATATCGGCTTGTATCATATGTGGATCAACAGCCGAAACAGTGAAGGATCCGTCGAGCTATCAGGTCATACAGTCACGGTAACTGGCTATTTTACTGGGCATAATGGAAGCTCTGGCATCGAACTGCAGTGGCTCGAAGTATTCGACGGATGGAACACTTATCCCCGAGCGATTAACTATGCAACGCCCAATATGGTCAAATTGAACGGAACAGTCTTTTGGTAGACCGGATGGCACCATCAAAATGCTATGGCACCACGGCCTTTGCCCTGGTTACGATATTGGTGATTTTCGCTATGTTTGCATCCGTTTCTTCATGCACAGATAGAGCCCGCTATAGCGGAGGAGATGATTACCTTGTCTTTGGAGCCGGCAGCGTTCATTCTATTGAGGGAACGGAACTCGTAATCCAAACAGACAACAGTCCCCGCTACACCGACGCTGGAAAGCAAACCCGGATTACATTCCCCTCATCTGGCCGAATCAAAGACAAGCTTTCCCAAATCAAAGTTGGGACAAGAGTTTCCTACTCACGCTTTGAGTCGGTAGACGCATCTGGATCATACGAGGGAAACGATATCGAAATTGAACAGGCAAACACTATAAGGAGATGTTGAGGAACTGAGCCTCTGCGCAGTTCCTCAACAAATCATTATGCCTCCGGGACCCTACCCGTCGCCAAAATCTGTTCAAGTGCCGCCTCATCCAACACGGGCACACCCAGCTGCTCGGCCTTGGTGAGCTTTGAGCCCGCTTTGGGGCCGGCGACCAGATAGCTCGTCTTCTTTGACACGCTGCCCGAAACCTTGGCGCCAAGCACCTTGAGCGCCGCGCCCGCCTCGTCGCGCGTGCGATTGACAAGCGTGCCGGTAAGCACGAAGGTCAGGCCCGCGAGTGGTTGTGCGTCGGCGAGCTCGCCCGCCACGCCAGCGTCGGCTGCGGCTTGCGCGTGTGCAGCGCCCAGGTCGACTTCGAGCGACAGGCCCGCTTGGCGCAGACGTTCCAGCACGGCAAGGTTCTCGGGCACGGCCAGGAATTGTTTGACGCTCGCCGCAATCTTGGGACCGATGCCCTCGCACTCGGCAATATCCTCTTCGCTCGCCAAGATAAGTTTGTCAATCGACAGGAATCGCTCGGCGATGACCTCGCCCACGCTCTTGCCCACGTGGCGGATACCCAGGGCAAACAGCACGCGACCGAGCGGCTGGCTCTTGGACTTGTTGAGCTCGGCGATGATTTTCTCGGCCGTCTTGAGGCCTACCGGAATGGGGTCGCCCTTCTTGACGCCCTTTTTGCTGTTGGAGCTGGCATAGGTGCGCCCCGTGTCCAGGCCTGCGATGTCGTCGACCGTGAGCTGGTAGAAGTCCGCGACATCGTGGATCAGGCCGGCGGCAATCATCTTGTCGACGATCTCGTCGCCCAGGCCGTCGACGTCCATGCAGCCGCGACTCACCCAATGGAGCAGGCGCTCCTTGAGCTGCGCGGGGCAGTCGATGGACACGCAGCGGTAGGCAACCTCGCCGTCCTCGTGGACCACGGGGCTGCCGCACACGGGGCAGACCTCGGGCATGTGCCAGTCGACCGAATCGGCCGGGCGCTTGTCGAGCACCGGCCCCACGACCTCGGGGATCACGTCACCCGCCTTGTGCACGATGATGGTGTCGCCCTCGCGCACGTTTTTGCGACGGATCTCGTCGATATTGTGCAGCGTGGCGCGCGCGATGGTGGAGCCGGCAACCGTCACTGGGTCGAACTCGGCGACCGGCGTGAGCACACCGGTGCGGCCCACCTGGATGCGGATTTCGCGCAGGACGGTCTGCTTTTCCTCGGGCGGGAACTTAAAGGCAATGGCCCAGCGCGGTGCGCGGGCAGTAAAGCCCAGGTCGAGTTGCTGCTGGAAGCTGTCAACCTTTACGACTACGCCGTCGATGTCATAATCCAGATCACCGCGATGCTCGAGCGCCTGGGCACAGAACTCGTGAACCTCGGCCGGCGTGGCGCAGCGTGCCACGTTGGGGTTGACGCTAAAGCCGGCGCTGTGCAGCCAATCGAGGAACTCGCGCTGGCTGTGGACGTGCAGCGGGTCGGTATCGGCGATGGCATAGATAAAGGTGGCGAGGTCGCGGCGCGCCGTGACCTTGGGATCCTTCTGACGCAGGCTACCGGCGGCAGCGTTGCGCGGGTTAGCGAAGGGGTCGCGACCCTCGGCATCGGCCTCGTCGTTCAGACGAACAAAGCTGCCCTTGGGCATATAGACCTCGCCGCGTACTTCGATGGTACGCTCGCGGTCGGCACCCATGTGGGCGAGCGCCGGCTCGGACAGGTGCATGGGCACATCCTTGATGGTGCGCACGTTGAGCGACACGTCCTCGCCCGTGGTGCCATCGCCGCGCGTGGCCGCGCGCACGAAGGTGCCGTTTTGATAGGTAAGCGCAACGCCCAAGCCGTCAATCTTAAGCTCGCAGGTATAGGTGACGCTACCTGCGCCGAGCGCATCCTCGGTTCGTTGGAGCCACGCGTCGAGCTCGTCCAGATCCATGGCATCGTCCATGGAATACATGCGTGCCATGTGCGTGACCGGCGTAAACTGCTCGCTCACGTAGCCGCCCACGCGCTGGGTATAGCTGTCGGGCGTCACCAGGTCGGGGTAGGTGGCCTCGATTTCCTGCAGCTCAACGAGCATTTTGTCAAAGGCGGTGTCCGTGATCTCGGGCGCATCGAGCATGTAGTAGCGATAGGCGTGGTAATCGAGCTCGTGGCGCAGCTCGGCCGCACGCGCTGCCGCCTGGGCATGGGCGTCGGTCGGCGCGGCGGCTTCCGCGGTCGCGGGTGTTTCGGTATCGATGTCCACGCCGTCACCAAACAGGCTCGATTGCTCCATAGCGGCACTCCTTCGCTCGATTTCAAACGGATACAAGAGTACCACCGGTCGCAATGGGGCCGAACAGCCCTTTCGAACCGCACCGAATCGGCAGCGGCCGGACCGGGGTGGACAGTTAGTTCAGATACGTATAAATCCTAGAGCTGAATCAGGCACGAACACCCCTGTTTCAACTAATTTTGGCTCCTCGAGACCATGTAAACGTCCCACTCTCCCTTCCAAACACCAATTCGAGCCCCATCCCAATCAATAATTGCTCAAAACGCATCCCAAGCTGTCCCAGATTTATACGTATCTGAACTAACTGTCCAGACCATACCGAAACAAGCCTCTTGCCAGCCACAAGTGATCCGTTTTCCTCCGTCCCCAAGGGATCATCGCGAAAAGAGGGGGCTGTCCCGCGTTGGCGGGACAGCCCCCTCTGGCATCGGTATGTGCGATACAGCTCGTTAGAAACTCTGACCGTAGCCTTGACCCTGGCCCTGACCCTGCTGGCCCAGCAGCTCCTCCAGGTACTGGCGCAGCTGCTCGTCGGTAATACCGCCGTTGCCGGTGTCGGTCGAACTGTCGTCCTGCTGCTGGTTCTGCAGCTCCTCATCGGAGCCCAGCTCGACGGTGACCTTCTTCTCTTCCTTGCCGCGCATGAGCGTGATCTCGACCTTCTCGCCCACCTCGTGGCTGCGTAGTGCGATGATCAGGCCATCGGCGCTCGTGATCTCGTCGTCGCCCAGCTTGGTGATGACGTCGCCCTCCTGAATGCCGGCCTTGGCAGCAGGACCATCCTCAACGACGCTCGCCACATACGCGCCGCTATCGGTGCTCAGCTTGTTGGTGCGGGCGTTAAGCGCATTGACGCTCGAAAGCGTGGCGCCCATGTACGGATGCACCGGCGTCTTGCCGTCGATGATCTGGTCGGCAATGTTCTTGGCGTAGTTAACCGGAATGGCAAAGCCCACGCCCGAGCTGGAGCCCGAGTAGCTCTCGATGAGCGAGTTGATACCCACCAGCTCACCATTGTCGTTGACGAGCGCGCCGCCGGAGTTGCCCGGGTTGATGGCGGCATCAGTCTGGATCATGTTGGCATAGATGGTGTTACCGCTGGTAGAGCTCATGGCCGTGGAGCGATACAGCGCCGAGACGATACCGGTGGAGACAGACTGCTCGTTGCCGAAGGGCGAGCCAATCGCCATGACCCACTCGCCCACGTTGAGCTTGGAGGAATCACCAATCTCGATCGGCGTGAGCTTGGAGGCATCGGCATCCTTGAGCTTGATGACGGCCAGGTCGCTCGAGGCGTCGTTGCCAACGAACTCGGCCTCATATGTAGTGCCGTCGTCCATGGTAGCCACGTACTGGTCATAGCCATCGACCACGTGGTTGTTGGTGAGGACGTGGCCCTCGGTATCGAGCACCACGCCCGAACCGACGCTGCCCGAGTTGTCCGACTCGTCGGCAGACTGCGAAAGCGAGCCATTCTGGCTACCGCTCGAAGTGGCGGTGATGGAAACCACGGAGGGCAATGCCTTGGCAGAAACGGCCTCGGCCAGCGTGGTGTCCTCGGAATCAATCGTAATCTTTTGCGTCGATGAACCCGAAGCACCCGCCGTCACGGCATTCTTGCCGCCACCGATATCGAGCGTGCCGCTCATAATGAGCGCAATGACCAGCAGGGCGCCGCAGGCACAGCCGGCGAGTGCCGTAATAAAGATCGGCAACTTTTTGGTCTTGGTTTTGACCACTGTGTGCTTGTTTACAACCTGCTGGCTGCCCAGCGGCTTTCCGGTCTGCGTGTCGTAAGCCTGCACGTAGGGAATGTTGCTACCGGCAGGCGTCGACTCCACCTGCACGCGCGGCTGCTGCTGGGTCTCGCCGGCGTTGCCCGCATCCTGGGGACGCTGGGAATCGTACTCGCTCATAGCTGCGATCCTTTCGTCAAATAACCAAAGGCCCGCCAAACATGTGGCGGGCCATCATTGTTCACGTTGAGTTGTACCCCAATATGCGGGCGAACGTGTATGAGAACGCAATCTTTTAGGAAGGCTTAAGTTCTGCTGCAAACTCGAAAGGGATCCACGCATGCGGCAAAACCACCACGAAGGTGCCTGTCCCCTTTGTGGTGGAAATCTAGTCCTTAAACAGATAACCCACGCCGCGGACGGTGGTGATGTGCGCCGCGATCTGCGGGCCCACCTTGGAGCGGATGCGTCGAATGTGCACGTCGACGGTGCGCGTGCCGCCGCAGTACTCAAAGCCCCATACGCGGTGCAGCAGCACCTCGCGGCTGTAGGCGCGGTTGGGGTGCGTCGCCAAAAAGCTCAGCAGCGAGTACTCCATCAGCGTCAGGTCGATGGGCTCGCCATCGAGCGTCACCTGGTAGGTAGCCAGGTTGATCTCAAGGTTATCGATGTTGAGCACATCGTCGGCGGTAACGGTCTCCTCCTCGCCCATCAAGCGCTGCGCGCGAGCCTTGAGCTCGTTGGGCGTCGCCGTGGGGCACACAAAGTCGGCATGCGCGTGATTCGGCAGGCGCAGGGTGCCAAGGGCCTCATCGTCGACGATCACCAGCATGGGAACGCCGCCGCGATCGTCGAGCCATTTGGCAATCTGATCGATGCGGTCGCTGCGGATACCATCGGAATCGAGGATCAGCAGGTCAAAGTCGTGCGCCGCAGTCGGCGAATCGGGGGTAGCCAGGCTCACCTCGACACCCAGGGTGGTCGTCAAGCTGCGGGCAAACTCGTGGAAGCGCGTCGTACGCGCCATGAACAGGGCACTCTTTTCGGACATATCGGCCTCCAAAGAAATGAGCTCAATCGTACTGGAACAAGCCAGCGCGATTAGGAGTTCGCCAGGTAGTGCTTGATCTCCCACTCGGTAATCGTAGACTCAAACTTATGCCACTCGTCGCGCTTCTTTTTGAGGAAGAAGCTGTGGATGTGCTCGCCGAGGGCATCCTTCATAAACTGCGAGTCCTCAAACACGTCGAGCGCCTCTTTGAGCGAGCGCGGCAGCGGCGTGTAGCCGGCCTCGACCATCTGACGGTCGGTAAGCTTGAGCGTCTCGGCCGTTGCCTCGGGCGGGAGCTCCAGCTTGCGCTCGATGCCGTCCAGACCAGCCGCCAGCGTGACGGCGTTGACCAGGTACGGGTTGGCCATGGGGTCGGGACTGCGCAGCTCGATGCGCGTGGACAGCTGCTTGCCAGGCTTGTAGACCGGGATGCGGACCATGCTCGCGCGGTTGCGCAGGCCCCACGTGGCGTACTGCGGCACGGAGTCGCCGCCCGTGGTGATGCGCTTGTACGAGTTGACCGTGGGGTTAGTGATAGCGCTGATCTCGCGGGCATGTGCCAGAATACCGGCCATGTAGTGCTTGGCGATATCGGAGAGGTGATACTTCTCGTCGTCCTCGCCCCAAAAGACGTTGTTGCCGTCGTGGTCGAATAGCGACTGGCACAGGAACATAGCGCTGCCGTCCTCGCCCGCCAGCGGCTTGGGCATAAAGGAGGCGTGGCACCCGCTCTCGTAAGCCTGCTGCTTAATGATGAGCTTGGCCGTGGTGATGGCGTCGGACATGCTCAGGGCCTCGGCGTGGCGCAGGCTCATACCGTGCTGCGAGCGACCGGCGGCGTGGAAGGTGTACTCCACGGGCACGGACATCTTCTCGAGCGTGAGGACCGTGTTGCGACGCAGGTCGCGAGCGGCATCGCTCACCGAAAGATCGAAGTAGCCCACATTGTCGAGCGGCTCAGGGGTATGCTCGTCGGGGAAGTAGTAATACTCCAGCTCGGCGCCCACGTTGAGCAGATAGCCAGCCTTCTCGGCCTTGCGGAACATGCGGCGCAGGGCATCGCGCGGGTCGCCGGCAAACGGCTTGCGATCGGGAGTGCACACGTCGCAGAACACACGGGCGACGCCGTTGTGGCTCGGGCGCCACGGCAGAATCTGGAAGGTCGAAGCATCGGGAAACGCCAGCATGTCGGCTTCCTCGGGCGTAGCAAAGCCCTCGATGGCGGAGCCGTCAAAGCCAATACCCTCCTCAAAAGCGACCTCGAGGTCCTCGGGGCTAATGGCAAAGTTCTTGAGGCGGCCGAGAATGTCGACAAACCACAGACGCACAAAGCGGATGTCGCGCTGCTCTACGGAGCGGAGTACGTAATCGATGTTCTGCTGGTTCATGTCGCTCCCCTTTCTTTCGGGCGGGTTTCGACTGGTCTATATCGCAGATACTATCGCAGAAAAATGTTTCCGCAGGGTTAAAGCGTATCAAGCGCTCAAAAAACGTGCGCGAACAGGCAGTTGCGAACGAGCGGCTAGCGTTCAGATTCGGAGACAATTTGTCTACAGGCTCGTTCCAGCGTGGGGAACTCCATCGTCACCGCATCCCAAACAACCGAGCGGTCGACATTGCCGTAATCATGCGCAAGATAATTTCTCATGCCGACAATTCCACGCCATTCGATTTCGGGATGAAGCCGCTGCGAGCGTTCCGACAATTTGCCCGCTTCTTCCGTCACCCTAAGCGCACACATCAAAAGGGAGTCCGCCAACGCCCTCGTCCGTACGTCATTCGCATGCAGAAACTGGTCCTCGGTGATATCAAAAGCCTTGATGCGCTCGTTCGTTTCGGAGATGGCCTCCAAAACCTCTTGGGCGCGGAGACCGTCTGACTTACGCGCGATCATAAAGGATCACTCCTTCGCGCTCGATTACCGCGGCAAGATCGTCATCAAGATGGTCGCTCGAGACGAGATCAACCTGCCTCCCGGTTTCTTTGCGCACCGCCTCGCCAAATGCCGACAGCGCGAAAAGACCAAAGCCCTGCTCGCGATCGACTTCGAGACGCAAGTCAATATCACTATCGACATGCGCCTCGCCCCGGGCATACGAACCAAAAAGAATCACGGTTTTGATGGCGGGAATCGAGCTGGCCGCCTCGCAGACGGCGGACTCAATCTGGGCAGTATCCAAAATGCCCGCCGCGGCGCTTTCGCTCGCAGAGCTTTTACCAAGTGAAGGAACAAACGGCAGCGAACGCTCGCGCAGCATCTGTCTCATAAACATATTGACCGCAACAGACGAAGTCATGCCAAGTTCTTCGCACAGCTCGGCAAATGAGTCTTTAATTGACGAGTCCACTCGCACACTCAGCACAGACGCAGCCATGGATACCTCCTGTATGACATTGTCTATATATTATCACACAGACTAGCGCGAGGTCGAGGCGCGGTGTTCGATGTGGCCGGGGATCTCGATGCGTTTGGGCGCCAGCTTTGCGGCCTCGCCCACGGTGGTGGTAACGACGTCGATACGCTCGGACAGGCGCTCGACCACGCGCTCGGCAATGGTGAGGGTATCCTGCGCGGCCGTGGTGACGCCGCCAAAGAGCACATGGTTCCAAGGGTAGTCGTCAAACGTCGCGATCTTGAGCCCCGCCGGCAGCGAGGGACCAAGCTGCGCCAGCGCCTCGGTCAGACGCAGGAAAACTAGGCCGTTGACGGCAATGAGGCCGAGCTTTTTGCCTGCATAGCCGCGGATGGTCTCGTCCAAGCGACCAACGCCCGTGGCACCGCCATCGGCCAAGGTGACAACCTCGCCGGCAAGGCCGCGTCGCGACAGCTCGTCGGTAAAGGCCTCGGCGCGCTCGCGACGCACGGGGCTGTCGTCGCTCGCCTCGGTGAGCAGGCACAGGCGCTCGCTGCCAGCGGCGGTCAAGGCGTCTACCAGGCCGGCGACCAGCTCACGGTTGTTAGATGTCACCAGATCGACACCGCCGTCGGCAACGTCGCGGTCGAGCAGCACAACGGGCAGGCGCCCCGCGGCCGCGGCGATCGCCTTGTCGTTGCCTCCGCAGGTGTTGACGACCAGGCCGTCCACGCCGGCATCGATAAGTCTGGTGAGCGACTCGGCCTCCTTGGCGGGATCGTTGCCGCTAATGGCCGTCATGAGCGAGCAGCCGCGCGCGGCGGCACTGGCGGAAAGGCCCTCGAGCATGGCGCTCGAGAACGGGTTGGCGATGTCGGCCAGGATCACACCGATGAGGTTGGTGCGCGAGCTGCGCAGATTGCGCGCGGCAGCACGTGGGCGATAGCCGGTGCGCTCGATAACCGCCGCGATGCGAGCGCGGGTTTCCTCGGTCATCTGCCCGGGGCGGTTGTTGAGATAGCGCGAGACCGTGGCCGGGCTCACGCCCGCCTCGGCGGCAATGTCCTTGATTCTCATCTGCGCCATGGCGCACCCCGTTTCCCCATTGTCGGCAGCCTGAGCCATTTTAGGCATTTTTTTAAAAATCTCGCTTGCAAAACGCTGTAGGTGAGCAGCGTCGTTTTTTGCGTCTCGAGCAGATGCGATGATGGGCTAGATAGACGAGTCTTTAGGCAGCTCAAAATAGTCGGGATGCAAGGCGATAACCGGGCCCTGCTCCTCGGGCATCAGGTGCAAGTGCGTCTCTGCCAGATAACTCGCCGCATCGGTATCGCCCCTCTTAATGGCCTCGAGAATCCGGCGATGCTGCCGACGAATCGGCTCCCAATCCAGATCCTGCGACACCATACGCAACCAGTTGTATCGCTCAAAATGCGTGTTGATGCTCTTCATCCAATCCCACAACATGTGACGACCGGCAATTTCAAAACATGTCTCATGGAACAGGTTATCCAGGTCAAAGAAACGGCGCGTTTCGCCATGGTCGAGCGACTCGGACTCGGTAAGAATCTGCTCAAGCCGCTGCTTTTGCTCGGGCGAGGCGGCCGAACAGCATTTAATAAGCACGCTTCTCTCGAGCTTCTCGCGCAAAAAGCAGGCGTTTTCGGCGCGTTCCATGCTGATCTTAGAGACGTAGGTGCCGCTTTTGGGACGCGTTTCCACCAGCTCCTGCTCACGCAGGCGCACAAAGGATTCGCGAATGGGCGTGCGCCCGATTCCCGTCTCCTTTTCCAGACCAATCGCCGAAAGGCGCGTGCCGGGCTTGAGCTCGGCATAGATAATCTTGGAGCGCAATGCGTTGTACGCCTGATCTTGCAAGCTCTGATAATGCTGGTGTTGTTCCATAAAGCCCTCGGATGAAGCTCACGGTTTGTCGAATATCACCACGTAATACTATCGCATCGACACGCCCCAGCTCCCAATCAGTCTTTTTGGGACGGGGTTCTTTTGGCTACCCTGACCCGCAGATCGGCCCCCTTGCCACAAAAGTGGCCTATCTACTACGTTAACACGGATAGCCTCGACCATACCGAAAACCGTGAAAACAAAACCGCAGGTAGACAGCTTGTCGATTTTCGAAAAAGCCGACTATGGTTGACCCCTGCGGCTTAAACGTAGTAGATAGGCCCTATTCGTGGCACAGCACTACTCCATCCCAAATTGGCACCCCGAGCCCTCGTGAGTTGCCAACAAGCTGTTCGCCCAGCGCTTTATCCGCGCGGCATTTGGAAAATAGCACCACCGCAAAACCCGCAAGTAGCGCTTACTTTGCTATATCTCACTATACTTTGCTATATCTTGCTATACTTTGCTATATCTTGCTATATCTTGAGCAAAGGTGGCTCACATGCAAACAAACCCTTTTAAGCCCACAGCAGGTAAAACACCTCCCACGATTATCGGCCGCGAAGATGTGCTCGAAGAATTCAATGAGGGCCTCGTCAACGGGCCTGGTGCCCCGGGGCGCCTAATGCGCATAGCCGGCGTCCGTGGAACGGGCAAGACGGTCCTCCTTGACGAGTGCTCACGTTTGGCGCAAAGCCATGGCTGGACGGTCATAAAAGAGGTCGCAACCGAGGGACTTTGCCAGCGCATTCTCGAACAGCTGCAGCCCAAATTCCAGGCCAAACACGCCAGATTTGAGCCCACCGTAGCTGGCATATCCATCGGCAGCATAGATATTGAGCGAATCGGCCCATCGCTACGCGACGCCATGAGACAGACAATATCCAAGAATGGAAACGGCCTGCTCATCACTCTCGACGAGGTTCAAGACGCAGAGCTCGATGAGGTCCGAACGCTCTCCATTGCGATTCAGCAGGTTATCGGCGAAGACCTTGATATCGCCTTTGTTTTTGCTGGGCTGCCTTCGATGATTGAAAGCATCATCAACGGAAAGACACTTGCGTTTTTGCGCCGTGCCCTCCCCTTTGATCTGAAGGCTGTGGCAGTAACCGAAGTGTCGTACTCCCTCGAGGAAACCATTGAAGCGTCTGGCATGGAGTCGCAGCCAGGTATTGCCGGCCAACTTGCCGAGGCAACGCAAGGTTATCCTTTCATGATCCAACTCGTTGGATACTACGCATGGCAGTTGGCAAGACGCGCACATACAGCGATTATTGGAGAAGAAGAAGCCGAGCGTGGCATTGCAACGGCACGCGAACGCTTCTGCGGCATGGTGATTGAGCCCGCGCTGCAGCGCATTCCGCCCACGTGCATCGCTTATCTGCTGAGCATGGCGTCTTTGGGGCAGACGAGCTCGACCAGCATGGTTGCCGATGACTTAAACAAGACACCTCAACAGGTAAGTTCCATCCGCAGTCGTCTGCTGAGAGAGTCGATCATTGAGGCGCCCTCGTACGGCAAGGTCTCATTTGCCATCCCCTACATGCGCGACTACCTCAACGAACACAAAGCCGAACTGGAAGCTGAACTGTAGAAACGGCAACTGCCCTGCAAGACGAAAACCGTTTTCGTACGGATTTAAAGCAGACGTAAACGGTTTTCGTCTGTTTTACGTTCGGAAATAAGACGCAAATTGCACTTTCGTATGGTTTTACGCCAAACGCAACACGCTTTCGTCCGGCTATGCGTCCCCAATCCAGACGAAAAAGGCCCCGAGCTCGTGTGAGCTCGGGGTTCTTTGTGCCGCACATCTATGAGAGGGAATCGATGCGCACGGGCGCTACTCCATGTAGCCGCCCTGGGATGGCGGAAACCTCGTCAATGGGGCCAGGTTTACATGCGCCAAGTTGGTGCAAAGTAACCTGCCCCCACGCAACAAGGGGTTGACTAGAGCTCGCAGGCAACCTTGTAGCCATCGCCGATGGCATCGCGGATGCTGCCGCACTTCTGGGCGTCGCCCAGCACGTGGGTGGCAACACCGGCAGCGGCCAGGTCGTCGGCCAGCTTGGTGTTGGGACGATAGCCCATGGCAAGCACCAGCGTATCGGCATCGGCGATAGTGTGGATCTCGCCATCTTTTTCGTAGCTGATGGTGTCCTCGGTAATCTCGGTTACCTTGGCCTCGGTCAGCACGTGAACGCCCTTGGAAAGCATGCGCGTGATGAGCACCGCGCGGCCGGCGCCGCCCTCGTTGGCAGCGAGCGTCTTGGTCATCTCGATGACGGTGACATCGCGATTGGCCGGCGACAGGTCGTTGACCAGCGGAGCCAGATAGTCGGCAGTCTCGCAGCCGACGGTACCGCCGCCGACGATGACGATCTTCTTGCCCGGGAAGGCGTTGCCGCCCAGCAGGTCGTCAGCCGTCATAACCTGCTTAAAGCCCTGCATGAAGGCCGGAGCGATGGGCTCGGCGCCATAAGCCAGGACGACCTCATAGCCGGCATAGTCGCGCTGAATGTCCTCGGCAGTAAGCTCGGTGCCAAATATGCACTTCACGCCCGCCTCGGCCAGACGACGGTACTGATACTTGATCACGCGGGTGAGTTCCTGCTTTGCCGGCGGAACGGCCGCGATGCGCATCTCGCCGCCCGGCTCATCCTGCTTATCCACGAGCACCACGTTATGGCCGCGCTTGGCGGCAATGTAGGCTGCCTCCATGCCCGCAGGACCAGCGCCCACAACCAGTACGTTCTTGGCCTCGGCGGCAGGCTCGTAGCCGGCCTCGTCGCGCTCAACATCGGGGTTGACGGTGCAGGAGATGCGCTTGCCAAACATAATGCCGTTCAGGCAGCGCAGGCAGCCAATGCAGGGGCGGATGTCGTCGGCGTTGCCGGCAGCGGCCTTATTGCAGAACTCGGCATCGCACAGATTGGCGCGGCCCATCATGCAGATGTCGGCAGCGCCGTCCTCGATCAGCTCCTCGGCGATCCAGGCCTCGTTGATGCGGCCGACGGTGGCAACGGGAATGTTGACGTGCTTTTTAATCTCGCGCGAGCAGGCGGCGTGCGAGGCCTGCTGGGTACCGGCAGCGGGAATCGCGGAGCCGCGCTTGATGGTGGTACCGCCCGACACATGAATCATGTCGACACCGGCCTTCTCCAGGCGACGCGAGACGTAGATCATGTCGTTGAGGGTCAGGCCGCCATCGGTGTACTCATCGCCCGAAATGCGGACGTCGATGATAAAGTCCTTGCCGCAGCGCTCGCGAATCTCGGCGATAACCTCGAGCAAGAAGCGCATGCGGGCGTCGAGCGAGCCGCCATACTCATCGGTGCGTTTGTTGTAGAGCGGAGTTAAAAAGCCGCCGAGCATGCCGTGGGCGTGCGCCGCATGGACCTCGACGCCATCGACACCGGCCTTCTGCATGCGCACGGCAGCGTCACCGAACTGATGCGTGAGCTCGTGGATCTCATCCACCGTAATGGGGCGCGGCGCCTCGCGGGCATAGGACGGACCCACAAAGGACGGAGCGATCAGGCGCGGCGTGCCCGGAATGTTAAAGGCCATGTAGGCGGGGTGGAAGAGCTGCGGCATGATCTTGCAGCCATACTCGTGGACGGCCGCGGCGAGCTTTTCCCAGCCGGGGATAAACGTGTCGTCGTAGCAGCACATGTCACCCGGCAGATAGGTGTAGGTGGGCTCGACCGTCACGACCTCGGTAATGATGAGGCCCACGCCGCCCTTGGCGCGGGCACGGTAATGATCGACCAAGTCGTCGGTCACATAGCCATGATCGGCCAGGTTGGTGGACACCGGCGGCATAAAGACGCGGTTCTTGACCTCGGTTGTACCGACCTTGATCGGGCTAAAGAGCATCGGGTAGGCAGAGGACTCCATACAGGCTTCCTTTCGTTTGAGCCGCTCGGCGGCAGTTGCTAACGTACTTATCGTATCAGAAACCGCCGCGTCCGCAGTCAAACATGCCCAAACGCCGGTCGGCTAATGGATACCGCGGCCCAGGTCTTCGGCGATTTTGTCGACGCCTTTCAGCGCGGCACAGGTCTTTTTGTTGGAGCAATGCCCGGTGCAAACGCCACCCTGAGCGCAGTCGGCGCAGGTGCCCTTGCGGTAGATGCGCACGCATACCGCGACAAACGCAATACCGATAACAGCCAGTACAACAATATCGATAGGTGCCATAGCAAGCCTCCTCTAGTTAACCACCACTTACTTTACCCCATTCTCAACCTACCAAAAAGGGACAGGTTTATTTTGGTCGGTTTTATCTGCGGAAACGCCACATCTCTCCCACCAAAAAGCCCGGGTATCGCAAAGATACCCGGGCTCTATGGAAAGGGGCTACCTTGATCAGGATTAGGCAGAGATGGCAGCGGAAGCAGTGTTGGTCTCGTCCTCATCGGTCCATGCATGCTTGGGCATGGGACGGAAAATCTGGAAGAGCATCGCAACCAGCAGCACAATGGCCACAACCGTCCAGATACCAAACTGCCCAAGGACAAGCAGGTTGTAGAACTGGTTGATGAACAGGCCGATCACCCAAGCGAAGGCGCACTCGTAGCCAATGGCAATCGCAGTCCACTTGCCGGAATCCATCTGGTTGCGGATGGTGCCAATGGCGGCAAAGCACGGAGCGCACAGCAGGTTGAAGGCGCCGAAGGCAACGCAAGCGCCCATGGTGGGGAACATGCCGGCAAACGCGGTCCACAGGCTCGGGTCAGTCTCGCCGGCGTCGGCGACGGACAGCAGCGAACCGGCGGTTGCGACGACGTTCTCCTTAGCCACAAGGCCCGAGACGGTCAGCGCAGTTGCCTGCCAGGTGCTAAAGCCGAGCGGGGCGAAGATCCAGGCGACCAGGTTGCCCAGCATGGCAAGCACGGAGTAGTCCATGAACTCCTCGGGGATGCCCTCCATAGCAGGCAGGAAGCCAAACGTGCCGTTGTAGCTACCAAAGTTGGAGAGGAACCACACCACGACAGTGGACGCGAAGATGACCGTGCCGGCCTTCTTGATAAAGGCCCAGCAGCGCTCCCAAACGTGCAGTGCCCAAGAGCGGATCGCCGGGAAGTGGTAGGCGGGGAGCTCCATAACGAACGGCGTCGGGCGACCGGCGAAGAGCTTGGTCTTCTTGAGCATGAGGCCCGAGGCGATGACGGCAAAGACGCCCAGGAAGTAGAAGAGCGGGCTGATCCACGCAGCGGTGGTGGAAGAGTCGCCGATGATGGAACCCATGAGCAGGGCGATGATCGGCAGTTTGGCACCACAGGGAATAAACGTGGTGGTCATGACCGTCATGCGGCGGTCCTTCTCGTTCTCGATGGTCTTGGTGGCCATGACGCCGGGGACGCCGCAGCCCGAGGACACGAGCATGGGGATGAACGACTTACCGGACAGGCCAAAGCGGCGGAACACGCGGTCCATGATAAAGGCGACGCGGGCCATGTAGCCGCAGTCCTCCAGGAAGGACAGCATCACGAACAGCAGGAACATCTGCGGCACAAAGCCGAAGATGGCGCCCAGGCCGCCAACGATACCGTCGCAGACCAGCGAATCGACCAGGCCACCGTCCTCGGTGCCACCCGCCACGAGGGCGTCGTGCACCATGGTGGTGATACCCGGGACATAGGGGCCGTACTGTGCCGGGTCGACCGAGTCGGCGTCGTCACCCGCGGCCTCGACAGCCTCATCGTAAGCATCGCGGCCCTGACCGAGCACATACCAACCGTCGGTGCCAAAGAGCTGATCGTTGGTGAAGTCGGTCACCGTTCCGCCCAGGGTGGAAACGGCGATGTAGTACACGCAGAACATGATGACCACAAAGATCGGCAGGCCCAGGATACGGTTGGTAACCACACGGTCGATCTTCTCGGAGGTGCTCATCTTGGCCGGGGCCTTGGTGAGGCACTCGTCGATGATGTGTGCGATCACGCCGTAGCGCTCACCGGTGATGATGGACTCGGCGTCATCGTCGCAGTCCTGCTCGCACTGAGCGACCAGCTGCTCCACGCGAGCGGCCTTCTCCTTGGTGAGGTTGATGAGTTTGCAGGCGTCTGCATCACGCTCGAACAGCTTGACGGCGTAATAGCGGCGCTTGTTAGCGGGAACGCTCGCCGGCAGATTGTTTTCGATGTGGTCCAGAACGTCCTCGATGGAGGAATCGAACTTGTGCTCCGGCACCTGGCCCTTGGAAGCAGCAGACTTCTTGACCTGCTCGAACAGCTCCTTGATACCCTTGTTCTTAAGAGCCGAGATCATCGTGACCGGGCAGCCGAGCTTCTTGGAGAGCTTGTCCGTGTCGATCTTGTCGCCATTCTTCTCGACCAAGTCGGCCATGTTGAGGGCAACGACCACGGGCAGGCCGGTCTCGATAACCTGAAGCGCCAGGTACAGGTTGCGCTCGAGGTTGGTGGCGTCGACAACCTGGACGACGACATCGGGCTCGCCGCTCATGAGGTAGTCGCGCGAGCACTGCTCCTCGGGGCTGTAGGGGGAAAGCGAGTAGATACCGGGAAGGTCCGTGATGGTGACGTTCTTGTCACTCAGGAGCTTGGCTTCCTTTTTCTCAACCGTAACACCAGGCCAGTTGCCAACATAACCGTTGGCGCCGGTGATTAGGTTGAAAAGCGTGGTCTTGCCGCAGTTGGGGTTACCCGCAAGTGCGACATGGATCTGAGAATCCGCCATTCAATCCTTCTTCCTTGTGTGCTTGCGCTGCTTTCTCCGCGCAAACTGGATAATGTGCTTCAAAGTTGCAGCATTAAGTTAGAAATACCTAACTTTATCTGCAGAAATATGCGCCGCGAGTCCTTACTGGACCTCGACGACGGCGGCCTCCTCCTTGCGGATGGAAAGCTCGTAGCCGCGCACGTTGATCTCGACCGGATCACCGAGCGGTGCAACCTTCACGACCTTGAACGAAGTGCCCTTGATGAGCCCCAGGTCCATAAGGTGGCGGCGAAGCGCACCCTCGCCGTGAAGCTTGACGATGGTGGAGCTCTCGCCCACCTTAACGTCACCCAACGTCTTCATTTACTTGTCCCCCTTTCAGTGCGTACAGAAATACCGTCGACTAACCGACGGTCATGATGTGCATGGCAACCTTGGAATCGATACCAAAGCGTGCGCCCAGCACAGTGACGATGATATTGGCGCCACTCGAGCTCACCACGTGGATTTCGTTGCCCTCGACAAAGCCGAGGTCCTTGAGGTGGTGCTTCATATCCTCATTGCCCTTTACACGAGACACGCGCACGGTTTCGCCCGCTTTTACCATCGAAAGCGGCATTGCCGGCATCTGCGGTCCGCAAGACATGAGTTGCTCCTAACGTCAGTTCGTCCTCAACATCGACGCGTTAAAAGTTAACCACGTCTATGTTCGCTATAGTAAACTAGCACGTGGTTAACTTTTTGGAAAGGGTCCCTATTCAGATTTCGAAAAAGTTTCCTATACGAAACAAAGGCGCCGCAAAGACTGTCTCTTTGCGGCGCCTTGTCATACCAATTGATGCAACAGAGGGGACTGCCCCTTTGCCACATTGTTGAGGTTAGAGCGAGAGATTTCTGATCGATGTGACACAGGAGGCCTCATCCACGCCCGAAACGCGGAAGACGACGCTCTCGCCGCACTCACCATAGAGGGCCATGAGTCCCATGACATCGCGGCCATCCGTGTGGCGATCGCCGATGCTGACCGACACGTCGCTGCGATGCTTGGCGATAATGTCATAGAGCAGCGCAACCGGGCGGGCATGTAATCCCAACGGATCTTTAATCGTCTTTGTAAACTCGACCATGTCCCCTCCCACGACATCGCACATTCGGCCGGCAAAACCCAGCCACGTGGTAGTTATTGTACCGTTAGATGCTTGTCGAGAGCCCCTCTGAACACCTCGTGGTCAAAAAGTGGCGA
Source organism: uncultured Collinsella sp. (assembly GCA_900542125.1). GTDB lineage: Bacteria > Actinomycetota > Coriobacteriia > Coriobacteriales > Coriobacteriaceae > Collinsella. Next base: position 13,076 of record UQMO01000001.1, on the reverse strand, counting down.
ATATGAGTACTGTCATCAATTTAGTAGCAGCAAAATCAGACCCCCATAGCCCGATTTAAGCGATTACAGAGGATAAAAAGCCCTCGATTAACGTCTCTAGGGGGTTATATAAATTGAATTTAAGCCCTTTTTCACGCAAAACAGACCGGAAAATATGGCACTTCTTTTGCAACAGTACTCATATTTGGCATTTTTTGCCCATAGGGTCCACAGCTCATCTCACACGCACAAAAAACGAGGGAAGGCACGTGTCCTTCCCTCGCAACGGGCAATATGTAGCCGCTCGCCTACATCAGGCGCAGGCTGACGTCCTTGAGCTGGGCGCCGGAAACGGCACTCGGGGCGCCCGACATGAGGTCGGAGCCGCTAGCCGTCTTGGGGAACGCCATGACGTCGCGGATGGAGTCGGAACCGGTAAGCAGCATGCACACGCGGTCCAGGCCCAGAGCGAAACCGCCCATCGGGGGCGCACCAAACTTGAGGGCCTCCATGAGGAAGCCGAACTGAGACTCGGCACGCTCCTCGGTAAAGCCCAGGAGCTTGAGCATGGACATCTGCATCTCGGCGTTGTGGATACGCATACCGCCACCGCCGGCCTCAAAGCCGTCCATGACAAAGTCGTAGGTGCACGAACCGGCTGCCAGGGGATCGGCCTCGATCTTGGCGATATCGGTCTCGGTCGGCAGGGTAAAGGGCTGGTGCTCGGCAGCATAGGCCTTGCGATCCTCGTCCCAATGGAACAGCGGGAAGTTGACGACCCACAGGAAGTCGTGACCCTCGCGCTTGATCTCAAGTGCGTTGGCCATGTGCGAACGCATGCCACCCAGGATCTCGTCAGAGAGCAGGCGCGGGCCGGCGGCGAACATCACAAGGTCGCCGGGCTCGACGCCCATGCGCTCGCGCAGAGCCGCCATCTCCTCGTCCGAGAAGAACTTGACGATGGGGCTGTTGATAGAGCCGTCCTCGCGGAAAGCGATCCAGGCCAGGCCCTTGGCGCCAAACGTGGAGGCCACGCCGGCGAGCTTATCGATCTTGGCACGTGCCCAGGCACCGGCACCCTTGGCGTTGATGGCCTTGACGACAGAGCCCTCCTCGTTTGCGGCAGTCGCAAAGACCTTGAACTTGGAGTTGGCAAAAATGTCGGTCAGGTCGACCAGGTGCATGCCATAGCGGGTATCGGGCTTGTCGGAGCCATAGGTGTCCATGGCCTCCCAGTAGTCCATGCGACGCAGCGGCGTGGGCATCTCGACGCCCATGCGGCCGAAGGCGTCGGCCAGGACCTCCTCGAGCGCGCTCATGACATCGTTCTGGTCCACGAAGGACATCTCGATATCGACCTGGGTGAACTCGGGCTGACGGTCGGCACGCAGGTCCTCGTCGCGGAAGCACTTGGCAACCTGGTAGTAGCGCTCAACGCCACCGACCATGAGCAGCTGCTTCAGGAGCTGCGGGGACTGCGGCAGGGCGTAGAAGTTACCCGGCTGGATACGGCTGGGGACGATGAAGTCACGAGCGCCCTCGGGCGTGGACTTAAACAGGGAGGGCGTCTCGACCTCCATGAACTCACGGTTGTGCAGCGCCTCGCGAATGGCAAAGGTAAAGTCGGAGCGCAGCTTGAGGTTGGCCATCATCTCGGGACGGCGAAGGTCCAGATAGCGATAGCGCAGGCGGGTGTCCTCGCTGGTCTCGATGCCGTCCTCGATCTGGAACGGCGGGGTGACGGACGTGTTGAGCACCTCGGCGTGGTCGGTCAGGACCTCGATCTCGCCGGTCGCGAGCTTGGTGTTGGTGGTCTCCTCGCCACGAGCGCGCACGACGCCGTGGATCTTGATGGGCCACTCGGGACGCATGGTCTCGGCGATCTTAAAGGCATCGCCGTCGGAGTGCTCGGGGTCGAAAGTGAGCTGCGTGATGCCCTCGCGGTCGCGAAGGTCGCAGAAGATAAGGCCGCCGTGGTCGCGGCGACGGCTCACCCAACCGGTGAGGGTGACCTCTTCGCCCACGTTCTCGAAGCGAAGCTCGCCGCAGGTACGGGTGTGCATGGAATGCTCGTCAATGGGACGGGTCTGGCTCATACCAGTGATCCTCCTTTATGGATCTGTGCCGCCCCGTGTCGTTCCGGGCGGCGTCGTACAGATTTGCCCAGCCTGCGTAAACCGCGCAGCCGGACATGGCGTTCTATCTTATCGCACCCGTGTCGATGTGCCGCGGAAAAGTAGCTCTTGCCCAAAGACTTGACGGAGACGAAACAATTGATGCGTCGCAGTGTCTGCCGACGCGCGCCACGTGCGACAATGTGCCCCAATACAACTGCACTCGGAAAGGCCCGCCATGACTGCACGCCTCATCGTTATGGATATCGACTCCACGCTCATCAACCAGGAGGTCATCGACCTGTTGGGCGAGGAGGCCGGCGTGGGCGAGCAGGTGGCACAGATCACCGAACGCGCTATGCGCGGCGAGCTGGACTTTAAGCAAGCGCTCGAGGAGCGCGTGGGGCTGCTTGCCGATTTGGACGAGAGCGTGTTCGAGCGCACCTTTGAGCGTGTGACATTTACCCCCGGCGCGTTGGAGCTTGTGCGCTCGGCACACAGCAAGGGCTGGAAGGTCGGCGTGGTGAGCGGCGGCTTCCACGAGGTCGCCGATAAGATCGTGGCCGCTGCGGGCATCGATTTTTGCCTGGCCAACCGCCTGGAAGTCGTGGACGGCAAGCTCACGGGTAAGCTGGCGGCCGACATTGTGACCAAGGAGTCCAAACTCATCCAGATGCTGGATTGGGCAGTTGAGTGCGGTGTCGACATGGCCCATACCGTCGCGATCGGCGACGGCGCCAACGACATCCCCATGATTCAGGCCGCGGGCACGGGCATCGCGTTTTGCGCCAAGCCCAAGACGCGCGAGGCCGCCCCGTTTGCCATCGACGAGCGCAACCTGATGCTCGCCATGGACATCATCCTGCGCGACTAGTCAGTTTGCCTCACAACTTCATCTAATCTGACATGTCAGATTTCCGAACAATTATGCTCTAATGTTCGGAAACAACCCTTCGCGTGCTAAACTTTTCTGCGTCGAAGGGAACTTATATGGACAAACGAGATCTTGAGCAATTGCTAAGTGACGTGGCAGACGGAAGCATTACGCCGGCCGATGCCCTCACGCGCATCCAGACGGCGCCGACCGCCGACCTGGGCTTTGCACAGCTCGATCTTTCGCGCGGGGTGCGGCAGGGAGCCGGCGAGGTTGTCTACGGTGCCGGTAAAACCGCCGAGCAGATTGCCGCCATTATCGAAGCGCTGCGCGATGCCGGTCAGGGGCGCATCCTGGTCACGCGCCTGGACGCCGAAAAGGCAGCCCGCACCTCGGAGCTCCTCGGCAACGGCATCGATCTGGGATATGTCCCGGACGCGCAGCTCGCCCTCGTGGGCGGCAAGCCCTCCCCCACCGGCAACGGACGCGTCGTCGTCGCCTGCGCCGGCACGAGCGACCTGCCCGTCGCCGAGGAAGCCGCGTTGACGGCCGAGTTCTATGGCAACGAGGTCGACCGCCTCTACGACGTAGGCGTCGCCGGCCTGCACCGCCTGCTCGCGCATGCCGAGGAACTTGCACAGGCGCAGGTGATCATTGCCGTCGCCGGCATGGAGGGCGCGTTGGCGAGCGTTATCGGCGGCTTGGTGAGCTGTCCGGTCATCGCCGTTCCCACCAGCGTGGGCTACGGCGCAAGCTTTGGCGGCGTAGCCGCGCTGCTCGCCATGCTCAACTCCTGTGCCAGCGGCGTTTCGGTCGTCAATATCGACAACGGCTTTGGTGCCGCCTACCAGGCAAGTCTTATCAATCATCTGAGCGCCGGCACATCCCGCGCCCGATAAGGAGCATTCCATGTCCAACCATCAGCACACGCTTATCATCGACGGAACCTCGGGCATCAGCGGCGATATGACCGTCGCGGCTCTGCTCGACCTGGGCGCCAGCGAGGAGCACCTGCGCGAACAGCTCGCCACGCTGCCGGTCGATGGCTTTGAGATTGCCGTGACGCGCGTGAACAAGCACGGCATCGACGCCTGTGACTTCGATGTTCAGCTTGCGGCCGAGCTGGAGAATCATGACCACGACATGGCTTGGCTCTACGGCAACGAGGCAACTGCTGAGCACACGCACGAGCACGAGCACGAGCACGAGCACGAGCATCATGATCATGGCGAGCACGAACACGAGCACTGCCACGAGCATGACCATGAGGCCCACGGCCATGGTCACGAGGGTCACCATCACGCCCACCACCATCACCACCGCTCATTGGCCGATGTCACGACGATCATCGACGGCTCGCAGATGAGCAACGGCGCTAAGCGTCGTGCGCTCGCCATCTTTACCGCGCTCGCCGCCGCCGAGGCCAAGGCCCACGGCAAAACGCCCGACACTGTCCTGTTCCACGAGGTGGGCGCCGTCGACTCCATCGTTGACATCTGCTCGGTCGCCATCTGCCTCGATGACCTGGGCATCGAGGATATTGTCGTCGAGTCGCTCTCCGAGGGCCACGGCACCATCCACTGTGCCCACGGCCTTATGCCCATTCCCGTCCCCGCTGTCGTCAACCTGTGCCAGGCGGGCAATATCGCCCTCACGCCCGCACCGGTCGCCGGCGAGCTCGTGACGCCCACGGGCGCCGCCATCGTCACCGCGCTGCGTACGTCCGACCAACTGCCCTCACGCTACCACATCGAAGCCGTCGGCTACGGCGCCGGCAAGCGCCCCTACGAGGGTTGCTCCGGCACGCTCCGTTGTCTGCTCGTTTACGTGGATGCATAGCCATGGATGCCCGCAAAGAAAAAAGCCGCGCCGCCATCGTCGCGGCATTCTCTGAGCTCCTGCGCGAGGAAGACTACAGCAAGATCACCGTCGGAGACATCATCGCGCGCGCTCACGTAGGCCGCGCGACATTCTATGGCCTCTTTAAGAGCAAAGATGACCTACTCGCCGCGCTCGTGAGCGATATCTGCACCCACGCCCTCGACGATGACGGTACGCCGCTCGACGACCCACTCGTGCAAGTCGAGCATATCCTCAACAACCTCTGGGAACGCCGTCAGGGCGTTCGAGCCCTCGTAGCCGGCGCCGGCTCACGCGTCTTCGCCGACTGCCTCCGCAAGACCATCATGTCGCGCGCAGCCGAAACCGTCCCTACCGACCCAAACGGCCCCGCCGCCACCATGGACCGCAGCTTCTTACAACACCACATAGCCTCAAGCTTCGTAGCCACCGTCCAATGGTGGGCCTGGCACAACTTTCAAGCAGATAAGGCCGACGTAGCCAAAGACTACTTATCAGCCATAAAGCCTCTCTTCAGATAGACGCCTCCTCCCAAGGCGTCATCCCTTCCCAAAGTATCGCCCTCATTTCAACGCCCCTCAACAGCAACAAGCCCCTCCCATCCAAATTCAAATTCAGATATATATGTTGGGTTGCTTGTACGAGCGCAGCAAAGACCCCGCAGCTGGCCGCATGGGGTAACTTCCCAGCGCATTCCGCAGGACGAAAGAACCCCCGCCGCACGAAGTGTGCAGCGGGGGTTCTTTCATGTCCGAGGACGCGCTGGGAAGTTACCCCATGCGGCCAGCGGACCACTATGTAGTCTTGGACTAGAACATACCCAAGAAACCGTGCACAAACAGCGCGGCCAAAGCGGCACCGATAAACGGTGCGATGCCAGGAACAAGCAGGCCGTACTTCCAGTTGTTGTCAGCCTTGTTCTTGATCGGCAGCACCTGATAGGCCATGCGAGGACCAAGGTCACGAGCCTGGTTCATGGCGAAGCCGGTGATGCCGCCCATGCCCATGCCAACGGCCCAAACAATCAGACCGACGCAGATGGCGAGCATCAGAACGTTCTCGCCAGCGCGGCTAGCGGCAGCAAGGATGGCGCTGATGAACACGAAGGTGCAGATGGCCTCGCAGAAGAAGTTGCGAGCATAGTTCGTGCCCTCGGTAGTAGGGTTGGTCGAGAAGATGTTGCGCTGGGCAATAGGGTCGACGACGCCCTCGGAAGCCTTGAACTCATCGGCATACATAAGCCAAGCGATTACGGCGCCCACAAAGCCGCCGAGCATATCGGCAATCATGAAGGGGATGCAGCTACTCCACGGCACCAGGCCTACGATGCACTGGGCAAGCACCATGGCGGGGTTCATGCACACGGCGCCGCCAAAGACAAACAGGCAGACCGAGATGCCAAAAGACCAGGTGGTGATGGCAAACATGTGGCCGGAGCCCTGATACTTGGTGCCCTTAAGCACGGTATCGCAGTGCACGCCCACGCCAAAAATGATCATGAGGGCCGTTGCGCCGAATTCGCAGAGGAGTTTGGTAAGCATAAAACCTTATCTTTCTTGTCGGTTATAAACGATTCGTTTAGGCCGCGCACTAGTGCTGCGCGACGACAACGCCCAGGCCATCGGGAATGACGGCCACCTTGGCATCGGCACCCTTCATCTCAAAGGCGAGCTTGAGCGCCTCCTCGAGGGTGTTGACCGGCGTCATGTGCATATCCTTGATCATCTGGTGATCGCACAGATCGGTAACCATGATCACAGGGTGATGCGCCAGGATGCGGGCAAAGATCTGGCTCGTCCACTGGTCGGGCAGGGTCTCGTCCTTAGGACGGTCGATGCAGGCGCGCTCAAACTCTGCCGGATCATTGTCGGCGATGTTGTGATAGAAGCCCTCGCCACCGTGACCGTCAGCACAGCCGGCGACGTCGATGATCACACCGCCCTCGGGAAGCGTAGCCTCGGCAGAGCACATGCCCTTCACAGCCTGGTAGATGTTCTGGTCGAGCGGGTAGCCGCCGTTGGTGGTGATGGCAATCTCGCACTCAACGGGCTCAACGCCGGCAAGGCTCTTCACAAACTCGCAGCCAGCCTCGTGCGCCTTGTGGATATCGCCGGCAAAGGAGCCGATGACCTCGTGCTTGCCGTTGAGCACCACGTTGAGCACAAAGGCAAGGTGAGCCATCTCGGCGGCGGCAAACATGTCCTCGCTCACGTGGTTGTGGCACAGGTTGCCAGCACGCGAATGGGAATCATTCACAAACTGACCGTTGTGGTTGTACATGATGGTCTTGTAGCTGGCGATGCCAGGCAGGACGGACTTGCGGCTACCAGAGAAACCGGCAAAGAAGTGCGGCTCAATAAAGCCCTCGGCAAGCAGCAGATCGCAATCGGCAGCAATCTTGTTGATGATGCACTCGCCACCGGAAGGCAGAGTGCCGATCTTCTTCATCATGCTGTCGTCAGTCGCGACGTGCATAACGATTTCCTCGTTGGCAACGATCTCCTCGCCGTACTTGTTGACGAGCTCCTCATGCGTCGACGGACGATGCATACCCGTAGCAATCAGAATGCGAACGCGCGCCTCGGGCGCAGCGGAATGGATGTGATGCAGCAGAATAGGCATCGTCACACGCGAGGGAACGGGGCGCGTATGATCGGAGCTAATGATGACAATATCCTTCTTGCCAGCACAAAGCTCCTCGAGTGAAGGCGAGCCATAAGGGTTGGCAAGCGACTCCTCTACCAGCTCTTCCTGCGATTTCGTGGTCTTAAACTCGTTTTGATGACCTTCCATCACACCCGCGAAGTTCTTATCCTCGAGCTCCAGATGCAACGTCTTGTGGTCAAACGGCAGTTCACATTCAAACAATGACGAGCGCCCTCTTCCTTTCAACTGACACACTAGATAAACCGTTGGAAGGATACGCCGCTCACCGAAAAACACCACCGTCCACCGACTCATTAACACAACGTTCATATTTGACCCACAACAAAACGGCCGCGACCCCAAACGGGACCGCAGCCGCCTGTCAAAGACACTATAGACAGGATGATTTACGCAGCGCCGAGGCAAACATCTAGCCCGAGACGTACGCACGTAAGCCATTTTGCATAAATGCGTTAATTTATTGCATAAAATAGCGCATGGATTTCTAGTCGTAACAGGGTGGTACCCTCCGGAGCGTGCATTTTTGCGAGTATTCAGCATCGCGGGATAAGATTTTGGTGCCAAAAGTCTTTCGAAAAGTAGATAGTCCTCATGGCTCGACCCATCTGGATAGCATGCGGCGAGAAACCAGCCATATATGATCGTCGCCAAAGCCCAATCGTCGTGCAAAAGCATCAACAAGGGCCGCGAACGTCACCCACAGCCTTATGCATCAATCTTTAGCTGCTGAAAACTCCGTTTTTTGCACGTCGCCCCAAGCACCACCCTCACCCAGCGGCTGATCCGCCGTAAACCGAGGACGAAAGGACCCGATGGGTTTCCCTCTGAATGCATTCCGCAGCACGAAGCCCTTTCCAAACGCGCGAAGCGCGCTATATTTCTTCAGCCCGTAATCCGCAGAAGACCGGACATCGTAGGGCCCGCCATTAGTTTACTTTTAGGCACACTCCGCAGGACGCAAGAAGCCCTCGCCGCACGAAGTGCGCAGCGAGGGCTTCTTGCATGTCCGAGGACGTGCCTAAAAGCAAACTAATGGCGGGCCCGGACGACTACAGGGCTATCGATTACCCCGTGTTCTGCAAACCTGCCGAGACGCCGGTCACAGTCGAAAGAATCAGGCTCATGTACTCAGCCTTCTTCTCCTCGGCCATCTCGTCCTGGTTCATACGCACCTCGCGAAGGGCGCGGACCTGGGCGATGGACAGAGCGTCGACGTAGGGGTTGCGCACGCGAACGGCACAGCCGAGCACGCGACGACGCTGCAGCGGCCACTCGTCACCGACGATGGCAAGGACCCACTTACGCGTGAGCTGCATCTCGGTAAAGACCTTCTCGGACAGATCCTGGCGATCGCCCAGGTGCAGATACATCTTGGCGATGCGCTGGTCGGTCTTGGCGATCGACATCTCGATGTTGTCGATAAAGGTGCGGAAGAACGGCCACTCCTGGTAGGCGGCCTTAAGCTGGTCCAGATCGCCAAACTGCTCGCAGGCGGTACCCAGGCCGTACCAAGCGGCCAGGTTAATGCGCGCCTGGCTCCAGCTGAAGATCCACGGAATAGTACGCAGGTCGTCGAGCGACTTGGCGCCCAGGCCGCGCTTGGCGGGACGTGAGCCGATCGGCAGCAGACCGACCTCGGTCAGCGGCGTCACGGTCGAGAACCACGGTGTAAAGTCCTCGGTGTTCAGCAGGTCAAGATAGCGCTCGTGGCTTGCGGCGTTGAGCTTCTCGGCCATATCCCAGAACTTCTGCGTGGTCTCGGTGTTGGTCTTCTCGACACTCGGGGCCGACTGCAAAAGCGTTGCGGCGGCAACGGACTCAACATGACGCTGAGCCAGCGTGCGGTTGCCGTAACGGGCAAAGATGACCTCGCCCTGCTCGGTGAGCTTAAAGAAGCAGTTGACCGAACCCTTGGGCTGCGCCAGCACGGCCTTGTTGGCCGGGCCGCCGCCACGGCCCACGGCACCGCCGCGACCGTGCATGAGCACCAGGTCGATATCGTTCTTCTCGGCCCACTTGGCAATGCGCTCCTGCGCGGAGTGCAGCGCGAGCATGGCCGTGGTAGGACCGGCATCCTTGGAGGAATCGGAATAGCCCAGCATGACCTCCATGCGGCGGTTGGTCTGGGCAAGGCGCTTTTGCACCACGGGCAGCGTAAGCATCTGGTCGAGCACGTCGACACAGCCCTCGAGGTCCTCGAGCTGCTCGAACAGCGGGATCACGTCGAGCTCGGGAACATCCTCCTCATGTGCAAAGGACAGGTGGGCAAGCTCAAAGACGTCGGCCACATGCTGAGCGCTCTTGGTGAACGAGATGATGTAGCGGTGCGCCATCTTCTTGCCGTAGCGCTTTTGGATGGAGCCGATAGCGCGGAAGGTATCGATGACCTCGCGCGTCATGGGCTGCAGATCGCCATGGATACCGTTCTCGTGGATATCCTTGAGGGCGCGGGCGTGCACCACGGAGTGCTGACGGAACTCCATCTCGACCATGTGGAAGCCGAAGGACTCAACCTGCCAGATGATGGTCTGGACCGGGCCGTAAGCAGCACGGACGGCTCCGCAGGCGGCCAGCGAACGCTGGACGACGCGCAGGTCATCCAGGAACTCGTCGGCGCTGTGGTACATGGTGTCTGTGATACGGCGCACGGTGGCGTTCAGACGGTCGGCCATGACGAGCATGACGGCGCGATGCGGCTCGTGCTCGGAGATCAACTCGGCGCGGGCCGTGTACCGAGGGCTCATCTCGACCTGATGGTTCCACAGGTTGATGAGCTCGGCAGAAGGCTTGCTGTAGGTGGCCTCGAGCGTGAGGTTGCGGCCGATGCGGCGGCACTTGTCCTCGAGCTTGAGCACCATGTGCGTAAAGTACTTGGCGGCAACCTCACGGCTCACCTTGGCGGTGACGTTGGGGTTACCGTCGCGGTCGGAACCGATCCAGCTGCCGGGATGGAAGAACGCCGGGCACAGCGGCGGCACGGTGCCGGCCTTGTCGCCCAGCACCCAGTCGTCAAAGCGACGATAGATGACGGGGATAACGTCGAACAGCGTGTTATCGAAGATGTCGATGATGGTATCGGCTTCCTCGACCGGCGTGGGCTTCTTGAGCGCGATGGGGCTCGTACGCACCAGGGCGTCGATTTCCTGCAGCATATGGCGCTCGTTCTCCACCAGGTCGGAGCCGCCCAGACGCGGACGCTCCTCCAGCAGGTTGGAGATACGGCGAATCTTGCCCTCGACGGCCTTGCGACGGGCCTCGGTGGGATGTGCGGTAAAGACAGGGTGGAACTCGAGCTTGTCGAGCAGCTCGTTGGCACCCTCGACGCCCAGCTCATTCACCAGCTGGTGATAGGCGACGGTGAGCTCGTTGGCGGGATCGACCTCGGTATCGGTCGACGCACCGGCCTCGCGCTCGCGCAGCTGCGCCACACGGTAGTTCTCCTCCGACAGGTTTGCCAGATGGAAGAAACTCGTAAAGGCGCGAACGATGACCTGCTGCTTATCGAGCGGCAGGCTGTCGATCAGATCGACGACCTCACGAAATGCCACGGCGGTGGACTCATCGGCAGTAGGCACGCCCTGCTCGTCGACGGCCTCGTCGGCAGCACGCGTACCGGGGTTGCCGGCATTGGCCACAATTTCGGCCGACAGGATCTTGTCGAACAGGTCCGCGATCTCAGGATCATACTCGCTAAGCACACGACGCTCCAGGCGCAGGAACAACGCCAGATTGTCGCGCAGCTCCTCGGGGATCTCGATCTCGGCGAGACGCTCCCTGGACTCGGCATTCGAGCCGATTCGGTTAACGAGGCGGTTGACCACGGCAGCGACGCGCGCCGCGGCTTCGGGTACAGACTGGTTGCTTAGGTTCTCAGCCACGTTTCCTCCCATTCCTCCTTCTATGCACGTAACATGCGGTATTCATTATAGGCGCTTGAGAAATACTTTCGACACTGATTGCGCTTTACCACACAAAAGTATTTTCTGCATTGCAAGGGTTTTTGCTCTAAATGGTCGTATTTCTCGGTGGACGGCATACACAAACGGGGGCATTCCGCATAAATGCGAAACACCCCCGTAACAATCGCTCGGCGCAAGCGGGACGTGTTAGCGGACCCGCAGCTCAAAAATCATACGCTACAGGCGCTCGCGAACCGCCTCGACGACGTTGGCCAGATCGGCAAGGACCTCTTCATGGCTCTCCATGTCGCGCACCTTGACCTTGCCGGCGGCAAGCTCGTCGCCGCCCAGGACCAGGATGAGCTTGGCGCCTACCTTATCGGCCTGCTTAAACTGAGCCTTGAGCGAACGGCCCTGATAGTCGGCCTCGGTCACGATGCCTGCGGCGCGAAGCTCCTGCGTAATGGCAAAGACGTTCTGGCGCAGTTCCTTGCCGGCGTTGGCGACATAGACGCACGGGGCCTCATCGGCACCCAAATCGCTGCCAAAGGCCTGCAGGGCCAGCAGGGCGCGCTCAAAACCGACGGCAAAGCCGACGCCCGCCGTGGGCTTGCCACCCTCGAGCTCGACCAGGCCATCGTAGCGGCCGCCGCCGCCGATGGAGCCGACGCCGGCGCCAGGGGCCTCGACCTCAAAGACAGTACGGGTGTAGTAGTCCAGGCCGCGCACCAAGGTGGGATCCTCGACATACTCGATACCGGCGGCATCCAGATAGCGCTTGACCTGCTCGTAGTGCTCGCGGCACTCGTCGCACAGGTTGTCACCCATCAGCGGAGCCTCGGCCATGATCTCGCGGCAATGGTCGTTCTTGCAGTCGAAGGCACGCAGCGGGTTAAGCTCGGCGCGCTCGCGGCACTCGTCGCACATCTCGTCTGCGTGATCGAGGATGAACTGCTTAACCTGCTCGCGGTAAGCCGGACGGCACTGGGCGTCACCCATCGAGTTGATGAGCAGACGAAGCTTGGAAAGATCGAAGCCCAGGCGCTTGTAGAACTCCATGAGCATGATGATGCACTCGGCGTCTGCCGCCGGATCGGGAGCGCCGAGCCACTCGATGCCCACCTGGTGGAACTGGCGCAGGCGGCCCTTCTGGGGACGCTCGCCGCGGAACATGGCCTCGGCGTAGTACGCCTTAAACGGCGTGGAGCCCTGGGGCACCAGGTTGTTCTCCACGACGGCGCGCACCACACCGGCCGTGCCCTCGGGACGAAGGGCCAGGCGCTGCTTGGGCTTGAGTTTGGTGTCGGTGCCCTCGGTAAAGACGCGCTCCAGGTTGGCACCGCTGAACACGCGGAACATTTCCTTGCGCACGACGTCGGTCGACTGGCCGATACCGTGGACAAACACGTCCACCTGCTCGATCGCGGGCGTCTCGATGGGTTTAAAACCAAACGGCTCGAACACGCCGGCCGCAATCTGCTGCATCTTTTGCCAGGCGCGCATCTCGGCGCCGATAAGGTCGCGGGTTCCCTCCGCCTTCTGTGCCTGCATGGGCAAACACCTTTCTTTTGTATCGCGTCATAGGTAACGGTCATTATACGGCACAAAAACAAAACGCGGCGGCGCGTCTGACCGCTGTCTCTTTACACATCTCCGAGCCCACGAGACGCTCATGAATCTCGT